>CAYZBZ010000006.1:0-34586 GCA_964476725.1 uncultured Vicinamibacterales bacterium
CACGATCACCAGGATCATCTTGTTGAGCGAGACCGTCGACGCCACGGCGACCGCCAAGCCAGGCGCTGACCTTCACGGTGATGTGGCGGCTTGCGGCCGCCACGCGCCGCCTGGAGCGGGCGGGGAACAGCTGCAGCATCGTGTCGCGCAGCGTGTCGGCTTCGACGAGGATGTAGAAGGTCAGGATCAGAATCGTCAACAGGCCGAACAGGCCCCCGACCACGCCCGCGACCGCGCCGAGCACCGTGCCGACAGCTTCACCCCCACCGCTGTCGGGCGCGCGCGCGACGACTTGTTGCCACGTGAGGTGCTCTTTCAGGATCCCCTTCGCGATCAGGAAATCCTGGCCGCGATTGAACATGTCCGGGAGCGCTTTCCACAACTGCCGGCCCTGATCCGCGAGCGGCGGAACGATCATGAACCCGATGCCGGTGAGCGTGCCCAGGATGACGACGTACAGCACGAGAATCGCGAGCCAGCGCGGAAACCGGCGCGTCCCGATCGGCAGCACCTTCTGGCGCTCGATCAGCCGGACGATCGGGCTGAAACCGATGGCGAGCAGCCCGCTGACGTAAATGAGCAGCAAGACGTCGCGGACGAGATAGGCCGACCACAGGATGAGGACCGCGAACGCGGTCATCCAGATTCCCCACAGGATGAGTGACTTCTGGGTCTCTGGCTGCGTGGACACTCAGCGATTACGGCCCGCGAGGAACTCGCGCGTGAACTCGCCGATCAGGTCGTAGATGCCCGACAGCTGGGTCGGGGAGGCGAGGAAGACGACACGGAAGAACCCATCCTGCGGCGCGGTGCCGAACCCGGATCCGTAGACACACAGGACGCCCGTGGCGCGCAGCAGCGCCAGCACGTAGTCCTCGTCGGTCACTCCCTCGGGGAGGTCCACTTTCGGCATCGCGTAGAACGCCGCCGTCGGCGCGACCGACGTGATGCCGTCGATGGCGTTCAGCCGCGTGTGCGTGATCAGGGCGCGCTCGCGCAACGCATCCCGAAATTCCTGCTGGTGCGATCGGTCGCCGGTGAGTGCGGCCACCAGCCCGTGTTGCATGGGCCCGTTGCTGCACAGCCGCCCGTCCGCAAGCTTTGTAATCCCCGCCAGCACATCGTCCAGCCGGCCGGTGCCTCCGACCGCCATCCATCCCGAGCGCCAGCCTGGGGCCAGATACGCTTTCGACAGGGACGAGAACGTGATCACCGGCGCTTCGGGGTTGAGCGCGGCAAGCGCCGCGACCGGTCCGTCGAACGCGAGATCTGCGTAAACCTCGTCGGCCAGGAGCGGAAAGTTGTGGGTGTCGGCGAGATCGACCAGCGTGCGCCGCGCTTCGGTCGAGTACGTCGCGCCTGTCGGATTGTTGGGATCAATGACGACGAGCGCGCGCGTCGCCGGTGTGATCAGGCTTCGGACGTGATCGAGATCCGGCTGCCATCCCCGGGAAAAGTCCGTGCGATAGAACACGGGACGCGCGCCGATTTTTGCCAGCACCGCCGTGTAGAGCGGGTAGGTCGGCACCGGGATGAGCACGTCGTCGCCCGGTCCGGCGAGCGCCGTGAGCGCGAGCTCGATGCCTTCGGATGTGCCGGACGTAATGACGACGCGATCCGGGGACATCGGCATGCCGCGCTGGACGCATTCGGCGCTGACCGCCTCGCGCGCCGGGGCGATCCCCGCGGACGGCGCGTAGCCGTTGTCGCCGTCACGCATCGCGCGCTCGACCGCCTCGGTCATGTGCGGCGGCGTGCGGAACCCGAAGATGATGGGATCGCCGATGTTGAGGTATCGCACCCTCCGTCCGGAAGCCTCGACCTTACGCGCCTCCGCCACGATGTTCCGGATCGCGTACACGAAGCCACCGACACGCGGATTGACCGGAATAGCGGACGCGGTGCGCAAGGGCATTCGGAGGAATCTTATCGCGAGTGGGGGGCCTTACGGCCACGTCTCAGCGGAATACGCCACCAGGTAAAAACAGCAGGCCGATGACGGACAAGCATGTAACTCTTACCCACTAAATCTGTCGCCGAGCCACATTTCAGAGTTGGTATTTGTCAATAATTTCATATCTATCAATAACTTAACTGGTTGGCAGGATCTTTGGAGACGAGGGGGTCATGACAGTGCCCTCGCGCAACCTGATCGCGGTAGTCCTTCTGACTCTGCCGCTGTCTGTTTCGGCGGCGGGCCAGGTGCCGCAGAGCCCGCCGGCGGACGGGCAAGGCCCGGCGAGATTTCGCTCCTCCGTCGACGTCGTGTCGGTCAGCGCGGTCGTGCGCGACCGCAAGGGGCGGTTCGTCGGCAACCTCGAGCAGAAGGACTTCATCGTCGCGGAAGCAGGGGAGCCACGCCACATCCTCGATTTCCGCGCCCAGGCGGACGGGCCGGTGAAGCTGGCGCTGCTCTTCGACATCAGCGGCAGCATGCGGGTGGGATCGAAGGAGGTCGACGCGCGGCACGCCGCGCGGCACGTCGTCAGTGCCCTCAGGGCGACGGACGAAGCGGCGGTGTTCTCCTTCGACACTCGCCTGGATCGGGTGACAAATTTTACGTCGGACGTCTCGGCGCTCAACGCGGCTTTTGAGCACGTCGAGCCCCCCTTTGGACAGACGTCGCTTTATGACGCGATCGCCGAAACGGCGCGGGCTGTTGCGGCGGCGGGGCCGGGCGGCGGCCGGCTCCCGCAGCGCAGCGCCGTCGTCGTGCTCACCGACGGCATAGACACGCGAAGTCGCCTGACGTCCGAGGAGGTGTCGGCGATTGCAAGCGGTATCGACATCCCGGTGTACATCGTCGCAGTCATGTCGGCCATTGACGATCCGAGCCAGGCGGTCAGCGTAACTGCTGAAGTGCAGAGCGGAGGACTCGCGAACCTGGCGCGGTGGACCGGCGGCGAGCTCTTCATCTCGAGCGCGCCGGCGCATGCGAGCATCGCGGCTCGCCAGATCGTCGACGAGCTGCGCCACCAGTACGTGCTTGCTTTCGAAGCGTCGACCCGGCCGGGATGGCGTCCGCTCGAAGTGCGTGCCCGCGATCGCGATCTGACAGTCCGCTCGAGGGCGGGCTACACCGTCGGGGGCGCCTCCGGGAATGACGAAGCGGAACGCTGAAGCCGTGCATGCCGAAGGCATGGACGTTGAACGAACCGGATGTTTGAAAACACGAACGTCGAACTACTGGCATTTAGATGGAACAACGTTATGGTAACCGTCGGACAGCCTCGGAGGACAAGATGAAGAAGCTCTTACTGGCCATACCAGTTCTCGCGCTCGCGATCGGCGGCACCACCGCCTGCGCGACGAAGAAGATGGTCAAGACGCAGGTTGGCGAAGTCAACACCAAGGTGGAGACGCTCTCGAAGTCGGTCGAAGAGACCCAGGAGCGCACACGCTCCAACGAAGGCAAGATCGGCGAAGTCGATCAGCGCGCGCTGGCGGCGGGTCAGCGGGCCGACGCGGCCGGCCGCAGCGCCCAGGAAGCCCGTGCGGCAGCTGACGCGGTGAACTCGCGCGCGGACGCGATCGAGCGCGCCTCGAAGCGGCTCGTCTACGAAGTGACGCTCAGCGAAGACAAGGGCAACTTCAAGTTCGGCAAGGCGGCCATGCCGGATGAGGCGAAGGCGGACCTCGATCAGCTCGTGCAGCAGCTCAAGGCTGAGCCGAAGGGGGCCTACATCGAGATCGAAGGGCACACGGACAACGCGGGCCCGAACGATTGGAACTACAAGCTGGGGCTCGACCGTGCCGAAGCGGTCAAGCGTTATCTCTACGAGCAGCACCAGGTGCCGCTCCACAAGATCAGCGTGATCAGCTACGGCGAAGAGAAGCCGATCGCGCCGAACAAGACCAGGGCGGGACGCGCGCAGAACCGCCGCGTCGTGATCAAGGTCCTCACCTAGACGGCCGTGCCGTGGGTTCGCGCGTGGCGCGAATCCGCGGCCGGCGCGGTGGACCGGGGGCGGAACGCAGGAAGTCACGCCGGAATGGTCCGGCGATGGCGTCCGCGGCTAACGTCAGCACTTTCGCAGGGTGCTTCGCGTTCCGCTTCCGGTCGATCGCTCGCTGCTCCCCCTCATCGTGCTGGCGTCCCTTCCCGCGGTTCCTTATACTTCTGACCGATCGTGTGTTCACGGGTTTGCGGGCCACACCCTCTGAGCTCCTGAACCGTCCATCCATATTTTCTCTCCGAGGAGTCAGCGATGACCATCTCGCTCCGTCGACTGCTGTCGGTCGGCCTCGTGGCGGCGCTCGGCGTAGCCGCCGCGCCCGTCGGCAAAATCCAGTTCACCGACACGAAGCTCAAGAACGGCTTGCGTGTGATCATCTCCGAGGATCACTCCGCCCCTGTCTACTCCATCGTCGTCCAGTACAACGTCGGCTCGCGCAATGAGCGCAAGGGTCGCACCGGCTTCGCGCACCTCTTCGAGCACATGATGTTCAAAGGATCCGAGAACGTCGGTCAGAATGAGCACCCGTACCTGATCTTCATGAACGGCGGGTCCATGAACGGCACGACCAACAAAGACCGGACGATGTACTACGAGACTCTGCCGGCCAACCAGCTCGACCTCGGGCTCTTCCTCGAGGCGGACCGGATGAAATCGCTCGGGATCACGAAGGAGAACCTGGACAACCAGCGGAACGCGGTCCAGGAAGAACGCCGGAGCGGGGTCGACAATCAGCCGTACGGCAAGACCTTCGAAGCGATCGACGATCTCGCCTACGACAACTTCGCCTACGAACACTCCGTCATCGGATCGATGGCGGACCTGAGCGCGGCGAGCGTGGACGACGTCGCGGCGTTCTTCAAGATGTACTACGCGCCGAACAACGCGGTCATCGGGATCGTCGGCGACGTGAACACGAAGACGACGCTCGCGAAGGTCGAGAAGTACTTCGGCGCGATCCCGCAGCAGCCGGCGCCGCCCGCGGTGGACATGTCGGAGCCGCCGCAGAAGGAAGAGCGCAGGCTGACGCTGGAGGACGGGCTCGCGCGGCTGTCGCGCATCGACATGGCGTACAGGATTCCGCCCAGCTCGACGCCCGATGACGACGCGATCGACGTGCTGGCCACGATTCTGTCCGGCGGCCGCAGCGCGCGCTTTTACGAGGCCATCGTCAGGCAGAAGCAGCTGTCGAGCGGCGTATCGGCCTTCTCCGGCGAGACGCGCGGGCCGGGCCTCTTCAGGGTGAGCGGCACGGTGTTGCCCGGCAAAACTCTCGCGGACCTGGAAACGGCCATCGACGCGGAGATCGAGCGGCTCAAGACCGACCCGATTGCGGACTGGGAGATCGAGAAGGCGCGGACCAGCGCCAGGCGGGCGTTCGTCAGCAGTCTCGGCAGCTCCATCAGCAAGGCGGTCCAGTTGTCGCAGGACGCGCTGTACTATGACCAGCCCAGCCGCATCAACACTCGCGAGGAACGCATGGCGAAGGTGACGGCGGCCGACGTGCAGCGCGTGGCCCGTCAGTATCTGGTGAAGACCGGCCGCACCGTCGTGCTGACGGTGCCGAAGGCGGCCGCGCCGAAGGGAGGACTGTGATGTCGAACCGCACAATTCCGGCCGCGACGTTCGCGATGGCCGCCTGGGCGATGACGTCCGTCCTGCCGGCGCTGGCACAAGGGGTGCCGCCGGGGGCAGCGCAGGGAGGCGCTCCGCAGCCGTCCACCACGCAGATGGTGCTGAAGGGCAAAGCACCGGTGTCAACCGACCTGCTGACGGTCAAGCTGCCGCGGCCGCAGGAAGCGGATCTGGCGAACGGGCTGCACCTGATCGTCCTCGAAGATCGCCGCCTGCCGCAGATCACGTTCCAGGTCATCATCCCGGGCGCGGGGGGTTACTTCGATCCCGCCGACAAGGTCGGCCTCGCCAGCTACACCGCCCAGCTGATGCGGGAAGGGACCAAGACGCGCACGTCTCCGCAGATTTCAGAGACGCTCGAGACGATGTCGGCGACGCTGAACGTCGGCAGCGGCCTGTCCGGCACATCGGCCTCGGTCTCCGGCAGCTCGCTCACGGAGAACTTCGACAAGCTGATGGACCTGACGGCAGACGTCCTGCTGAACCCTGCCTTCGCGCCGGCGGAGTGGGATCGCCTGAAGACGCGGACGAAGGCGGGTCTCGTCCAGAACCGCGCCAATCCCAATTTCCTCGCGGCCGAGACGTTCAACCGGGCCGTCTTCGGCGAGCACCCGGCCGGACGCGTGTCGCCGAGCGCCGCCAACCTCGACGCGATCACGCCCGAAGCGCTGGTCGAGTTCCACACAACGCGCTACGTGCCTGACCACGCGGCGATGGCGTTCGCCGGGGACATCTCGCTCGCCGAGGCGCGGAAGCTCGTCGAGGCGAAGCTGTCCGGATGGAAGAAGGCCGGCGTGCCGAAAGGGTCCGTGACGGATCCGCCGGCGATCGGCGCTCCGAGAGTGTTCCTGGTCGCGCGCCCGGGATCGGTGCAGACGACGCTGAACGTCGGCACCCAGTCGATGATCCGGACGGACCCCGACTACACGGCGCTGACGGTCGTGAACCGGGTCCTCGGCGGGACGATGGGACGGCTGTTCCGCCACTTGCGCGAAGAAAAGGGGTACACGTACGGCATCGGGAGCTTCTTCTCGGCCACGCAGTACCGCGGATCGTGGACGGCGTCCACCAGCGTGCGGACGGACGTGACGGAGCCGGCGCTGACGGATCTGCTCGCGGAGATTGCCGAGCTGCGGGATACGCCGATACCAGCCGCCGAGTTCGCCGCCGTAAAGCGCGCGATTGTCGGCGGCTTCGCGCTGGCCCTGGAAAGCCCGCAGCAGGTGCTCACCTACTACATCGAGAACTGGCAGTACGGCCTGCCGGCGGACTACTGGGACACGTATCCGGCGCGCGTGATGGCGATCACCCCGGCGCAGGCGCAGGCCGCGGCACAGAAGTACTGGGCGCCGGGCCGCCTGCACATCGTGGCCGTCGGCGACGCGACGAAGATCACCGACATTCTCAAGAAGAAGGGGGAGCTCGCGATCTACGACGCTGATGGGAATCCGATGAAATAATCCCTACTCGATGCCCTTCGCGGCGATTTCTTCCATGGCGCCCGCGAACGTGTCGATCTCTTCGAGCGTGGTGTAGACGTTGGGGGTGACGCGCACCCCCTCGAATTCGGCGTGCACGATCGGCGTGGCGATGATGCGCCAGCGTTCCCACAGGCGCGCCACCACCTTGCCGGTCGGCACGCCGATGATCTGTACGTTGGCGATTGCGCACGAGTGCGCGGGGTCGAGGTTGGTGTGGATGCGAACGCGCGGGTTCTGCGCGAGCCGCTTCGCCCAGCGATCCCGGAGGTAGCGCAGCCGGGCCGCCTTGCGCTCTATGCCGATGCCTTCATGAAAGCTGAGCGCCTCCGCAATCGCGTTGTGGTTCGCGGCCGGGTGGGTCCCGATCTCCTCGAACTTCCGGATGCTGGTCTTCTGTCCCTCCGCCGCGGGGGTCAGCGGCCAGAGCGACGCGATGTTCTCCTGCCTCACGTACAGAAATCCGGTGCCGATGGGCGCGAGCAGCCACTTGTGAAGGCTGGTGCCGTAGTAGTCGCATCCGAGGTCGGCGACCTTGTAGGGAAAATGGGCGAACGCGTGAGCGCCGTCGACGATCGTCTTGACGCCGCGGCGACGCGCCTCGTCACAGATCCGCTTCACGGGGAAAATCTGCCCCGTGAGGTTGGTGATGTGACAGAAGTGCAGCACCTTCGTCGCCGGCGTAATCGCGCCAATCAGCCGTTCGGCGAGATCGTTCATGGACGGTGGCGGAACCGGGAACGAGATCTTCGTCAAGCGGATCCCTTCGCGCCGCACGCGCTGCTCCCACGTGTTGAGCATGCGCCCGTAGTCCTGGTTCGTCGTGACGACTTCGTCTCCCGCCTTCAGATCGATCCCGAGCTGCGCGGTCTGCAGCGCCTCGCTGGCGTTCCGCGTGATGGCGAGCTCGGCTGGGTCGCAGCCGAACTCCGCCGCGAGCCGGCGGCGCACCGTCTCGATGTTCGGCTCGAGGATTTCCCACATGTGGTAGACGGGCGCCTGGTTCGAGAAGTCGAGGTAGCGCTTGAGCGCCTCGTGCACGACGCGCGGGCTCGGCGAGCACCCGCCGTTATTGAGATTGATGAGCGTCCGATCGAGCGTGAAGGCCTGCTGAATCTCGCGCCAGTAGCTTTCGTCCGCGGCGACGTCGGCCGCGGCCGTTCCTTCCACCCGCGCTGACGCGGCCCGCACCCGCGCGAAGCCGTTGTTGCCGAAGGCGGCGAGCGCGGCTGCCCCCGCGGTGCCGGTCGTCTGGAGAAACGCGCGTCGCGTGAACATCAGCGGCTCCTTTGGTGGTGCGAGCGCACGAAAGCCGATCGAGGCCTGAGATTACTGTACTTTCACCCCGGAATCAGTGGCACAATACGCGGATTGCGGGTGAGGATGGGCCGCCCGGGGGAGGAGTCTGGATGCAGCCGTACGGGCCTGTCGTGCTCCGCCTGGCCGTCGGAGCGGTGTTCGTGGCGCACGGCGCGCAGAAGCTCCTCGGCGTCTGGGGCGGAGGCGGCCTGGCCGGCACCGCCGGGTTCTTCACGCAGCTCGGTCTGACTCCCGCGTTTCCGCTGGCAGTTCTCGTCGCTGTCGTCGAGTTCGTCGGCGGCCTGATGCTCATCGCCGGCGCCCTCACCCTGTTTGCCGCCCTCGCGCTGGCCATCGACATGGCCGTCGCCATCTGGAAGGTGCACCTCGCGAACGGGTTCTTTCTCCCGGGCGGGTACGAGTTCGGCCTCACGCTCATCGGCGCGCTGGTCGCGTTGATGCTGACGGGCCCGGGCGCATTCTCGGTTGACGGCCGGCGCGCCCGTTCGGCGGAAGCGAGAGCCTACGGCCGCGCGCGACTGAGGGCGGGGAACGTGTGACGTCGCCTTCCGTCCGGCTTGGCGGAACCATCATCACGAATCCTTCGAAGCCGTTCTGGCCCGACGAAGGACTGACCAAGCTGGACCTCGCACAGTTCTACTCGCGCATCGCCGGGCATGTCCTTCCGTGGATGAAGGGGCGCGCGATCACGATGGAGCGCTGCCCCGAGGGCATCAGGAAATCGTGCTTCTTTCAGAAGCAAGCCCCCGAGCATCTCTCCCCCGACATTCCAACCGTAACCATCCCGGCCCCCACCGCCGGGCGCGACGTCGACTACATCGTCGGCGGCACGCGCAAGACGCTGCTCGCGCTCGTCAACCTGGGCTGCATCGCGATGCACGTAATGAACAGCCGGGTCGACCAGATGGACAAGCCCGACTGGCTGGCGTTCGACCTCGATCCGGCCGACGGATTTCCCTCCGCCGCGCGCGCGGCGCTGCTGCTTCGCGACAAGCTGGAGGATCACGGACTCGAGCCCTACGTGAAGACGTCAGGCGGCCGGGGCCTGCACGTCTTCGTGCCCCTTCGGCGCGGCGCGATGCAGGATCAGGTGCGCGCGTACGCGGCCGCGATTGCCGCCGAGATGGCGGCCGAGCATCCGAAGCTCATCACCGTCGAATCACGGAAGGCCAGACGGCGCGCCCCCGTGTATCTCGACGTCATGCGCAACGCGTCTGGGCAGACAATCGTGCCGCCGTTTTCCGTCCGCTGGCGGCCGCGCGCGCCGGTCTCGATGCCGCTCGACTGGGACGAAGTCAGCCCGCGGCTCGATCCCGTCGTCTTCAACATCAAGACGGCGGAGCGGCGGATGGGAGCGAAGGCGCCGTGGTCGAGCTTCTTCGGCCACCGGCAGACGCTTCCTAGAGTCTGAAGAAAGGCTGAAGGCTGAACTGGAAGCTGACGTTTACCCTGACTCTCGATGGAACTCCACGATCGCGCCGCGTTAATCACGGGGGGCAAGCGGATTGGCGCCGCCATCGCGGCCGATCTTGCCCGTCGCGGAATGCACGTCGCGCTGTCGTACAACCGTTCGAAGCGCGAAGCGGAGGACGTGGCCGACGCGGTGCGCGCCGCAGGACGGCAGGTGCACGTGATCCAGGCCGATCTGTCGAAAGGGGAGGAGTGCCGCCGGCTCGTCGATCAGGCGGCGGCGTCGCTCGGCCGCCTCGACGTGCTCGTCAACATGGCGTCCGTCTACACCACGGTCCCGTTCGACGACACCGACGAAGCGCACTGGGACGCCGTGGTCGACGTCGACCTCAAGGCGGCGTTTCTCTGCGCGCACGCGGCGGTGCCGCACCTGCGCGCCGCCGGCGGCGGCCGCATCATCAACTTTTCGGATTGGGTCGCCGTGAGCGGCCGGCCCCGCTACAAGGGCTACGTGCCGTACTACGTCGCCAAGCGGGGGATCATCGGCCTGACGGAAGCGCTGGCACTCGAGCTGGCGTCTGACCACATCCTGGTCAACGCCGTTGCGCCGGGTCCGATTCTCGCGCCGCCTGGCACGACCCCGGAGGAGATCAAGGCGGTGGAATCGGCCACGCCTCTCGGCCGCTGGGGGGGCGAGGTCGAAATCGTCAAGGCCGTGGCCTTCTTCCTCGAATCGGACTTCGCCACCGGAGAGACGCTCCGGGTAGACGGCGGCCGCCACGTCCGCTAGCGGGGCTGAAGGCAATCAACGAATCCTTGAGGCCGGGCTCTCCGCGAACAGCGAGCGCATGGACTCGAGAGCCCCTGTGAGCTCGCGGCGCTCGCGCGCGAAGCAAAAGCGAATGTAGCCTTCGCCGCGCGCGCCGAAATCGACTCCGGGAACGCACCCGACACGCCCCCTGGCAATCAGGTACTCCGCCATCGCCCACGAGATCGAGCCCGACGCCGACGGCTTCTCCGGGCGCCACGAGGGGTCGATCCGCAGGAACGCGTAGAACGCTCCCGTCGGCGGTGCGCCGCTCAGGACACCCGCGGCGTGCTCCCGGATTCCGTCGTAGAACAGATCGCGCCGGGTTTCCAGTTCCTGCCGGAAGATCGCCACGCTCCGCTGCGATCCTTCGAGCGCGCCAATCCCTCCGTACTGCACCACCGACGTGACGTTGCCGGCGGTGTAGAAGAGCGCCTTCTTCATGCGCTCGCGGAGCCCGGGATCCCGCGCGGCCAGGTACCCAAGCCGCAGCCCCGTCATCGCGTACGTCTTGCTGAAGGTGAACAGCGAGATCGTGCGTTCGTACATATCCGGGAGCGACGCGGGGCTGACGTGTTCAACGCCGTCGAAGACGACGTCTTCGTACGCCTCGTCCGACAGGAGCCACAGGTTCCGGTCGCGGCACAGGGCGGCAATCGCCTCGATGTCCTGCCGCGTCAGCACGCCGCCCGTTGGGTTGTGCGGCGAGTTGACGTAAATCGCCCGCGTCTTCGACGTGATCTTCGATTCGAGCTCGGCCACGTCATACCGCCATCCGAGGTCTTCGTGCAGCGGGCAGGGCACCGGCACGCCACGGGCCAGCGTGATGTTCCCCATGCACGGCGGCCATTCCGGATCGGGAACGATGACCTCGTCGCCCGGCTCCAGCAGCGCCTGGCAGACCACGAACAGCGCGTGGATGCCGCCGGTCGTGGCCATGACTTCTTCCGGTCCGCCGACCGGAATCCCGTTGACCCGGCGCATCTTCTCGACGAGCAGCTCCACGAGTCTGGGGACGCCGGTCGTCTGAAGGTAGTGGCTGTGGTTGTCGTCGATCGCCCGGTGCATCGCCCGCTTGACCGTATCGGGCGTGTCGAAGCTCACGTCCCCCTGGTCGAGGCGGAAGGGATCGGTGACGCCGTACATCATGTCGCGAATGCGGATGATGCCGGAAAAGGGAACCGAGTCGAGGACCTGCCCCATTCTCTGAGTATAGGACTTGGCCCGCCGAAGCGACCACCGATAAGGCGCGAAGGAGGCCGCAATCAGGGCCCCGGGTCAGGGACTGGAATTGGACTCTGTTAACATCGGACGTGATGCCCCCACGTCAGTATCGTGCCGGTGAATCGCTCGAGGATTTCTGTCGCGCGTGCAAGACCGACCGCATGCACACGGTTGTCGCGGCGGACGCGGACGGCCTGCCGATCCGCGTGGTCTGCGGCTACTGCCAGAGCGAGCACAACTATCGCGGCGGCCCCCGAGTCGGCCAGGAGTCGCGAGTGGCGAGCTGGGGTGGCGACATCACATCCCCCTCGCGCGAGCCGGCCAGGCGCGCCGCCCGGTCCGAACGCGACCCATTCCCCATCGTCAGCGAGCGCGAGAGGATCGCGCCACCCATGAGTGAGAATTCCGGCCTGGACATCGAAATGATCCTCCGGCGCGTCATTCGCGAAGAAGCGGGGATTACCGCGACCGCGCCGGCGGAGAAGTGGCGCGGCGGCCACCTCGTGCTGCGGCCGGGCACCCCGGCGCTCCAGGACAAGAGCTGGCCGATCGAGACCTTCTTTCACAAGGTCGTGATGGTACGGAACCGCTTGCGGTCGCTCGAGCAGCAGGTGAACGCCGCAGAGATACCGGAAGACCTGAAAGTGAAGCTTCAGGGATACATCAGCGGCTGTTACGGATCGCTGACGAGCTTCAACGTGCTGTTTGCTGAAGAAGACGATCAGTTCAGGGGGACATCAGGAAAGTCTGAAGTATGAAGGCTGAAGTTCGAAGGCCCTCGAGGCGCCGGAAGCATTCGAACTTCAGCCCTGTCCCAGGCAGCCCTGACCAGCCTCCGCCAAGGCTACGGCGGTCCGCCGAAGCATTTGCGAAGGCGGAAGGGCTGCGCTACGGAGTTTTGAAACCACCTGCATCCACCATCCCCAAGATTCGCTGCAGCGTCGAGGCGGCGCGGCCGATCGGCAGGTTGCTGATGTAGAAATGACGGGCCCCCGCGTCCGTCAGCGCGCGAATCGATCGGGCACAGACCTCTTCAGGCGTGGCTCCGGCGGCGAACTCCCCGGTCAGCTCGTCGGCCGGCACCGGCAGGAACCCGCGCAGCGCCGCGAGGGTCTTCGGATTCGCCGAGCGGTAGTAGAACACGCCGAAGAGACCGGGCAGCGTCAGAAGACGCCGTTCCGCTTCTTCGAGGAAGCGTTCGACGCGCGCGCGGCTGTGGTGCGACACGATCTGCGTCAGGTAGAACTCGGCGTTGGCGTGCTCGTCGAGCAGATGGCCGACCTGCCCCGCGGCGTCCGCGTGCGGGTTGGCCCACCCTCCGAGCGAGAGGTCCGGCACCCGGCGCCGGATCTCCTCCCGAAGCTGCCACGCATGCTGCAGGCATCGCGGGGCTCCCACGCTCTTGTCGCCGCCCAGCACGACCAGCGCGTCGAATCCATGCTGGTGCGCGCGATCCGCGTACGCCAGGCAGTACTCGAGCGGATGCTTGCACGTCAGGAACGGCAGGACGCCCGAGCGCGGCACGTCACTACCGAGATTGATGACGAGGTGGCGAAGGTTGTCTTCCTCCTTCGATCCCACTGCGCTGTCGGTGAGGAACACGAACGTGCCTGCGCGCGTCAGGCCCCGCACGGCGTGGTACGTATCGATCCACGCGTCCATGCTGGCGGCCGTCTCCAGCTCCGCGCGGGGCGGACGCAGCTCCGCCGCGATTACCGGTCTTCCTGAACGCAGGTTGTCGAGCAGGGTGTGCATCGAGGGAGGAGGAACATGTCAGCCGGACGATTATACTGAAGCTGCATGTTCGGTGCGCTCCGGTCACTCGCGTCCGTTCCGCTGGCTTCCGAACCCACGCCCATCGAAGAGCTCTCGCGGCTGCGCTCCGCGCTCGGCGGCGGACCGCGGCTGCTGGCGAAGCGCGACGATGCGATCGGGTTTGCGTTTGGCGGGAACAAGGTGCGGAAAATGCGGCTCGTGGTGGCTGCCGCGCTGCAGGCGGGCGCCGACACGCTCATCACCTGCGGCGGCGTGCAGTCGAACCACGCGCGCGTGACCGCGGCTGCCGCGGCGAAGCTGGGACTGAAATGCATCCTCGTGGCGAATGGCGTGGCGCCCGAGCGCCCGACGGCCAACGCGCTGCTCGATCGCCTGCTCGGCGCGGAGGTGCGGCACGTCGCGTCGCGTCAGGACCGCGCGCCGGCGATGGACCGTGCCGCAGACGATGTGCGCCGCTCGGGCGGAACACCCTACGTCATTCCGATCGGCGCATCGACCCCTCTTGGCGCAGCCGCATTCGTCGAGGCGATTGCCGAAATCGGTCAGCAGATCGATCCTCCTGACGTCATCATCCATGCGACGTCGTCGGGCGGCACGCAGGCGGGGCTCGTCGCCGGCTGCGCCCTCGCCGGGTGGCGGACCCGCGTCGTCGGCATCAGTGCAGACGAGTCCGCGTTATCTTTGGAGCGGGACATCCGTGGAATTCTGTCCGGCCTCGGACCACTGCTCGGCTTCGACACGCATCGGTTCGACGAGGCGCACGTGGACGTCGATGCCGCGTTTGTGGGGCCCGGGTACGGAATTCCCACTGCGGCCTCGCAAGCGGCCATCGAGCTGGCCGCCCGCACCGAGGCGCTGTTCCTCGATCCGACCTATACGGCGAAGGCGATGGCTGGATTGGTCGACTACGTCCGCCGGGGCTCGTTCTCCGATCGGGACACGATACTGTTCTGGCACACGGGCGGACAGGTGGGACTCTTTGCCTGAGGTTCATCGATGGCTTCCATAACGTTTCTCGGCGCGGCGCGTACGGTCACCGGCTCGAAGTATCTGCTCGACACCGGCAGCGCGAAGGTTCTGATCGATGCGGGCCTCTTTCAGGGCTTGAAAGAGCTCCGCCTGCGAAACTGGCAGGAGTTTCCGATTGCGGCGTCCGAGATCGACGCGATCGTCCTGACCCACGCACACCTCGACCACTGCGGATATCTTCCGAGGCTGGTGTCGCAGGGTTTCCGTGGCCGCGTGTTCTGCACCGCCGGCACCCAGGATCTCTGCCGGATCGTCCTGCCGGATTCGGGGCGGATACACGAAGAGGACGCCGCGAGCGCGAACCGCCATGGCTACTCGAAGCACGCCCCGGCGTTGCCGTTGTACGGCGAAGCCGACGCATTTCGCGCGGTGTCGCAGCTTCAACCCGTGAGCTACGACCGGCCGGTGCCGGTCGCCGGGGACGTCGAGGTCGAGTTCATCAACGCGGGCCATCTCCTGGGCTCGTCCTACGCCCGCGTGCGCACCGGCGGGCGCGCGATTCTCTTTGGCGGCGATCTCGGACGCTTCGACCGTCCGGTGCTTCCCGATCCGACCATGATCGCGGAGGCGGACTACCTCCTCGTGGAATCCACGTACGGCAATCGCGTGCACGAGGATGACGACGACGGGTCCCAGGTGGCGGAGGTGATTTCGCAGACGGCCGAACGAGGCGGGCGCGTCATCATCCCCTCGTTCGCGATCGGTCGTGTGGAAGAGTTGATCTACTGGATCAAGCGGCTCGAAGAGGAACGGCGCATCCCCGTGCTGCCCGTTTTCGTGGACAGCCCGATGGCTATTGAGGCGCTGGCGCGCTACACGGAGCGCCTGCGCGAGCTCGATCCAGAGATGCAGCCCGAGTATCGGGACGAGAAGGCGCCGCACGGGCCGGCGGACCATCAGGACTCGAGCGAGAAGCGAGCGCGGCATGCCCGCCAGGAAAGGCAGCTTTGCGGGTTCTGCACCGAGCGGTTCCGCACGATCTCCTCCGTTGCCGAGTCGAAGCAGCTGACGCAGTCGAAGATGCCGGCGATCGTCATCTCGGCGAGCGGCATGGCCACCGGCGGCCGCGTGCTGCATCACCTCAAGGCGGCGCTGCCCGACTCGCGCAACACCGTCCTGTTTGTCGGATATCAGGCGGCTGGCACCCGCGGACGGCAGCTCGTCGACGGGCAGAAGACGGTGAAGATCCACGGCGAGATGATTCCCGTCCATGCGCGGATTGCGCGCGTCGAATCCATGTCGGCTCACGCTGACTCGAACGAGATTCTTCGCTGGCTGCGAGGCTTCACGAAGCCTCCACAGATGACCTTCCTCGTGCACGGCGAGCCCGTCGCGATGGACGCGCTGGGCGCAACCATCAAGACGCAGCTCGGCTGGACGACGAAAATGCCGGAGCACCGCGAGACGGTTCAACTGGATTAGCGGATCTACAATAAATCCATGGCAGACCGATCGTCGATTGGAGCAGTGATCACGGTGGGATTGATGACAGCAATGGGAATGGGCTGCGGGCGTGCCGACAACACGCCGATCACGGACAGCACGAAACCGGCAGTGGCGACAGCGTCCGCGGCCGAGGCGCCTCCAGCGGATCGCAAGTACCTGCTCGAGAGAATAGACGACGCGGCGGTCGTGCAGTTATATGCGGACGGCTTCGCGTCGCTGCCGCTCGATCAGAAGCTGCTCATCTGGCACCTTTACGAGGCGGCGCTGGCCGGCCGGGACATCTATTACGACCAGCGGTACGCGCACAACCTGGAGATGCGCGACGTTCTGGAAGAGATCATCACCCACCCCGCCGGCGTCGATCCGGACACACTCGCCGAGATTCAGCGCTACACCAAGCTGTTCTGGCTGAACACGGGACCGTTCAACAACCTGACGGCGCGGAAGTTCGTGTTGAAGTGTACGCCCCAGGCGTTCGCGGCGGCCGCAAAGGCGTCCGCAAGGGCGGGTGCGACGTTCCCTGCCGTGAACGGCGAGACGCTCGATGCCCTGCTCGCGAGGCTGCAGCCCATTTTCTTCGACCCAGCCGTCGATCCGATCGTCACCAACAAGACCCCTGGCGCCGGTAAGGACATCCTGGCGGCGAGCGCGAACAACCTGAATGTCGGCGTGTCCATGAAAGATCTCGAAGGCTTCCACGAGCGGTACCCGCTCAACTCCCGCGTCGTCAAGCGGGACGGGAAGATCGTCGAAGAGGTCTATCGCGTCGGCGGCCGGTACGACAAGGAGATCCGCACGATCATCGGGCACCTCGAGGCCGCGATTCCGTACGCAACCGAGCCGATGGCCAGGGCGCTGCGGGCGCTCATCAAGTTCTACCGGACGGGGGAGACCGCCGATCGCGTGGCGTACGACATCGCGTGGGTGCAGGACAAGACATCGCCTGTCGACACCATCAACGGGTTCGTCGAAGTCTACATGGACCCGCGCGGGATGAAGGGATCCTGGGAGGCGCTCGTCTTCTATGTGAATCCCGAGAAGACCGAGGGCATCCGGAGGCTCGCTGCGGACGCGCAATGGTTCGAGGACCGCATGCCATGGGCCGCTCAGTACCGCAAGCAGGGGGTCCGCGGGATCACGGCCAACGCCATCGACGTCGTCGTCGAGGCGGGCGAATCGGGGCCCATCACGCCGGTGGGGATCAACCTGCCGAACGACCAGGAGATCCGGGAGAAGTACGGCAGCAAGTCGGTGTCGCTCACCAACGTCAACGTGGCGTACGACAAATCGACGTCGGCCGAGTTCCGGAAGGAGTTCGCGTGGACGCCGGAGGAAGCGGCGCGAGCGGAGAAATGGAGCAGCGTGGCGGGCGAGCTGACGACGGACCTGCACGAGGTCATCGGGCACGCCTCCGGAAAGATCTCCGGGCGGCTGAAGGGCAGCCCGCAATCGGCGCTCAAGGAGCAGTATTCAGCCCTGGAAGAGGCGCGTGCGGACCTCGTCGCGCTGTACTTCCTTCCCGACGCCAGGATGGTGGATCTCCGGCTGCTGAGCGCCGACGACCAGCCGGAGATCGTCCGGGCGGAGTACGAGGGCTACACGCGGAACGCGCTCGTCCAGCTCCGGCGGGTGAGGGAAGGCACACAGATCGAAGAGGACCACATGCGCAACCGGCAGATGATCGTCCGGTGGCTCATGGCAAACTCGAAAGCGATTGACGTGCGCCAGCGCGACGGCAAGACGTATTACGTGATGGTCGACGCCAGGGCTCTCCAGGAAGGGGTCGGCCGTCTGCTCGCCGAAATCCAGCGAATCAAGGCGGAGGGGGATTACGAAGCGGCGAAGAAGCTGGTCGAGAGCTACGGCGTGCATTTCGACGCGAAGCTCCGCGACGAGGTGGTCGCGCGGGTCGATCATCTCCACATGCCGTCGTATACCGGGTTCGTCCAGCCGCGCCTCGAGCCGGTCAAAGGTCCCGACGGCAGGATTGCCGACGTCAAGATCTCATACCCGCTCGATCTGACGACGCAGATGCTGGAGTATTCAGGCCGGAAGAAATGAGGCAGTGATGAAGGCGCGCGTCGTGGTGGCGCTCCTCGCCGGTTTCGTCGAAGCTACCCACGCGGCGGGCGCAGGCCCCGCGTCCGCTCAACGGCGGCGGCCCCAGACGGCTGTGTCACCGGCGGCCGCGCAGATGGCGATCATGGCCGCCGAAGACGGCCGGATGGCGCTGCCAGACGGGCTGCACACACCGGCTATCGACGCGCTGCGCGCGAAGTCCGCCGAAAGTCTCCGCGTGCTGCTCGAGCTGGCGCGCTCCCCCGATCTGCCGACCCAGACGCTGGCGATCCGGGCACTTGGCCGGCTCGAGCGGCGCGAGCTCATTCCCGATCTTCTTCAGTTCCTGGCCAACGGCCCCCGCGCCGAAACAGCCAACGCCCTTGCGCAGGCCTTCCGCGGCGAGCCGCTTCCGAACGACACCGCCGGCCAGCAGGTCCAGGGCGTGCTCGAAGCGCTGGTCCAGGTCGGCGAAGTCGACATCGGCGTCGCGCTCGGGGCCATCAGCCGATCGATCGGGCGCCTCCCATATGTGACGTCTGACCAGGTTCGCGCGGCCGACGCGTTCCTCCTCGCATCGATGCGGCGTGTGGATCCCGATCCGGCCCTCCATTCTTTGCAGTCGGACATCACGCGAGCGCTGGAATCCCTCGTCCGGATGCACGGCCGGCTCGCATCCCTCAGCGAAGAGACCATCGAGTGGCTCCGGCGTATCGTCACCGAGGCTCGGCACAAGAGTCCGCCCCCGGCGAGAGTGAACGCGATGGCAGCCCTCGTGGCGACGCGCGGAGTGGATGAAGACACACTTCGGGTGGCGGCGGAAGACACGAAGCTTCCCGGGCTTCGTCGCCTGGCCGCCGTGTCGCTCGGGGGCGCGGGTTCTCCCGTCGTCCCGGCCGAACGGACCGATCTCCTTGCGACGCTGCTGCGGGACACGTCGGCGATCGTGCGTCTGGAGGCGGGCCGCGCCTGGGCCCGGCAGGAAACGCGGACGAACGGCTGCATGCGTCTGCTCGAAGCACTGAAGGATCCGGATCTCGCGGTGGCACTGGCCGCGACGGACGCCCTCGGCGATCAGTGCCGCGACGACGTGAACGTCACCGACAGGTTGACCGCCGAAGCGCGGACGCCGCCGCCGAATGACTGGCACCGTGCAGCTCACGCGCTCGTCGCGCTGGCCAGACGCGCGCCGGATCGCGTCGTCATTCCGCTTTTGGGCTCGCACGTGAGCCACGCGACGTGGCAGGTGCGGATGTACGCCGCCCGCACGGCCGCAGTCACGAACGAAGTGTCCGTTCTCGAGCGGCTCGCGCTCGATCCGAACGACAACGTCCGCGAGGCGACGCTCGCGGCGCTGAAGAAGCTCAAGGGAGATGAGGCGGAGCCGTACTTCGTCGCGGCGCTCGGCCGGTCCGACTACCAGCTGCTGCGGACCGCCGCGATCGAGCTGAAAGGCATGAAAGCGACTCCGCCGCTGGCTGCCGCGCTGAGCGACGCGCTGCGACGGGTCACCGCCGGGAAGAAGGAGACGTCCCGCGACACGCGCCTGGCCTTGGTGGAGCGGCTGCGCGAGCTCGGCAATCCGGATCAGGCCGGCGCGCTCGCGCCGCTGCTGCAGGATTTCGACATCCCTGTGGCGATGCTGGCGGCGGCCCTGCTCCAGGAGTGGACCGGCAAGCCGCAGGAGATCGCTCCGCAACCGCTGTCGCGCCCGGCGCTGCCGCTGCCGGTCGAGCTCGAGGAGGCCCGCACGACACCCGGGCGGATCAAGCTCGCGAACGGCAGGACCATCGTCTTCACCCTGCGCCCGACGATCGCGCCGCTGACGAGCGTACGGTTCCTTCGTCTGGCGAAAGCCGGCTACTACGACGGGCTGACCATCCACCGCGCGTCCCCCAACTTCGTCGTCCAGGGCGGCAGCCCCGGCGCGAACGAGTATTCGGGGGACGGTCCGTACATGCGGGATGAGATCAGCCTGGTGCCCCACATTGCCGGAGCAATCGGGTTGTCGACGCGTGGCCGCGATACCGGCGACGCGCAGTTCTTCATCAACCTCGTGGACAACCCGCGCCTGGATTTCGAGTACACCGTGTTTGGCCAGGTCGACGGCAGCACGATGTCGGTGCTCGACACGATCGCCGAAGGGGAGACCATCGTGTCGATCACGTTCAAGAAGGACACGACCGAAGAGAAGGGCGCAGGTCTACGCGACGCCGGGTTCGAGCATCCTGATGGTGCCGGCGTCCGCGTCGGCTTCCACTTCGACCCCTAGGCGCCGTCCCACACCGGCAGGTATCCGGACCCGTAGCGCAGGCCTTGAGGCCTGCATGCCGCTCAGGCAGCCCTGGAAGGGCTGCGCTACACGAGCGGCGGCTGTCGCAGTGCTATGCTGAGGACGCCAGGCGCCCGGAAGGGGGACCGATGCCGAGCACGTTCGCGGTTTGCGTGGTCATGTCTGTCGCGGTCTACGGCGCTCCGCTGTGGCAGAGGGGCACCGAGCCGAAGTCCGGAGAGCCGAAGAAGGGGGACGTCCTCACCGTGGAGGGATGCCTCACCGGCCCCACGATCCAGGAGCTCGGCAGCCTTCGGACGTATCGGCTTACCGGCGATAAGGCGCTCCTCAAGGAGCTCGCGAAGGAGCACACCGGCCACATCGATGAAGTGATCGGTACACTGAAGTCCACGCTCGTGCAGGCGTCGACGCGCAGCAAACAGGTCGGCAAGACGCGCATCACCTTCGGCGTCGCTGAATCGCGAACCGCACCGGACCGTGCCGACGCGCTGCCCGTGCTGTCGGTCACGTCATTCCAGCACCTGCCGGGCGTCTGCGCGAAGTGACGATGGTCGCGTCGTACCGATTCGGTCCGTTCACGGTGGACGCCAGCTCGTACCGGCTACTGCGCGGCGCCGACGTCGTTCCGCTCTCCCCGAAGATCATCGACCTGCTGCTGTACCTCGTGGCCCGGCAGTCGGCGCTCGTCCCGAAGGACGAGTTGTTCACGGCCCTGTGGCCGGACGTGGCGGTGACCGACAACGCGCTCACGCAGGCGGTGTCGGAACTGCGCCAGGCCCTTGGCGATGACTCCTCGAAGCCCACGTACATCCAGACCGTCGCGCGCCGTGGCTATCGGTTCATCGCGCCGGTCGAGTCTATCGTTCCGCGGGACATTCCCGCCGCGGCCGAGGTCCAGCGCGTGGGGGACCAGCCGCCCGCCATCGCGGTTCTCGACTTCACGAACGTGAGCACCGACCGCGAGCTCGCGTGGCTCTCGTCGGGTATCGCCGAGACCGTCACCAACGACCTCCGCGCAGCCGGCACGCTGCGCATCATCGATCGCGTGCGCGTGGTCGAAGCAGTCCGCGGTGCAGGCGCCGACCTGTCGGCGCTCCGCAAGGAGCTGCATCTCGATCTCGCGGTCGTCGGCAGCTTCCAGCGGGCTGGCGATCGCCTGCGGATCACGGCACGCGTCGTCGACGCCGCCTCCGGCGAGGCGCTGGCGGACGCAAAGGCGGACGGACCGCTCGAGCAGGTGTTCGAGCTGCAGGATCGAATCGTCGCGCAGTTCGCGGAGACGCTCGGCACCGCCCGATCGGACGCCGGGATCAGGCGCTCGCACCGGGAGACGAGCAGCCTCGAGGCATATCAGGCGTTCACGGAAGGGCGCGTGCGGCTGGAGTCGCTCGATGCATCGCTCGTCGCTGGTGCGATTGCCGACTTCGAGCGCGCGGTCACGCTGGACCCGCGCTACTCGCTGGCGCACGTCGGACTGGGGAACGCCCGGTTCTTTCAGTACGAGATGTCGCGTGCGCGCAACCAGCCCGACGCGGCGCTGCTGGCGCGTGCGATCGATCACGTGCGGCGCGCCATCGAGCTGGAACGAGATCTGGCCGAAGCGCACGCAACCCTGGCGTTTCTGCTGGTGAGCGCCGGCCGCTTCAGCGAGGCGCTCACCGCCGCCCGGCGTGCGGTGGCCCTCGAGCCCGGGTACTGGGGCAACCAGTTCCGGCTCGCGCACGCGGAGTGGGGCGAGGATCGGCTGCGGTCCCTCGCGCGGGCCATGGAGCTGTACCCGGACTTTCCGTTCGCCCACTTCGAGGCGGCGATGGTGCACATCGCGCGAGGCGCGCTCGACCGCGCCGAGTCGGTGTTGCGCGAAGGCACGATCGTGCAGGACCGGCAGGCGAATCTGCGCCAACGTTATCCGGCCAAGGGACTTCACTGGCTGCTCGGCCTGGTTCGTCTGGCCCAGAAGGACGCCTCGGAAGCCCGCGCGGAGTTCGACCGGGAGATAGCGGCCGGTCCGTCGCAGCTCTACGCCGCGGAGTTCGCGATGAACGCCTACGACGGGGCCGGTTTCGCGTGTCTGCAGACCGGACAGGCGCGCGAGGCGGTTGCGCTGTTTCGGCACGCTCTCGATCTTTTTCCTGAACACGCGCGGTCGCTCGTGGGGCTTGGTGCCGCGCTCGCCGCGAGCGGCGACAGAACCGGCGCCGACGCCGCGTTCAGCCACGCGACGTCGGCCATCGACGCGTTGCGCCGCGGCGGACGTCGCAGCGAAGCGACGCTGGCGGAAGCCTTTCACCACGCCGTCAACCGCCGCGATCGGCAGGCTGTAGAGGCCTTGACGGCCCTGGTTCGTCGTGACTCAGGCAATGCCGAGCAACCCGAGCTGCCATTCACCGGATGGACAATCCCCATCGAGCCGCTCTTCGAGCCGTTGAGGCAATTGCCGGCATTTCAGCCGATTCTCGCCACGCTCGCCGATCGCGCACGCTGAAATCACGCTTCTTCAGCCCTTCTTCACGACTTCTCATCCTCGCCGGCCGTATCCTGCCAGCATGATGCCCGGGACATCGCGGCCGCAGCCCTCGTCCATCCCCCTGACATTTCCGCGGCGCCAGGCATGCGACGTCAACGACGTCCACTCCCAGCTCAATCGCACGACCGTCCGTCGCGTCGTGTCAGTTGAGTCAATCCGGGGACTGCAGGCAGCGGTTCGCAGCGCCGCAGCGGCCGGCCTCGCCGTGAGCATCGCCGGCGGCCGCCACGCCATGGGCGGGCAGCAATTCGGCGCAGGCACGGTGCTGCTCGACATGACGTCACTCTGCCGGGTGCTCGATCTCGACGCGGAACGCGGCCTTGTCACAGTCGAAGCCGGCATCGACTGGCCCCGACTCGTCAACCATCTGCTCTGGGCGGGCGCCGGACAGACGCAGCCGTGGGGCATCATCCAGAAGCAGACCGGCGCCGATCGGCTGACGCTCGGCGGGGCGCTCTCCGCCAACATTCATGGCCGCGGCCTTCGCCTGCGCCCGATCATCGGCGACGTCGAGTCGTTCGAGCTCGTGGACGTCACCGGTGCGCTGGTGACGTGCAGCAGAACGTCCAACGCCGAGCTGTTCTCGCTGGCGATCGGCGGCTACGGGCTGTTCGGCGTGATCGCCACGGTCACGCTGCGGCTCGCCAGGCGCCACAAGGTCGAGCGCCGGGTCACCCTCGTCTCCGTCGACGATCTGCCGGAGCTCTTCGAGCGGCGCATCCGCGACGGCTTCGAGTACGGCGACTGCCAGTTCGCCACGGACCCGCGGTCGCGAGAGCTCATGCAGGCCGGCGTGTTTTCCTGCTACCGCCCCGTCGACGACGACCGACCGATCCCAGACGACCAGCGTGCGCTGACCACGAGCGACTGGCAGCGGCTGCTGCTGCTCGCGCATGCGGACAAGTCCCGCGCGTTTGCCGAGTACGCGCGGCAGTACATGTCGACCGACGGCCAGGTCTACTGGTCGGACACGCATCAGCTCGCCACTTACACCGATGGGTACCACGACACGCTCGATCGGCAGCTCGCCTCGACCGTCAAGGGCAGCGAGATGATCTCCGAGCTGTACGTGCCCCGTCCCGACTTGCCAGCGTTCATGGCCGCCATGCGCGACGACGCGCGCCGGCACGAGATGAACGTCATCTACGGCACCATCCGGCTGATCGAGCGGGACGACGAAAGCCTGCTGGCATGGGCGAGGCAGCCCTGGGCATGCGTGGTGGTCAATCTGCACGTCGATCACTGCGCGGAGGGTCTGCGCAAGGCCGGGGCGGACTTCAGACGTCTCATCGATACGGCGGCGGAGTTCGGGGGCAGTTACTACCTGACGTATCACCGCTGGGCCACCCGCGATCAGGTCGAGCGGTGCCACCCGCGCATGCGCGAGTTTCTCGCGCGCAAGCGCGCCTGCGACCCGCAGGGGCTCTTCACGAGCGATTGGTACAGGCATCACGTGCGGCTGATGGACGGGAACAGGGTTTTCACCACAGAGGCAACTGAGTAAGCAGGGAACACATTTTATGGTCTCCGTTATCTCTGTGGTGATCATTCGACGGCACATGAGGTAGCGAGCTGCGAAGGGAGGAATGGTCATGAGTATGCGCATCGCCATGTTTGCTGTGTGCGTGTCGTTGGCAGGCGCCCCGCACCCAGCGGCCGCGCAGACGCCGGAAGGGGCTGCCGCCGATCGGCCGGCGTCAGAGCAGAAGGTCACGCTGTACGAGCTCGTCCTGCGGGACGGCTCCCGCCTGTACGGCACCGTCGAGCGGCAGGATGACGTGGAAGTGGTGTTCATCACGCAGGCCGGCGCAACGGTCACAGCGCGCCGGGTGGAAATTGCGTCGTTGAAAGAGGTAACGGGGAGCCTCCTGCAAGGCGAGTTCATGCCTCCGGATCCGAACGCGACGCGTCTGTTCTTCGCGCCGACCGGCCGTTCATTGAAGAAAGGGCAGGTCTACCTCGGCGTGTACGAGTTCGTCATGCCGTTCGTGCAGGTCGGCGTCACCGATCGATTCTCGATCGGCGGCGGCACGCCGCTCGTGTTCGGCATCGACGAGTGGGAGCGGCCTTTCTGGATCACTCCGAAGCTACAGGTGCTCGACACGCCGTCCAGCCAGATCGCCGTGGGCGTGCTCCATGCTTTTGACGTGGACGGCGACGGAGGGGGCATTGGATACGTCGTCGGCACGCGCGGAGGGACCGCGGCGTCGGTGTCGATTGGCGCAGGGATGGCCTACGGAACGAACGGCGGCCGGGCCGGAGTCGTCATGGTGGGCGGAGAGCGGACCGTGCGCCGCAACCTCAAGCTGATCACGGAAAACTACATCTGGAAAGGGGGCAACGGGGTCGCGTCGGCCGGAGTGCGATTCTTCGGCGATCGGCTCTCGGCGGACCTTGCGCTCGGGTTCCCTATCGGCGCGGACGAATTCTTCGCATTTCCCATCGTGAACTTCGTGTACGTGTTCTGATGCCACACGCGGCTCGCGGCTCGGAGCCCCGGCTGACGGCTACCGGCTGATTTGGTTGAATTCGTAGACCGCCTTCGAGATCTCCGCCATCAGCGCGGCGCTCTTCTTCTGATCCTCGATGCCGCGGACCAGAAGCACCAGCACGTAGGGCCGCTCGGCGTACACGACGGCCGCGTCGTGGTGGATGCGCGTGATATTCCCCGTCTTGTGCGCGACCGCGACGCCGGCCCCGACGCCGGCGGGAATGGCGTCGCTGAACGTCTGACGTTTCAGAATCTCGATCATGGCGGCATCCGACTCGCGATCCACGCCGCGCCCGTGCGCGATTCGATCCAGCAAGTCGAGCAGCGCCCTGGCCGTGGTCGTGTTGCTCATCCCCTTGTCGAACGCTTTCTGATCCTCGACGCCTCGGAGCACCTGCATCCCGCCCGCCCCCAGCGCTTTGACCGTGTGGCGGATACGTTCCACGCCGAGTTTCTCGATGAGCAGGTTCGCGGCAAAGTTGCTGCTGACGGTAATCATGGCCTCGCACAATTGCCGCAGCGTCAGCGTCTTCCCGACGGCCGCGTAGACGGCCGTGTCCGAGTCATCTCCCTCCTGCAGCACGTAGCGGCTTCCGTCGACGATGCTGTGGAACTCGTTGCGGATGGGAAGCGGATCGTCGAGCGAGACCATTCCCTCGCGAACCTGGCGGAAGAGCTCGATCATGACCGGCACCTTCATCGTGCTGGCGGCATGAAAGCTCTTGTCCGGATCGATGAGTAGCTCCGTGCGTCCATCGAGCGTGCGATACGCGACCGCGACTTCCGCGCCGCTCGACGCAATCATCGGCCGCAGGCGAGCCTCGAGGCCTGCGGGAGCCCTTGCGGTGTCCTGCGCAAGCACCAGTGCCGTGAAGAGAAGAGTCAGCATGTGCGCCTCTGTGTGCCGGTCAAACCGGTGCGGTGCAAGAGATGAAAGTTCGAAACGTTGAAGCCAGGCCTCAATCGGTTCTGGGAAGCGGTCGGATTCGGATATTTCGCCACTTGATCACCAGAGGCTGGCTCGTTGTCACACCCGAACCAGCGTGGATCGGCATGGTGAGTTCGCGTTCACCCACGCCGTGGATTTGCAGGCCGATGAAGCCTTTGGGGTGGGTCTTGTAAACTTCCTCATTGACGAGGTCTTCAACTGGGTGGCCATTCACCCAGGTCTGAATGCGCGGCCCTTTGGCTACGATACGGAGGTTGTTCCAGCCTTCGTCAATGAAATGATGATGGGCCTCGTCGATCTTCTGCTGCGACGACAGCCAGCCGGTGCCCAGCGCCTCTCCGTAGAGCAAGCCGGTCGCTGGCTGCCCTTTGTAGAATCGCCGTATTTCGACCTGTGGGCCATTCACTCTCCCGGCGGAGGATTCGAAACTTCTGCCCGCGGCCTGAACGGGTCTGACCTGAGTTCTGATCTGTATTCCCGAATTCGTGATTCTGTCGATCGCCGTCTCGAGCTCCAGCTCGAAATCATCGAATTCCTGCAGTGAGCACAGGAACGAATTTATGCTTGCGCTGCTCTCCACGGTCCTGCCCACGATGGCTCCATCTTCCACCGTATAGGTGTGTGCGCCATTCATGTGAACCCACCCGTTCAGGGTGGACCCATCGAAGAGCTGGATCCAATCTGACCCCGATTTCTGGGTTTCGCGCTTGCTGACCTGCTGCGCATCGCTCTTCGGTTGTGGCAGAGCGAAGGCGATGATGGAGTCCCCTGACTTCGTCCCGTTCTTTCCACTGCCTCCTGCGGCAATCACGACGTACTGTCTTCCGTCGATCATGTACACGCTCGGCGTGGCATAGCCGCCTGCCGGCAGTTGATACTCCCAGAGCACCCTTCCCGAATGCGTTTCGAAGGCGCGGATTTTTTCATCAGCCGTCGCAGCGACGAATATCACGCCTCCCGCCGTGGCCACCGCGCCACCAAAGTTCAGCGTGCCTGTGTTGCGAATGCCCTTGGCGACCAGTTGAGGATACTCGCCAAGCGGGACCTTCCACAGAATGTCGCCTTTGACGAGGTCGATGGCATTGAGCGTTCCCCAGGGCGGGGAGATGGCCGGCACGCCGTGTGGGTCGAGGAACAGCGGGTAGCCGTCTATCGTGTATCGGTCGGGGGAACCCTGGGAGACGCTGCTCTCGACTTCACCGGGGCCGCTCGCCAGATATGCGATGAGCGCGTTCATCTCACCGGGACGGAAGCCGAACGCGGGCATGCTGTTTCGCCCTTGACGAATCGTGGCTTCGATTTCCTGCCTGCTCTTCTTCAGATCCACGAGTGCCGGAGTCTGCGGTGGAACGCCCTGCCTTTCGGGGCCATGACACGCGATGCACGTCTTCTCATAAATCTGACGGCCTAACTGCATCGGACTCTGCTGGTCGCCGGGCAGATCGTAAACCGCTCTCAGCCTGTTAATGGTAGGGGCCTCGTTGACGTTCACGTACAGAACGTTCAGCATGGGATCGAAAGACGCGCCATGCCATTCGGCGCCCCCGAGGTGCCCTGGGGTCGTGATCGTACCCTGCAAGCTGGGTGGCGTGTAGATGGATCCCGACAGGTATTTTCTGAACTCCCTCAATGCGTATGTCCGGGCCTCCGGCGTGACATTCGTCAGGTCCGCCTCGGTCAGCGACTGGCGGACCAGTGGCGGCGGCCTGAGCGGGAACAACTGGGTCGGAGACGTTTCTTCCCCCGGGACGCTCGACCGTGGAACAGGGATCTCCTGAACCGGGAACAACGGCTGCCCGGTCTCTCGATCGAGCACGAACGTCAGGCCCATTTTCGTGAGCTGGACTACGGCGTCTCTCGCCGTGCTGCCGATCCTGAGCGTAACCAGGATGGGCGCCGGTGGATTGTCGTAATCCCAGATATCGTGGCGAACCGTCTGGTAATGCCATTTCCGCTGGCCGGTGGTGGCGTCCAGCGCCAGCACGCTGTTCGCAAACAAATTGTTCCCTTTGCGAAAGCCGCCGTAAAAATCCTCCGTCGCCGAGCCCGTCGCCGCAAACACCCAGCCTCGCTGATCGTCGATGGTGATGCCGCCCCAGGCGTTGGCACCTCCGTAGTTCTCCCCTTTCACCCACTTCCACGTGTCGTGCCCGAGCTGCCCCTCGCGGGGAATGGTGTGAAAGATCCACCTGAACTCTCCGGTCACCGTGTCGTACGCCCGAATGTGCCCCGGAGATGCGTCGTAGCTTTCGTTGACGCGCGACGCGATGATGAGGACGTTCTTGTAGACAGCTCCAGGGGACGTCATCTCGATGACCGCCGTCGCTGGATCCACTCCCAGGTGCTGACGCAGATCGATGTACCCGCCTCTTCCAAACGTCACGATCAGCGCGCCCGACTTCGCGTCCAGTGCGTAGACCCGGTCTCTCACAAAGTGAAAGATTCGCTCTCCTTCGATGCCCTTCCAATAGGCAACGCCGCGGTTGCGCAATCGCACGACATTGCCGTTGTTGTGTGTTGCAGGATCGAAGGTCCAGATTTCACGTCCGGTGGCCGCATTCAAAGCGACGGCCTTCAAACCGGGTGTGGTCATGTACATCACCCCTTCGACGACGATGGGGTTGACGTGCATGGTCGAACGCTGGTTCGCATCACCGGTGTGGTACTCCCACGCAGGCGCGAGCCTGTGGACGTTCGCCGCGTGGATCTGGGCCAGCGGAGAGTACTGGTTGCCTTTCGGATCGCCGCGATAGACGGGCCAGTCTGCGTCAGCGTCGCCAGTAGCCGCAGCCCGACTCAAAGTGGCGGCAGCTGTTCCAAAGACGCTCACCGCGACGATGAACCGAACGACTGAACGTTTCCTCATTGCCGCTCAACGAATCGCCAATTCCGCAAGCGCTCCCCACGTGTCCGGATCCTGCGAGACGAGCGTGCCGAAGTACAGCTCCACGTCTTCCCGTGGGTACTTCGTCGCGAGCTCAGCGGCGGCGGTCCGCAGCTTCTCGAGGTCCGGTTTCGACACGTTCTCCTCGCTGATGAGGCCGTCCTCGTGCGCGATGCCGAGGCCGTCGAGAAACGCCGCCATCATCGACCGCTGCCGTTCGAGGTGATAGCTCACGAGCGCGCGGGCGGCGACGGTGTCGGATACGGTCGGCAGCGTCGCCAGATACTTCGCCTTCTTCTCCAGGGGCAGCGCGATCACGCTCTTGGCTCGAAACTTCATGTGCGTTGCCAGGGCGGTGACCGCCTCGACCTGCTGCTCCGTCGATTGCTCGTCCGACCAGAAGAGCTCTGCGGCGGCAATCCGGCGATCCGCCGACATCCGCTTCCACAGCCTCGATGGCCGAAACTCGCTCAAATCCTGCGTCATGTCTGAATCTTAGCGTAAGTTCCGCGCCGTGCGCCGCACGAGCATCGTCTTCAGCCTCGCTCCTGCGCTGCGAGCGCTGCGCCTTGATCTGACCGATTCGTTGAAAGACGGCAGCCAGAGCAGCTCGAGCGGCGGCGCCCGCCAGCGCTTCCGCAAGAAGCCGCGGCAGCCACGCCTGGCGAACCCAGTGAACTGAACCCTGTGGAACCCCGCAGAACCGCGCGGAACCACGTGGAACCAAGACGAGTCTTCGATTCGGTGTACGATCGCAGTTACATTGCCCGATCGCCTTTTCACCCCGCGCTTTTTCGTGATGTGCGGGTTCAGCTTCACGGTGTTTCTGTCGGCGTTCCAGCTGCTTCCGACGGCCCCGTTCCACATCCTCGATCTCGGCGGATCGACGTTCGCCTCCGGGCTCTTCCTCGGGTTTCTGACGTACTCCTCCGCGCTTTCGGCGCCGTTGACCGGAGCCATCGCCGATCGCGTCGGCCAGCGTCGCGTGCTCATCATCTCGAGCATCGCGATCACCATCTTCTCGATTATCTATGCGGCGCTGACCAGCTACCGCTGGATGCTGGGGATCGTCCTGATACACGGCGTCTTCTGGTCGGGGCTTCTGTCCGCCTCAGCCGCGTACATGACCAACATGCTCCCCGCGCATCGCCGCGCCGAAGGCATCAGCTACTGGGGCCTCTCCACTGTGGCCGCGCTGGCGGTGGCGCCGACGATGGGGTTCTGGATTTATCGCCACGGCTGGTGGTGGCTCTGTGCCGTCTCGGCGGTGCTGAACATCGCCATGGGGACCATCGCGTGGTTTCTGAAGGAGCATCCGCCCGCTGCGGCAGCCGCTCACGAGCGCCCGGGCGGCCTGCTCGAGTGGCGCGTTCTGGTGATGTCGTTCACGCTGTTTCTGTACTCGTTCGGGTACGGCGGCATTACCAGCTTCACGGCGCTGTACGCCGACGCAAACCACGTCACCCCCAAAGCCATCTACCTCACGACGCTGGCGATCGTCATGCTGCTGACGCGGCCGATCGCAGGCCGGCTCGGCGACCGGTGGGGTTACAAGCGCGTCTTCATGCCGTGTCTGGTTCTGATCAGCGCCGGTCTCGCCTGCCTGGCGATCGGCAGCACACGCACGCTGATGATCGTGTCCGCGATCATATTTGGCACCGGCTTTGGTACGTCTTACCCGGTCTACGTGGGCTACGTGATGCGCGACGTCAGCGCCGCGCGCCGCGGCGCCGCATTCGGCGCGATCCTCGCGGCGTTCGATACCGGCATCGGCACCGGCTCAACCACAATGGGATGGCTCATCCAGAACTACGGTTTCCGAACGGCCTTCGGCGCCGCCGCGGCGTTGTCTGCGCTGGCGCTGCCGTACTTTCTCATGATGGACAAGGTCCTGCGGCCTGAACATGAAAGGCTGAAGTCAGAAGGCTGAAGTTCGAATGTCCTCGAGGCGCCGCTCGAGCTTCCTGCCGGCAGCAAGATCGCGGCGATCCTCCCGCTTTCTACCTCCTGACGCCCTATAGAGTTCCACCACGGAGTTAACGGAGCTAACGGAGAAAAACGACTGCTCGGTGGTGATTGAATTCGTTTCTAGACGCGGAGCTCGACGATCTCGATCTCCGCTCGCCCACCCGCAATCGTCAGCCTCCCGACCGAAGGTCTGAGGTCGAAGCGCCGCGGTCCGGCCGCGCCGGGATTGATCACCAGGCGGGGTCCTTCCCGATGCACGAGCGCCTGGTGGGTATGGCCGTAGATGATGACGTCGGCGGAATAGCTGGCGAGGAGCTTCTGCGGCGTGGGACTGCCCAGCTCGTGCCCGTGACTCACGTGGAGCGTCAGTCCGCCGGCCTCGACGCAGAGGCTGGGCTGGAGCAGCGGGTCGGGCCGATCGACGTTGCCGTAGACGGCCTGGACCGGAGCGATCTGCCTCAGCACGTGGAGCACTGAGCTGCCTCCGACGTCCCCGGCGTGCAGAATCCGGGACACACCGGCAAGCGCCTCGAAGAGGTCCTCTCGAACGATCCCGTGCGTATCTGAGACGAGGCCGATTATGATGGCCTCTTCACCATGCGACTGTGTGACGTCCATTGCCATTTCTTCTCGGCTCGCTTTCTCGAGCTGCTTACCAGAGGGCTGACTGACCTTCCGGAGTCGGGCCGCGCGACAGCAGTATCCCACCGGCTTGGGTGGAACGATCCCGGAACGGCCGACGAGCTTGCCGATCGCTGGGTTGCGGAGCTCGATCGGCATGGCGTGGCGCGGGCCGCGCTCATCGCGAGCATTCCCGGTGACGAGGAATCCGTCGCGGCGGCCGTCCGGCGGCATCCTTCCAGGTTCGTCGGATTTTTCATGTTCAACCCGACGCAGGGAGCCGTCGCCGGACGGCTCGCGCGCGCGCTCGGCGAGCAGCGGCTCCGCGGCATCTGCCTCTTCCCCGCCATGCATGGATACCGGCTGGACGAGGAACGGGTGCGGGACGTCTTTGCGGCCGCCGCGGACCATGGCGCCGCGGTGTTCGCGCACTGTGGTGTGCTGACCGTCGGCGTCAGGAAGAAGCTGGGGCTGCCGTCCCCGTTCGATCTGCGGCTCGGCGACCCGCTGGCGCTTGCCGCGACCGCCGCGCGCTTCCCCCGGGTGCCCGTGATCGTGCCGCACTTCGGCGCCGGCCTGTTCCGTGAGGCGTTGATGGCCGCAGAACAGTGCGCGAACATCCACCTCGACTCCTCGAGCTCGAACGGGTGGATGAAGTACTATCCGGGACTCGCGCTCGAGGGGGTGTTCCGCCAGGCGCTCGCCGTGGTGGGTCCCGAGCGTGTGGTCTTCGGCACCGATTCCTCTTTCTTTCCGCGCGGCTGGCAGCAGCCGATTCACCAGGCGCAGGACGCCGCGCTGCGCGCCGCGGGGGCGTCGGACGCGGACACAGCGAAGGTCTTCGGCGGCAATTTCGATCGGCTGTTTCCCCTCGAATAGCGGAGGGTAAGGTAAGTAGGCTTTGGCCTATGACGAGGCATCAACGTGGACCGCAAGGCCGTCATCCCCGTCATCCTGTCGCTCTCGGTCGTCGCGGGCGTCGCGCTGAGCGCGCGCGTGGGGCGGGCGCCCTCGCAACAGCCCCCGGCGGCGGCCGCCGACCTCGTGTTGACGAACGGGAAGATCGTGACCGTCGAGGACGCAATGCCCGAGGCCGAGGCTGTGGCGGTTCGAGGGGATCGCATCATCGCTCTTGGCAGCAGCGCCGAGATCAGGCGTTTCACAGGCGCAGCTACGCAGGTGGTGGACCTGAAGGGGCAGGTCGTGATCCCCGGCTTCATTGAGGGGCACGGCCACTTCACCGGCGTCGGCGAGGTTCAGCTCAACCTGAAGCTGATGAGCGTCAAGAGCTGGGACGAGATCGTCGCGATGGTCGCCGAGGCGGCGAAGACAGCGAAGCCCGGGGAATGGATTGTCGGCCGCGGCTGGCATCAGGAGAAATGGACGGCACGGCCCGAGCCCAACGTCGAGGGATTCCCGACGCACGCATCGCTCGATGCGGTGTCGCCGAACAACCCGGTCATTCTCACTCACGCCAGCGGCCACGCGGGCTTCGCGAACGCGAAAGCGATGGAGCTGTCCGGGATCACACGCGCGACGCCGAACCCGGCGGGGGGAGAGATCCTGAAGGACGCGGCGGGCAATCCTACGGGTCTGCTGCGCGAAACGGCATCAGCCCTCATCCGCACGGGCCGTGGAGACGAGGCGCGCGCCCGCAAGGTGCTCGAGCTCGCGTCCGCGGAGGCGCTCTCGAAAGGGATCACCACGTTCCAGGACGCCGGGTCGCCGTTCGCCACCGTCGATCTCATCAAGACGATGGTCGACGAGGGGAAGCTGGGGGTGCGGCTCTGGATTATGATCCGCGCGAACACCGCGGCGCTCGCGCAGAACCTCGCCAAGTACCGCATGGTGGACTACGGCAACGGCCACCTGACGGTGCGGGCGATCAAACACTCCATCGACGGCGCGCTGGGATCGCGCGGCGCGTGGCTGCTCGAGCCGTACTCGGACAAGCCGGACAGCACGGGGCTCAATACCACTCCCGTCGACGTGATCGCCGCGACCGCAAAGCTCGCCCTGCAGCACGACTACCAGCTGTGCGTGCACGCGATAGGGGACCGCGCCAATCGCGAGACACTCGACATCTTCGAGCGGGCCTTCAAGGCGAACCCGGCGAAGCGGGACCTGCGATGGCGGGTCGAGCACGCGCAGCATCTCAGCCTGTCGGACATCCCGCGCTTTGGCCGGCTCGGCGTGATCGCGTCGATGCAGGGCATCCACTGCACGTCGGACGCGCCCTACGTGCCTGAGCGGCTTGGCCTGAAACGCGCCGGGGAAGGGGCCTACGTCTGGCAGAAGCTGATGAAGAGCGGCGCCGTGGTGACCAACGGCACCGACGCCCCGGTCGAGGACGTCGATCCGATTGCGAGCTACTACGCGAGCGTGAGCCGGAAGACCAAAGATGGCTCCGTGTTCTTTCCGGATCAGCGTATGAGCCGGATGGAGGCGTTGAAGGCCTACACGATCAACGCCGCGTATGCGGGGTTCGACGATCAGACGCGCGGGTCATTGAAGATCGGCAAGTACGCCGACATGACCGTGCTGTCGAAGGACATCCTCACCGTGCCGGAGGATCAGATCCCGACCGCACACGTCACCTACACCATCGTCGGTGGGAAGGTGCTGTATAAGAAATAGCCTGAAGCCTGAAACTACCTTACTCCCACCGGCTTTTCGCGCTGCGGCTGCGGTGTCTGCGGCACGTGCCGCCGGA
>CAYZBZ010000006.1:34686-41441 GCA_964476725.1 uncultured Vicinamibacterales bacterium
ACTCCCACCGGCTTTTCGCGCTGCGGCTGCGGTGTCTGCGGCACGTGCCGCCGGAACTGATCGAAGAACCGGCTGCATGCGCGGTGGAAGCGGTCGCTGAGCTGCCGGCCGGCCTCACTGGGGACAGGGCCCAAACGCGTCCACGCTGACTGTGCGTTGCGGACGTCGTCTGCCATCGCGCGCCACTTCGATTCTTCTCCTGCCCGGCCGCCGATCGTGTTGGAGGCCAACGCTTCGCGGAGCATGGCGGCGAGCGCCTGCGACGGCGACGAGCTCGCCGGTCCCGTCGCTGCATCTCTGAGGAAGTCCTCCGCGCGTTCGCAGAGCTTCTCCATTTTCACGCGGTTCGCCTCGATGTCGAGCTCCGTGCCCCGGAAGGCGTCCGGATAGCCGGTAAGGAGCCGCTCGAGCGCGCTCATGAAGCGGGCGCTCAGCGGATCGGCCCCCTGCCGGACGGCGGGGGACGACTGATTCCATCGGCTGCGGAGCGAGCGGACCTGTTCCAGCAGCGCGACATTTTCGATCCCGGCCGCAAGGGGCTCGATCCCGGCCGCAGCAGGCTCGATCGGGGCCGGAGCGGGCGGCGCGATGTCTCCCATGACCTCGGGGGTGTGGATCTCAGCCGCGTCGCTGCGGTCCACCGGCACGAGGGACTCGAGCTCCCCGACGAGCGCTTCTCGGTCCGCCTGTTTGGCTTCGAGATCGATCTCGTCGCGGCGCTTGTAGCGATCGAAGAAGGTATCGCACGCGGCTCGAAACCGCTGCCACATCGCCTCGGACTTGTTTCGGCGCACCGGACCGACGGTTTTCCACTCCGACTGGAGGCGCCGGATCTCGCTTGCGAACCGGTCCCAGTCGGTCGAGGAAGCCAGCTCCTCGGCGCGGGCGCAGAGCGCCTCCTTCTTTGCGAGGTTCGCCGCCCAGGCTTCCTTCCGCTCGGCAAGGTCGGCGTTGCGCCGAGTGAAGAACGTGTCGCACGACTCGCGGAAGCGCTTCCAGGTGGGGCGGGTGTCCTGTCTCGGGACCGGACCGATCTGCTGCCACTCGGCCTGCAGTTTCTTCAGCTCGTCGGCGGTCCTGATCCAATCCGTCGACTGCGCGAGCACGTCGGCCCGCGCGATGAGCGCCAGCTTGCGATCGAGGTTGGCCTTCCACTCCTCCACGCGCTCGGCGAAGAACTCGCGCACTTTCGCTTGAATGGGGTCGGCAGCCTGGCGATATCGATGCCACAGCGCCTGCGCCTGCGTACGGGGCGCCTCGGCCGCCTGCTTCCAGCGCTCCTGGATATCGTGCAGCTCGCGCGCGACCTTGTCGAGGTCCTCGGACTTCACGCCTTCGGGGGTGTCGAAGCCGTATTTCGCGCGCAGGACATCCGTCTTCGCGATCAGCTCTTCCTGAACGGCGGCGTTGGCGAATCGCTTCCACTCATCCATCTCGCGGAGCTCGTGCAGCTTGGGGGAGATGAGTGCCAGCGTCCCCTTCAGCTGCTCGGCGAACTGCCGCTCGGGTGCAGGCGACGGGGCGTCGAGCGTGGCACGCAGCTCGCGGGCGATACGGTCGGCCTCGCGGAGCGTCAGATCCTCGGCGGCCGCCCGCTTCGTCGCGCGATCGATCAACTGCTCGATCCGCTGCGTCTGCTGCTTGACCGCACGCTCCGCCGCGGCGCGGCGTTCCTCTGCGCGCAGCCGTACGCGCGCGTCAGCGGCGGCGAATCGCTCAGCGATGGCCGGGTCGAGCGCGTCGGCCTTCGACTGCAGCGACGTCCATTCTCGCTGGATGGCCCCCCACGCCTCGTCCGAATAATGCTCCTCCGCAGAGACGCGCTCTGCCTCGCCCGACAGCTCCGCCATCCGGGCGATCGTGCGCTCGTTCTCCTGGCGGTTCTGATGCCGTTCCGCCGCGCGGCGGCACGCCTCCTCGAATCGCGCCCTCAACCGGCTGTCCTCGATCTCCTCCGACGAAGGTCCGGGGAGGCCTTCCCATTCGGCACGCGCCTTCTCGACCTCGTCCCGCGCGTCCTGGGCGCGGGCATTCTCGATGCGCTCGCACAGCGCCAGACGCGTCCCACGCAGCTGTATTTCCCGCTCCTCGGCTGCGTGCCGCTCGGCCTGCTCGCGCTCGTATGCCGCGATCCCGGAGCGCGCCGCCTCGACGAGGGCGCCGAAACGTCCTGCGGTGTCGGGATCGAGCTCGAACGCGCCCTGGCCCGTCACCTCGCGCCATTCGGCCTCCGCAGCGGCGAGCGGCCGCTCGGCGTCCGGAACCGACGGCGCGGCGGCAATCGCTTCGACGCGGGCGACGAGCGCCCCGACGCGCTGCTGCCACTGCTCGAGAGCCAGCCGCTTCGCGGCCTCCGCGTCCTCGATCGCCTGCAGCATCGCGCGGGCGCGCCTCGACACCGACTTGTTCTTCGCGCGCGCGGCGACGCTTCCCAGCGTGTCGCGGACGTCCACCTCGCCCGCCTCGACAGCCTTCTCGAGCGCGGCAATCCCGGCGTCCTTGTGGTCGGTCTTGAGCGCGATGTTGACGAGCTCGGGCGCGTCGGCGATGCGCGCGACGGCATCGAGCGCCGTCTGCGGATCCGCGGCAGTTCGAGCGATGCTGCTGAGCGCCTTCGGGTCGTACACGCGTCCGAGCGCCGCCGCCCGCACGGTGTCGTGCGGCGACGACTTCGCGATGGTTGACAGCTGTTTCGAATCCTCGAGCCCCTCGAGCGCAAGCGCGGCGTCCGCGTCGGTGTCGGCGGGGGCGGTCGCGATGGCGACGAGCCGCTCCGTCAGCTCCCGGGACAGGTCGGCGTCCCGCTCCGATCGGGCCAGGCGGGCAAGCAGCCCGGCATCCACCACCCGGCCGACGGCTGCGCGGCGCACGCGGACATCCTCGTCCGTGGCAGCCAGCTCTTCAATCACCGCTCGATGTTCGTCGTCGTCCGGTATCTCGGGGACGGCCGCGGCGCGAACTGCCGGGTCCGCGTGCTTCCATTTGGGTTGTAGCTTGAATCGGTCGAGGAAAGACATTGTGGCCTTACAAATTGGGCACCGTGACTGGTGAATCGAGCGGCATCGGGATCCTACGTGCGTCCGGACGGATACCGGCCGCTTGCGCGGGCCGTTCCGCCGGTGGAGTCGGGCCGGTTGCTGCCTGATTTACCAATCACGATTCACAATTTCGTTAACCGCTCGATTCTTGTATGAGCCACTCGCCGATCTGCTGAATCTCCTTCTGCCCGCCAGGTGCGGACGATGCCCGATGCGATTTACGTGCCGGACCGGTATTGGTAGTACAGCCCCGAATTGACGGGTGCGGCAGCCGGGGCCTAACATGCCTGATCCATCGAGTTGAATTGTCGCGCCATGGAGTTGTATGCGCACGTCCCTTGATCATCGGCTTTCGGCTGTCCTGATGTCCGCGTTCCTGGGATGGATCCTCGCCCTGACAGTCCCGGCAGGGGCCTTCCTGGGACCGGCCGAAGCCGCAGCTACCCCCCTGCCACGGGGTGAGAGCACCTCGAGCGTGCCGAAGGACCCTCGGCCCGGACAGGCCACGGGCACGCGGCCGGTGCAGGCGCCTCCGCTTCAGGCGCCGGTGCCAACCCCGGCTCCGGGCAATCCGGTTGCCGTCATCGCCACGTCGCTTGGCGACGTCACCGTCGAGCTGTTCCAGGACCGTGCGCCGGCCTCGGTGGAGAACTTCCTGCAGTACGCGAATGAGGGTTTCTTCGACGAGACGATCTTTCATCGCGTGAAGCCCCGCTTCATGATCCAGGGGGGCGGGTTCACGGCTACGCTGACGGAGAAGCCGACGCGACCGCCGATTCGGAACGAGGCGACGAACGGATTGCGAAACACGCGCGGCACGCTCGGCATGGCGCGGCGGCCGTCGCTTCGCAGCGCGACCTCGCAGTTCTACATCAACGTCGCGGACAACCGCATGCTCGACCACACCGGCTATTCGCCCGACGAGTTCGGCTATGCGGTGTTCGGTCGTGTGCTCTCGGGCATGGATGTGGCCGATCGAATCGCCGCGGTGCCGACCAAAGCGACGGTGGACATGGAGGATGTGCCCATCGAGCCTGTCATAATCAAGAGCGTCAGGATCGGGAAGTAGCGCCGCCGGCGCCGCGCGATCCGCAATTCCAATCAGCCATCGATCATCCGCTATTCCGTGCGTCCCCTATTCATCATCTTCCTGACGATCTTCGTGAACCTCGTCGGCTTCGGGATCATCATCCCGCTGCTGCCGTTTTACGCGCAGACGTTCGGGGCGTCACCGCTCAGCATCGGCCTGCTCTTCGCGTCTTTCTCGCTGGCTCAGCTCGTGGCCTCGCCGCTACTCGGCGAGCTGTCGGATCGCTGGGGCCGGCGGCCGGTGCTGATTTTGAGCCTTTTCGGCACCGTGGTGAGCTTCGTGATGCTTGCGATGGCGACGAGCCTCTCGATGCTGTTCGCGGCGCGGATCGTGGATGGGCTGTCGGGGGGCAACATCACCACGGCGCGCGCGTATATCGCTGATATCACGACGGAGGAGAATCGCGCGAAGGCCTACGGCGTGCTCGGCGCCGCGTTCGGCCTGGGGTTCATCGTCGGACCGGCGCTCGGGGCGGCGTTTTCCCGCATCAGCTACACCGCCCCGATCTGGGCCGCGGCCGTCGTGACGGCCGTCGCGATCGCGATGGCGTGGATCTGGCTGCCGGAGACCGTGCATCGCACGCACGCGGGCGGAGGGGCGCCGTGGCGGGCGGTGGCCGATCTCTTGCGCCGCCCCCACCTGCGGGTGCTTTTCACAATCGACTTCGCCTACTGGACGGCGTTTGCCGTCTACCAGACCACGTTCGCGCTGTTTGGCGCCCGACGGTTTCACTTCGACGCGGCCCACACAGGCTACCTCCTCAGCGCATTCGGCTTTCTCGGGGTGGTCGTGCAGGGATCGCTCGTCGGTCCGATCGTCCTGGCGCTCGGCGAACGGCGCACGCTGGCGATCGGACTGCTGTTCGCCGCGGCCGGCTGGGGCGGGAGCGCCCTGACGCACTCCTTGCCGGTCTTCGTGGCCATGCTGGTCCCGGGCGCCATGGGCATCGGCCTGTGCAATGCCACCCTCAGCTCCCTGATCAGCAAGTCCGCGGGTCCCCATGAGCAAGGTCGCGTGCAGGGGGCGGCCGGCGCCCTCGAGAGCCTGGGCCGCACGATCGGTCCGATCTGGGGGAACGGCACCCTGCAGCATTTTGGCGAGGGGACGGCGTATGGGTCTGCAGCCCTCGTACTCGTTGGCGCCGCGGCGCTGACGGTGCAGTATCGGCCGGCGCAGAGCGAGCAGGTGCCGCGGAGCCAGGCCTAACGCGCCGCCGCGAGCTCCTTCTCCAGACGGGTGACCAGGTCGTCGAGCTGCTCGATGATGGCCCTGACGGTATCGGGCTGCGCGAGATCCACCCCGGCTTTCTTCAGCTGCTCCATCGGGTAGTCGTTGCCCCCGGATTTCAGCAGCGTCAGGTAGCGCTCCCGCGCCTCGCCGGCCCCTGCTCCGTGCATGATCTCGCGCGAGATCCGCGCGGCGGACGCGAAGCAGGTCGCGTACTGGTAGACGTAGTACGGCGAGTTGAAGAAGTGCGGGATGCGTGCCCAGGTGATCCCCGTGAGCGGATTCAGGTCGACCGCATCGCCGTAGTAGTCCTTCAGCAGCGTCGTATAGGTCTCGGTCAGGATCTCCGACGTGATCGGCTGATCCCGCTCCGCGAGCCTGTGCGCACGCAGCTCGTAGTCGGCGAACATCACCTGCGTGAAAAAAGTGCCGGTGATGTTGTCGATCGCGTGCTGGAGCAGGACAGTCCGCTCGGCCGGATCGGTGGAGCGCTCGAGCATGTACTCGAGCAGCAGCGCCTCGCTCAGCGTCGAGGGCACCTCGGCGACGAATATCGTGTAGCTCGAATACACGAACGGCTGCGACTGGTGGGACAGGATGGTGTGCATCGAGTGCCCCATCTCGTGCGCCAGCGTGAACACGTCGTCGAGCGTATCGGTGTAGTTGAGCAGCATGTAGGGATGCGTGCCGTAGACCGGTGCCGAATAGGCGCCCGATCGCTTGCCGTCGTTCTCGTAGACGTCGATCCAGCCGCCGGCGAAGCCCTCCCTCATCCGTGACTGATACTCGTCGCCGAGCGGCGCCACCGATTCGACGATCCGCGCCAGCACGTCGTCGTACTCGTACTTCTTGTCGAAGGTGACCAGGGGAATCGAGAAGTCGTACACCTGATACGTCGGGACCCCGAGCGTGCGGCGGCGCAGCCGATGGTAGCGGCGCAGCGGCTCGACCCCGGCGCGAGTCGAGGCGATCAGGTTCTCGACCACCGCGGTCGGAATGTTGTCGCCGTGGAGCGCGGCTTCGAGCGTGCTCGCGTAGCCGCGGGCGCGTGCCTGGAACCAGTCGCGCTGACACACGCCGTTATAAAGCGTGGCGTAGGTGTTGATCGTCGACTGATAGGTGCCGTGCAGCGCCTCGAATGCGCGCGCGCGATCCGACTGCTCACGCCGGGTCGCGAGCAAGGCCCGATACTGCCCGTACGAGATGACGACATCTTCGCCGGTGGACAGCGTGATCGTCGGGTACTTGACGTCTGCGGTGGAGAGCGCGGAATAGGTTTCGTTCGGCGCCGACGACAGACGGCTTGCCAGCGACATCAAGCGCTCGCCGGCCTCGTCCAGGACGTGTTCCTGCTGTCGATAGAGATCCTCGATGGCGAAGCGGTACAGCCGCAGCGATTC
>CAYZBZ010000007.1:0-27653 GCA_964476725.1 uncultured Vicinamibacterales bacterium
AAGATCGACAAGGTCCATCCCCACCTCCCGCGTGACGCCGGCGCAACGCCGGCGGTGCCGGTCCTTCCGGGTGGGCGGTCAATTGTAGACCCAGTGGCCCGGGGCGATCCAGGAGCAATCCCGTCCGCGCTGTCGTCCCGCCGGTATATTCCACTGAAATCCCTACACCCCTCACCCCAGGCATGCGCACGCCGGGCCACATTGACAATTACACGCTACCTGTGTAACGATGAACCGTTGCGATGATTCAGTCGTTCGCCGACGAGACGACCGCCGACATCTTTCGAGAGCGCAACACGAAGGCCGCCCGGCAGATTCCCAAGGACCTCTGGCGGATCGTGCAGCGAAAGCTGAAGATGGTCGACGTCGCGGCGCGAATTGACGACCTCGAGTCGCCGCCTGGCAATCGGCTGAAGGTACTCAAGGGCCAGATGAGGGGGCGGCACAGCATTCGCGTGAACGAGCAATATCGCGTCACGTTTACATGGGAGAACGGGCATGCCTTCGAAGTCGCGGTCGAAGACTATCATTAGAGATCCGAACTGGCTCGGGCCGGCGATGGCCCCTGGCGAAATCCTGCTCGAGGAGTTTCTGAAGCCGCTCGAGCTGGGCCAGGTGGAGGCGGCGCGTCGGCTGGGGATCTCGCTCAACCGGATGAACGAGATTGTGTTGGGCAAGCGTGGCATTACAGCTGATACCGCGCTCCGGCTCGCCCGTCTCCTCAAGACGTCGCCACAGCTCTGGATGCGTCTCCAGGCCGACTGGGACCTGCATCAAGCTGTGGCTCGGGCCGCCAAGGCGTCCTGATAAGCCTCGGGCCCGGCAACGAGCGGCGAGAGATCGCCTTTCGGCGAGAAGTTGGACGTCCGGCCGCCGTTCCTCGCCAGATCGGCGTTTGAACGTGGTCGACGACCAGGTGACCTTTCGGTGGAAGGACTACCGGTACGGCAGCCAGGTGCGGCTGATGACCCTCCGCGCCGACGAATTCCTCCGGCGCTTCTGCCTGCACGTGCTACCCAAGGGCTTCGTCCGGATCCGCTCCTACGGTTTCCTGGCGCCACGGCGTCGCACGGACGATCTCCCACGCTGTCGGCGCGCCCTGAGTGCGTGCCCGCGTCAGGCGCTCGCGGCACCCGCGGCCGAGACGCCCACCCCCTCGGCAGTGTCGCTGTGTCCCCACTGTGGCGGCGTTATGGTCATCATCGAACGACTCACCGCACGCCAGATCAGCCTGCGGGCCTTCGCGGAAGGACTCGTCACTCGCGACCTATCCCGCGTTCCTAGCGCCATCATGAGGTTCCGGCGGAATTGGGCACAGAGCCATCTTTGCAGGCGGCGGTCTCGCCGCACCCTGCGCCGAGGGACCCGGCGCCCGCTTCAGGATTCCGAACAACGTGCGGCTTTTACTGCTCGAATGGCGTTATCGTCGCAAGCGGCAGCGCAACGCCACCGCTGATTCTATCAACGCCGACATCACTCGCCAGGCGACTCTGACCGGCAATCTGACTTAGGCACGAGCACGCTGAGCACTCGTTTCAACCGGAATTGTTGTTCATTCCTACTTCGATGGACCGCCACCCCCCGGCGCGACTTGGCGATAGCCAGGTGGAATCTCGAAGGCTCCTGCGGGCTCTCCCGAAACCTTGCTTATGGATTGCGTCGTCGAAATGAAGTCAAAATCCGGAAGGACCGACAGGCTGAATACTGATTCCAGTGCCAGCGGGCACGCCAGACGGTACTGAAGCGCGCCGCCACTCGACAGCCGCTGGGTGAGATCCATCATCGTGACCATCGCTGCGGGCACGGTCACGGCTCCCGTACACCAATTCTCGATCTCCGCGCTGACCTCCTTCATCTCGGAGCGGCCGGCTCCGGAAGCGGCAGGAACCTCCACCGTCTGCCGGTAAGACGCCGTAACCTTTTGGACTCTGTACCCAAGTATGTTGCGGAACACATCAGTCGGCTTGAAACTGATCCCAGGCTGCCGGCTCTGACCAGAGAACGGCACGTCACCCGCAATGTAGTAGGTCCGGGAATGAGGATTCAGCACGTACACCGGTCGGCGGTCTGTCGGTGCGAGCCTTACTGTTCCGTCAGTAAACCCGAACAGCCCACCAGATATCGTGCTCCGGACGGCCCGGCCGTCTGTGACGTACTCGACCGTTGCGGTCGTATTGGGGAGCAATCCGGCGACAATCCGACCTATCTGCTCCGAAGGTACGCCCGTCGCGCGCGCCTCGACCTTCACAACAAGTCTCCACCCTGTTGCCACAGTCTTGGCCCCTGCACCAACGACTGATGACAGCGCGATGACCGCTGCGATGACGCTTCTCATCTTCTCAACCCTCTCGCTTCTGAGATCCTTCAGGCCGTTTCGGAGGCGCACAAAACGCGCTCCGAACATCAGAGCCCACGTATCGTCAGGATCGGATCGATTCTAAGCGCGCGCCGAAGTGGTCGCGCGGCGGCGATGCCCGCAATGACGACGAGCAGTCCAAGCACGCTGGCGAGCGTTCGCGCATCGGTGGGCGTCACCCCGTAGAGTTGATTGGCCAGTGCTCGGCCGAGAATCCACGCTCCTGCCAGACCCACAGTGAGTCCGGCAGCGAGGGCCCAGGCCAGCCCTTTCAACGTGGCCGCGACGATGTGGCGCCGCTCGGCCCCAATCGCGAAGCGAATGGCGATGTCGCGCGAATGAACCGTGACGAACTGGCCGATAGCCGCCGTCAGGCTCTGCGCCGTCAGCAGCACAACGATGGCAGCAAAGCTGCCCAGCAGTCCAAGGATGCGACGTCGCTCCGCCGTCTTGGCCGCGAGCAAGAGTGAAAATGTCTGCGGATCGTTAACAACAGCCGCAGTGTCGACTGACGACACCTCGCGCACGACGGCACCGGCCAGCGTGGCCGGGTCGCGCGAAGCCTGTACCACCAGGAAGTTCCAGGTCGGTGGGTTCGGAGAACGGGTGAACGGAAGGTAGGCGGTGCCGTCGTCAGGCGCTTCGGTTGCGACCGAGTGCCGCGCGTCACGCACCACGCCGACGATGGCAAAGGCGGTTGGCCCGAATGAGAGGGTGGACGCAAGAGGATCCGCTCCGCCGATGAACTTCCGACAGAACGCCTCGTCGACGACCGCGACGGGAGCGTGGCTCTGCTCATCCTGGACGGAGAAAAACCGGCCACGAACCAATTTCTGGGAGAGCGCTTCGAAGTACCCAGTCGTGACGAATTGCGCGCTGAGCGTAGTATCGAGTGCCCGTGATCCAGCTGGAGTCGTGACTCCGAGACCGCCTGACAGCGTGAAGCTTGTGTCGGTCAACGGTGGAGAAACGCTGACGCCGGCTGCGGAGACACCCGGAAGTCCGCGGACACGGGAGAGCGCCTGCTGAAAGAACGTCGCCTGTTCCCCGCTGCCCGGATACGTGGAACGTGGCAGCCGGACCTGCACAACGAAGCCGCGCGCAAGATCAAATCCATAGTCAACGGCATTGAGGTTACGAACGCTCTGGAGAAGAAGCGCAGCACCCAGGGCAAGGACGGTCGCGGCGGCGACCTGGAGCATGACGAGGGCGCTCGTCGCACGGCCACGGCGGCGTCCCATCGACGTCGTCTGTCCGCCTTCTCGCAGTAGTTCAGCCAGGTTCTGACGTCGCAGCGTCCATGAGACTACGCAGGCGCTTGCGACACCTGCAAGAAGGGCCAGCGTGAGACTCGCCGCTAGGACGGCGGGGCTCGGCTGCATGCTTACAGGTAGCTCTCCACCTGCCGACGCACCCCATCGAACGAGCCCCAAAGTCATGCTGGCGCAGATCACGCCGAGAACAGCGCCGGGAAGAGACCAGACAATCGATCGCACAAGCACGGCGCCAATTAGCTGCACCGGGTCGGCGCCAAGCGCGTACAACGTGGCGAATTCCGGTGCCCGGCGCACGGTCTCCGTCATGAGAAGGCCGGCCGCGCTGGCGCAGGCAACAATGAAGGTGAGCGCCGCCGCGGCTGCGAGCATCAACAGCAACGCTCGTATTTCCGAGATGCGCCATGCGTCAAACGAGATGAGTCGCAAGCCTCGATTCAGGTTTGTCGATGGATTCTGTTCGCGCAGGCTCTTCGCAATGCTTGATAGCTCGCTTTGCGCGGCATCCAACGACACACGTGGTTGCAGTCGGCCGATGACGTTCAGCCAAGGAGCATCGCGATGGAGTCGCCGGTATTCCGAGAGCCTCTCAGCCTCGCCGGCCCAACCACGCACGAGCGGCGTGACCACACAGCGGTTCGGCGATCCTCGATCGAACAGGCCGGTTCGTCGTTCCAGCAAGCCGAACACACGTGTGGGAAGGACGCCGACGACCATGAACGTTTGTTCATCGAGCCGTATGTGGCGTCCAGCAATCGACGGATCCGCAGCAAAGGCGCCACGCCAAAGGTCGTCCGTGACGAGCGCGACACCGGAAGCGTCAGATGCGAAATCCGATTGTTCGAGTTGTCGACCAAGCGTTGGAAGTGCCCCCAGCACGTTGAGCGTCTCGGGCGTGACGAAGACCCTGCAGACGCTTCGCGGTCGATCGGCACCGACCATCATGGTGACCTGCTTGTCCGTAAACGCGCCCACGGCCGCAAACGATCGCTGCTGTCCCAGTAGATCGGCGAAGTCGGGACTAGACACCTGAGGAGTGGCGCGTTCGCTGCGGACACGACCCGCAGAGACATATGGGCCAGTGTTCTCAATGACGACCAGCCTGTTGGCCTCTCGAAAAGCGCCAGATGGGAAAAAGGCGTCATGCAAGAGTGCGAGGGCGGCGACGTTCGCGCCAACTCCGAGGCCGATGGTGATACTGATATTCGCAATCACACCACGCGAGTGCCGAAACCCCCGCAGAGTACGAACCAACTCTCGCCACAACGTGGACATTGACGTCGCTCCTGAAGGCCTGCGCGTGGATTCGAATCACCGACCCATGACCGGCCCTATCGGTCGAGCGGTCGAAGCGAGAGAAAAGTTCCACCGCCTCTTCGCGTGTGAGTGATCGACCCGTGAGGGTGTAGGCAATGTCGTCGGGCGGTTGCCCAACGGCCAGCCGGGTTCCATAGTCCTTTGGCCCACTTTGTCGGGAATTGGCCTTCCCTGCTCTCTAGCTGGCTCGCGTTGTTTCCTGACATTGCAGCTCCGTCTCCGCCGCAGCTCAACGTGAGGCGATCATACAGCAGCGCCCGCGTCACGGCATGGTCCCAAGTGCTTTGGATGGCATCGCTACGGCGACGAGGAACTGGGTGATCGCGTGGTCGTAAGTGCGCAGGCCCATGGCGAAGGACAGCCTGTTCAGAACGGCGGCATTAGCCTGTTCGAGATCGGGGAGCGGCAGCGGGCGGTTGCCGGTGGTGGCTTGCAGCATCGAAACCACATCGAACCCAATGCTCCTCAGCTGCAGCCACGTAGGCAAACGGGGAAGGCCGATTGCCCACCCGAACAGGCTGATCTACATAACTCGTCGGGCCGGTGGCCAACGCTCATTCGTACCTGAGGACAACAAGCGGGTCGACACTGCGCGCTCGCAACGCGGCGAGATACGTCGTCAGCATTGCGCCCCCGCCAATCACAAGGGCAGTGCCTCCGATGGTAGACTGAGCCCCCAAGGAACTAATTGAGGAGCACTCAATGGAGTGGCGGTTCGCGCTGATCTGTTTAACGGTTGGTGTCGTCGCGGTCACCCGTGCTCAGCAACCTCCGGCTGAACAGTTCACGTTTCGCACCGAGATCGCAATGGTCGAGGTGGTCGCAGTGGTCACCGGCGAGGGCGACCGGAGCGTGCTGGATCTGACCGCCGCCGATTTCCAGGTGCTCGAGGACGGTGAGCCGCGCCCGCTAGCCGCGGTGAGGCGCCTCACAGCCACTCACACTGCGAGGAGGGGACCATCGCCAGCAGCGCCCGTTGGCGCGTACGTCGAGACGCTCGCGACCAACAGGGACGCGGCCGACGCTCCCGCGTTCGTACTCGTGCTCGACGACCTGAACACGAGTCCGTACGACACGCATCGTGTGATCAGGGCCGCAGAAGGTGCGCTGCGGTTCATTCCTGACGACGCGCTGGTTGCAGTGTTGACGACGAGCGGGATTGATGGCTCCTTGTTGACCTTGTCCAGACCTGGCCCGGAGCACCTCCAGCGCATTCGGACATTCAGGGGACAGTTGTTGCTGGCAGGCCCAAAGGGCAGGGGGCTGGGGACAGAGACAAGGCCCAGTTCGGTCAATGCTCCGTGCGGCGTAGGCTCGGGGGTGCTGAACTCGCAGAATTGCGGGGACCCGACGCGCCCTGCCCGCCGCGCCAGCGTTATCGCGGCCGCTGCTCAGATTCTGGGCCGAGCGGGCGCACGCCGGAAGGTCCTGTTCTGGATCACACCCGACATGGGGATCTCGCCTCTCGATCCGGCCGGTAACCGTCGCGCCCAGAAGCAGGCGCTTCTGCAGGCCGTGAACAACGACGTGGCCGTGTACGCAGTTGACCCTCGCGAGAACATCACTGGAGTGGAGATGTCGGACGACCGACCTGATCGCACGTCCGGAGGAACGTACCGCGTAGGTGGCGCAGACACTCTGTTCCAGGGCAGCGGTGGTGGCGTACTCAACCTCGATACCGACGACATGGTCGCTGTGACATTGCCCCAGCTGGCTCGAGAGACCGGCGGTCGGTACATCACCGCGGCGAATGACCTAGAAAACGTGCTTGCCCGCGTCGTGGAGCAGAACACCACGTCGTACCTGCTGGCGTACGAGTCCCCCGTGTCCCGGGTACTTGGGCACCATAGCATCGACGTGAGGGTGCTGCGGGCCGGCACACGAGTGTACGCACGCCGTGGGTACGTGGTCTCGCCACCGGCACGAGGTACGGCGTCAGGGATGGAAGCGTCGCCGCAGGGCCGGATTCTCCGCGATACCCTCATGGGCAGCGTCTCTCAAGGCCAACTGCCGCTGGTCGTACATGTCGCCCCGCAGTTTGCCGACGGCAAGCAGGGGCGCGCTCTGGTCACCGTAAAGCTGGACGACGGCGGCGCGCACGAGGGAGCCGTCGACCTGGGGTTCGCGACGATCGATGAGGCCGGACGCGTCGGCAACCAGCGGCAGGTCCGCATGTCTTCACCGTCGAGTGGAGAACCGTGGGAGGTCACGACCGAACTCGCGCTGACGCGCGGGCGGCATCAGCTTCGCGTGGCCGGCGTGACCGCGGACGCGAGGCGCACGGGACTGGTGCTCACGCCCGTCGAGATCGTCGAACCGGGACGCGACCTGGTGATGACGCCACCCGTGCTGCTCGACATGAATGTTGGACGCGAGCATCCGACAGCAGTGCGGACGTTCGCCTCCGGTCACCCGCTCGGGGTCCAGGTGGAGGTCGGCGGACGACCCGTGCAGCAGAAGTCGGTCACCGTGCGTGCCACCTTGCTTGATGGTGCCGGACGTGCCGTGCGCGACGTAGCCGCCGTGCTCGACCCGGGAGCCAAGCCGAACCGGATGAAGGCGACTGCTGTCCTGAGGACAGACGGGATTGCCGCAGGGGACTACGTGCTCCTCACCGAGGCGCACGCGACGGCCGCGGACACCGCAGTGCGCGGCGCCATTCCGATCACGCTGCGTAGTTCCAGCACGGCAGCTGGGGCCGAAGTTGCAGCAACCTCTGCAAACGCAGTCGCACCCCGAGAAGCGCGGAACCGGGTCATCCCGCACACGATCGTGGCGCATGGACCGACCTCGTGGCACCAACAGCCCGTCACCCTCGTGATCCGCACAGAGCAGGAGTGGGCCGCATTCTGGAAGCACCTGCCGACGCGCCAGCCGCCTCCCGCCATCGACTTTGCCCGCGTCACGCTCCTCGCGATCGTACTGGAGACGGACTCGAAGGGCGCCGCCGAGCAGCCCTCTGTATCTCGAATCGAGCAGAACCCTGATGCTGCCGTCGTCTACTGGGAAAGCAAAACCATGACGCGTCCGTCCAACGAAGCGACGGAGAGGCCGCTTCGCCCGTTCATCGTCGTCGGACTCACCGAACGCGTCGGACATGTGCGGTTTCAACGCGTGGGGGATCCTTAGCACGCTTTCGACTCGTCTGCGTGGCGCGAAAGCTTTCGTTTCGCGTTCCAATGATTGGAATGAATTGCTGTCAATCGGCTCGCGTCTGAACTCGGCATGGTTGGTCCCGGCGGCCGCATGTGAGTGCTTGGGTCGTTTCGGCACATGCCGTACTCGTCGGCGACTTTCTCACGCAAAGAGCAAGACCGGGACGGCGCGTTCGGCGGCTTCACGTCGAGTGAAGGCTCCCAGGTCCGACCACGCATCGCTCATCACGCAACGGAGGAGCGCAGTTCGCAGCGAACTCGCATTTCAACGCTCGACGCCCTTGCGGTGCGCAGCCACATCGGCTCCGGGCCACCAAGGTGTCAGCGGCGAAACATCGGGAACCCGTTCACTCGGATCTGAGCACGTCTGCGGGGTGCGTAGCGGCCGCCTGGAAAGCCGGGCGGAGGCACGCGGCCACTGCCACCGATACAAGCAGCACCGGCGCCGCGGCGAACGACATCCCATCGAACGCCTTTACTCCGAACAGCAGGCCTTCCATCAACCGGGTCAGTGCGGCGGCCGCCGCGAGACCGATCGCAAGGCCGGTCAGGGTCACCATCATGCCTTGCCTAAGCACGAGTCTGATCAGATCGGACCGGCCTGCGCCGAGCGCGGCACGCACCCCAAGCTCCCGTCGGCGCTGAGACACGCCGAAAGACAGCACGCCGTAGAGGCCCACTCCTGCCAACGACAACGCCAACGCCGCAAATGCGCTAAGAACGGCCGTTGCGAAACGCGGCAGGTCGACCGATGCGGAAACCAACTGCGCCAACGGCGTCAGTTCGGCAATGGCAGCGGACTGATCGGCCTCTCGGACCAGGCTGCGCAGTGTCGGCGCGAGCGTCAGCGGATTACCCGCAGTCCGCACCACAAGATTGATCTCGCGCATAGGCATGCCGTTCTGCAGCATGAGATAAATCTCCGGCTGCGGTTTCGTCGCCAGGCCGTCTTTCAGCACGTTCCCGACGACGCCCACGATCTCGGCGACCTTGCCGCTTGACCCCAGGCCTGTGGCGAACAGTCGGCCGGCGACCGGACCGCCTGATAGATACAGCCGCGCGAATTCCTCGTTCACCAGCACGCCTGACGTGGCAGAAGCGGCATCTTGCTGCGTGAACAGGCGGCCTTCGCGCAGGTGAAGCCCGAGCGCCTCGGCGTAGCCCGGCGTGATCGCGTACTCCAGCGCTCGTGCGACGACGGGCTTGCCGGATTCTCGCGAAGGTATCTCGAATCCTGAGACCGAGGTTGACTCGCCGAACGGCATCATATTGCCGCCGCCGGCGGCCATGACGCCTGGCATGGTCCTCAGGCGCTCGAGTAGCGTTTCGAGCAACTGCCGGGCCCGCTCCGGCGACGCTGAAGCCGCGGGCAGATGGATCCGCGCGGTCAGCACGTTGGCCGCATCGTAGCCGCCATCCACGTGAGTGAGATGAACGAAGCTGCGCGCGAGCAAAGTCGCGCCAATAACGAGCACGACCGCCAACGCCGCCTCCCCGATGAGAAGACCGTCCCGAAGTCGGCGCGCATGGAATCCGCTGAATCCGCTGGCGATGCCTCCATGTCCGCTGTGCAGCGATGCGGACAGATCGAACCCACCACCGCGCAGAGCGGGAGCGAGACCAGAAACCAGCGCAGCGAGGACTGACGCGATCAGCGCGAACGCCATGACTCGCATATCCATCTGAATATCGTCGAGACGGGGGAAATCGGGAGGTGCCAGCGCCGGTGCGGCCACGATCAAGGCCCAGCCAAGCACCAGTCCCATGCCGCCGCCGCCGAGGGACAACACCACGCTCTCGGTCAGAAGCTGGCGAATGAGCCGGCCGCGGCTCGCGCCGAGCGCGGCACGCACCGCAAGTTCCCGCTGGCGTGCCACCCCACGCGAGAGCAGAAGGTTGGCTATGTTCGCGCATGCGATGAGCAACACGAGCGTCACACCCGTGCCGGCGACCAGCAGCGCGGGCCTGACGCTCGCAGTCATCTCCTCGACCCTCGTCTGTGCACGAACCGTCGTCGGTCCGCCGGCGCCGAACAGCAGTTCGGTGGAGAGCGGCGGGGCGCCCATACTCCGCGCCGCTGTGGTGCCCTCCGCCGCGGCCTGCACCGGAGACACGCCAGGCTTCAGGCGTCCGATTGCGAAGAGTGTCGATACCTTGCGCATGTAACCTTCCCCAGACGGCAAGGAGACGGCATACGGTGTCCACAGCAGCGCGCGGCGGTCCGGGAAGTAAAAGTCCCGTTGTGTCACGCCGACAATCACGTGCGAGCGTCCATCGATGAGGAGCATCTGGCCCACCACACCCGGACTCGCCTCGAATCGTTCTCGCCAGAGCGTGTTACTCAGGATGACTGCGGGAGCAGCGGTCTCTTTGCCTTCATCGGCGCTGAAGAAATGGCCGGCGGCGGGCGTCGCACCCAGCAAGGAGAAGAGCCCGGGTGAGACGGCCGCACCGGGCAGCCGGGCGGGCTCGTCGGCAAATCCGACGGTGTACTCCCGACCGTGGTACGCAGCAATGCCGGCGAGGGTCTGGGAACCGCGATCGACCCAGGCGTAAAACGTGAGATTGCTGAGGAGCCGGTCGCGCAGCGGAGCAGCCGCCCCCGGGTGTTCCTCGAATAGCCGGACGAGCCGATCCGGTGACGGATAGGACAGGGGCCGCAGCAGCACTCCGTCGATGACAGAGAACATTGCGGTCGTCGCACCGATGCCGAGCGCGAGGGTCAGACCTGCGGCGAGAGTGAAACCCTTGGTGCGACGGGCCGTCGCAAGCGCATAACGGATGTCTTTGACCAGCGTGTCCACCAGCCACTCCTCACAGGACTCGGCAGTTTATCGTCAACAACCATGTTGCAGGGGTTGAGAATTACTCTCGACTAGCATCCGGTTCTTGAATACGATTACGGCCTGCCTCACGAGTGCCGTGGCCGTGTCCAAAATGTCTCCACGACGCGGGGGCAATCCAGAGGATTCGAGCGAATGCCGGTTCGATCCCCGTAGCCCGCTCCAATTATCCTGGTCCTACCTGCCCACTCTTATAGCCGTGAGCACCCGCTGTTCGCCTGACGCTCCGGCGATCGTGAGCTCGACGGCATAGTCACCCGCGGCGAGCGCGGCAAGCGTGATGTCGGCGGTCAGCCAGCGCTGGCCGGACTGGGCGTCTGTCCGCTCGCCGACCGCGACAGGAATCGCAAAAGGCTTGTTGTTTCTGTCGAGTAGGCGCCCGCCGGCGGGTTTCGCGTCGGCGCCGACGGGAAACTCCAGCCGGACGCGCTCCGTGCGACTGAACTGGAACGTCGCCGCCGGCAGCTGCCGGTTGCCCGTCGCCGGTCCTCTGCGGAACAGCAGCGGCTGGACGGTTCCCTGCGCGAGATCGAGACTGAGGGAACCGGTCAATCGCTCGGCCTCTGGATCCGATCCGGACAACGTCGCGCGGACCTGGAGGGCCCCGGAGTCCACCGCCGCGGGCAGGGTCAGCGGCAGCGAAAAGGCCCGCTCCCCCGCGGCAAGTGTGACGCGCGCCGTGGCGGATTTCCCGCCGACGCTCACGGTGATGTCGACGTTGCCACCCTTGGTCCAGGGGTCCGTGCCCGGCATCGAGTGCAGCTCCCCCGCGATCCATACCGCGCCAACAGCGCGCGAGCCCGCGGCCCTCAGCGGGACCGCGTTGAGGCTGAACCGCGAATCGGGACGGATGCGCGCCAGCGCGGAGATCGCGGAAGTCACCATCGCCTGCCCCTCGGGGATGGGCACCTCTGCCGCCGCCCTGGCTGCGGTGACTTCCGCCGCCGTCGCCGCCCGATACCCCTTTCTGGCTCGCACGGCCACGCCCGGCCGCTTCACGCGGACCTTGATGTTGTGGAACCTGCCGTCGGGCCGCCCATTCGTGGAGTAGTAGCCGAGCAAGTAGTACGAGCTCAGATCGTCCGAGACGCGCTTCAGCCCGCCGTCGAGATCGTTGCTGTTAATCACCGCAATGCCGTCCGTCGCCTCGGCGAGCGTCCGAATCGAGTCCAGGCGATTCTGCAGCATCGCCGCGTCGATGTGGATGGGCGGCGGCGGCGCCGGTCCCATCGGGGTGTCGAAAACGGTCAGGCCCCGCGGATCGATCGTATAGAACGTCGCGTTCCCCCGGTTGGCCTCACCGATGATGTCGCGGAAGTACTGCGCATCGTCGTTCATGGACAGCTGCAGCCGGGCCGCGTCGCAGTTCGTCTTGTTGACGGGCCCCGTCGCGTTCCGGGTGTTCCTGGTGGTCAGCTTCCCGTCGGGCCCGACCGATATCGGCTCCGGCCCGGGTATTGGCTCGTCCTTTCCCGTCATCGGGTCCTTGCGCACCGTTGTGAGGGCCTGAGTCGGAGTGTAAAGCAGCCATCCTTCGGTCACGGTCAGGATCGCCTTGCGCTCCTCGCGGATGTCCCGCAGGTACAGCACGAGCTCCCTCAGCGCGTCCAACGTGGCACGTTCGCGCCGCCGGTCGCTCATTGCCTTCGCGATCGGAGAATTGAGACCGTAGCAGTACTCGTACTGCTTATCCTCCTTGTCCATCTGGATCGTGTGCCGCTCGCCCCACGGCCACCTGTCGCGGAGTCCCCCGGACATGACGTCGGTCTTGCGCGCGAGGACGACATCCTTCGCGGACATCTTCGGCGTCATGATGCCGATGAGGTCGTCCGGCCCGAGCACTCTGTCGATGAGCCTGATGAGCGGCTCGCGTATGTTCCAGGTGCCGGAGATGCTGACGTGTGGAACGTCGAGGAACAGCACGAACACGCGGTTGCGCGGGTTGGCGGCAAGCTGCTGCGACTCCCCGATGGAACCTGGCTCCGTGCGTTGCGCCTGCGGTCCGGCGGGTCGCACGACGACATGTTCGAAGGTCTGGATGGACTGCAGCGTGCCGTCCTCGAGCACCTCGAAGTCCTCGGCGCGCAGATCCTGCACGGCCTTTCCGTCCCGCGTGGGATAGACGTCCACGCGGACGAAGTTGGCCTCGGTGCGGAAGACAGGGGGCTGTTGCTCCTGAGGGGGCTTCGCGGTGCCGCCGGATTGGGCTTCGGATTGGGCTCCGGATTGTGCGCCGGATTGCGCTGCGGATTGTGCAATGACACTCGCGGCGGCGGCAGCGGCGAGCGCGAACGACACAAAAGCGCGGCAACGCACGGGTTCGGTCCTCTCTGGCGGGCGGTGGCACTACGAGTCTACGCCATGTCATCCTCGGAGAGAGCCAATTCTTGGGGGATCGTCTGGCCCGCGCTCAGGCCGTCGGGCTGTCGTGCCAGCCCTGTTGCTTCAGGCGGTCGCCGTATGCGCGGGCCCAGTTCAGGGCCAGCCATTCTTCCTGGAAGAGCTCGGTGAGAACGATGTCCCGATCCTGGACCACCTGGACCTCGACCGGCATCCCCTCGGGGTACATGATGCAGCGCACATCGGTCATGCGGCGTCGCAGACACCACAACATGCGCGCGCCCGGCTGGACGGTGTAGGTCGACACGTCGGCGGAGGCCCTTTCCCCGCGCAAACGATAATCAGGGAGTACTGGAGATTTAAGCTGAAGCATGCGACAGCGTCAAGCTCGGCTTTGCCGCGGTCCGACGCGTCAGTCGAGGATCGTGTGGCCTTTCCGCTATCATGCTGTCGGACAGGATTATGCGACGCATCCTCCCGGCATTGATGGTTGTTGTTCCCGCACTCTCTTCGGGCTGCGTGTCGACGCACGCGGCCGCACGGCCGGCGCCGGCTGTCTCGGTGGTGCAGGTCCCGGATGGCGGCATCCAGCCGCAGGCAGTCGCAGACGCCGCGGGGGCCATCCATCTCGTCTACTTCAAGGGCGTGCCGGCGGCTGGCGACCTTTATTACGTGAAGCTCATGCCGCAGGGAGGATCACCCAAGCCGATACGGGTCAACAGTGTTGCCGGCAGCGCGATTGCGACCGGCTCCGTACGCGGCGCGCAGGTCGCGCTCGGACCGAACGGCCGCGTGCACGTCGCGTGGAACGGGTCGAAGCCGGCGGAGGCGCCGGGCGGGCCGCGCATTCCGATGTGGTACGCGCGATTGAAGGCCGGAGGGTCGGCGTTCGAGGAACAGCGCGCGCTGACGACGTGGACGCAGGGGCTCGATGGCGGCGGCGCAATCGCCGCGGATCGATCGGGCCGGGTCGTCGTGGCCTGGCACGCCATGGGCGCTACGCCCGGCGAGGCGCAGCGCACTGTCTATCTCGCGAAGTCCTTCGATGATGGCCGGACGTTTTCCCGCGAAGAGCGCGCGACCTCCGCTCCCGTAGGCTCGTGCGGGTGCTGCGGCATGCGTGCGTTGATCGATCGGGCCGGCGGACTCCAGATTCTCTACCGCGCAGCCACCGACACGATCAATCGTGACGCCACGTGGCTCACCGTCGGCGGCGGCGAGCCGGCGCGGCCGCCGGTCCGCGTGCACGCCTGGCGGCTCGAGGCCTGCCCGATGACGACGTTTGCCTTGGCCGAGGGGACAGGGGGGATTCTGGCCGCCTGGGAAACGCAGCAGCAGATTTACTCGGCGACCCTCGATCCGGTCACGGGCCGTGTGTCGGAGCTCGCGGCCGTGCCGGGTGCCGGGACGCGCAAGCATCCTTCGATTGCCATCAACGAGGCCGGCGACCGCCTGCTTGCCTGGACCGAAGGCACGGCCTGGAACCGCGGTGGAACCGTCGCGTGGCGTCTCACCGACAGCGCCGGCGCCGAGCTCGCGGCGGCGGCGGGAGCCGCACCGGTCCCGGTCTGGGGGCTCGTCGCTGCCCTTGCGATGCGCGACGGATCGTTCGTGATACTTCGGTAGCCCGCCCGCCCACCTCTCGCACGCGTTCGAGCAGGCGCTTGGGCGTAAAGGGTTTTGGGATCAGCTCACTGGAGACCGCTACGACGATGGCCCGAGCGCGCGCTTCCCTGCGGCGATGACCCTGAGAATCGCCTCGGTGTCGAAGACGCAGCCGCCCCAGGTTCCGCCGCTGGCGTCCTGAAGCGCCGCCCAGATCCGCGTGTCGTCCGGGAGCGCCGGATCCGGCGCGAGATCGGGGCGCGGGGGACGATTCGCCAGGACCCGCGCGCCGTCCGCATGGCTCACGGCTGCGCCGGCCTCCCCGACGAAGTTCACCGATCCCTCGAGCGTGCGCAGATTGATGACGATCTCGATTAGATCGCCGTCGCGCAGCCGGCCAATCGGTCCGCCCGCGAGCGCCTCGGGTGAGGCGTGGCCGATGCAGGCGCCAGTGGACACGCCGCTGAAACGGGCGTCGGTCAGCACGGCGACGTGCTTGCCGAACGGCAGGTAGCGCAGCGCGCCGGTGAGTTGAAACGTCTCTTCCATCCCCGCGCCCATGGGCCCGCGGCAGATCAGCACGAGGACGTCCCCCTCCGAGATCCGCTTTTCTTTGATCGCCCTGATGGCCGCCGTCTCGCTCACGAACACCCGCGCGGGTCCCGTCAGGCGATACACGCCATCGGCATCGACGACCGCGGGGTCGATGGCCGTGCTCTTGATGAGCGATCCCTCGGGGACGAGGTTCCCCTGCGGAAAGCAGACCGTGGACGTGAGCCCGCGTCGCGCGGCCTGGTCCGGGGACATGATCACGTCATCGGGATCCACCCCCTGGTCTCGCAGCGCCGTGCGCAGCCGCGCGCGCCGCGACGAAGACTCCCAGGCGTCGAGCTGTTCACCGAGCGGGAGCCCGCTGGCCGTCAAGGCGCGCGTATCGAGGAGTCCGGCGCGACGCAGATGCAGCATGACCTCGGGCACGGCACCGGCGAGGAACACTTCCACCGTCGGGTGGTTGCGCGGCCCGTTGGGCAGCGCGTCCACGAGCCTCGGCACCTCGCGACTGACGCGCGCCCAGTCTTGGGTGGTCGGGCGGCGCAAACCGGCGGCATGCGCAATCGCCGGGATGTGCAGGACCAGATTGGTGGAGCCGCCGAACGCGGCGTGCGTCACCATCGCGTTCTGCACGGCCGCATCCGTGACGATCTGACCCATCGTGATTCCGCGGGCCTCGAGCGCCATGAGCGCCAGAGCGGAGCGGTGCGCCATGTCGATCCAGATGGGGTACCCTGACGGCGCGAGCGCGGAATGCCCGAGCGACATGCCCATCGCCTCGCCGACCACCTGCGCCGTGGCCGCGGTCCCGAGAAACTGGCATCCGCCGCCCGGCGACGCGCACGCCCGGCATCCCGCTTCGGCCGCCTGCTCGAGCGTCAGCTCGCCGTGCGTAAACCGGACACCGATGGTCTGCACACGACCGGCGTCTTCCCCCTCGGACGCCGGCAAGGTCACGCCGCCGGGCACGAGCACGCCTGGCAGGTCACCACTGCCGGCGAGCGCCATCATCATCGCGGGCAGTCCCTTGTCGCAGGTCGCCACGCCGAGGACCCCGCGCCTGGTGGGAAGCGATCGGATCAGGCGGCGGAAGATCGTCGCTGCGTCATTCCGGAACGGCAGGCTGTCGAACATCGCCGTCGTTCCCTGCGAGCGGCCGTCGCACGGATCCGTGCACGCGGCAGCAAACGGGATCGCTCCCGCGCCCGTGAATGCGTGGGCGGCCGCCTCCATCAGGAGGCCCACTTCCCAGTGGCCGGTGTGATACCCGAGCGCGATCGGGGTCCCGTCGGGCGCGCGAATGCCGCCGTGCGTCGACAGCATCAGGAATTCCTTGCCCCCGAGCTTCGCCGGATCCCAGCCCATCCCGGCGTTCTGACTCCACCCGAAGAGGTGGCCGGACGGGAGCTCGCGCAGCATCTCGGGGGTCAGCGGCAGCACGCCGCCTGGACCCGCGGCGCGGGTGGGAACATCGAGGATTCGTGGATCGTCGCCGTCGAACGGGTTGTGGCTCACGACACCATTATGGGGGGTTCAGCGACGTCGGGAGCTACGGGCAGGGTATTGACCACAGAGTTAACGGAGGAAGCAGAGAGTGAAACAGGTTTGTTCTCCGCTATCTCCGTTGCCTCTGTGGTGAAATCACGACGTCAGTGCTCCATCGGGATGCCGAACGCGTAGAGCGTGTTGTCGAAGGTGACGACGTACACCTGCCCGCTGCCGGCCGAGAGTCCGGCTCGCGCGAAGGACGTCATCGTCTTCCCGCTGTTCCACAGCTCTTTGCCTGTCGCGCCATCGAGCGCGTACAACACCGCTGGTGTGGACCGCTGCGCGCGCTGGGCCGCGGTGGGCTGAGCATTGGCGCCCCGGAACTCGCCGCTCGATGCGACAAACACCACGCCGTTGACCACGATTGGGCCCAGCGGCGAGGTGAGGCCGCGCGATGTCCAGCCGGACTCGAGCGTGAGCTTCCCGTTCTGGTCGACGAGCTTGAATGCGACGAGCTTCGCGTTCGTGGCCGGGCCTCCCGCCCCCGCCGGCGCGGCAGCGACTGCAGGCGCCAGGATCCAGCGCGTTCCCTGGTCTTCCCATGTCGCCAGCGCGGCGCCGGCGCCCGCTGCCGTGTACTTGGGCGTGACATAGAGCGGCGTCTTGTGATCGGCGCCACCGAGCGACGCGCTGTCCAGCACGTAGAGCCGGCCGTCGTTCGCCGTCGCGGCAATCAGATCCTTGTCCTTGTATCGGAAGACGATCGGCGACGCGTTGAAGTCCGCGCCGTCCGCGGTGAACCAGTCCTTCCGCGTGAGGGTCTTCCGTTCGAGCGCCACGACAGCGTCGCTCGTCTGCTCCTCCGACGTCGTTAACGCCGGTTTGCCGCCGACGGCGACGTAGAGTGTTCCGTCAGTGCCGAGAGTCGGACCGGTCGTTCCGGCTACGTTCGCGCCGCCCGTATTCCATGCGGCGGCCTTCCTCTCTTTGGTGGTCAGGTCGAGAGCCCACACGGCGTTCGGCGCCGCGCCGCAACCATCCGACGTGCTCGTGTACACCACACCGTCGATGAAGATCAGTCCCGACGGTTTCGAGCTCGGAGGCAGGAAAGGCACGGGGGGCTCGATGTCGGCGCCGTTGCTCGAGGCCAGCGTATGAAGGAGGCCATCGCTGCCAACGGCGTACACCGGATCGACGCCGCCAAACGGAATGGGGGCCACGGCGGGTGCCGTGGGGGCCGGCGCCGGAGGAGGAACGGGCGGCGCAGGGGCCGTGCCGCGTCCCTGCGGAGCCTGACTCAGAATCGCCGCGCCACGCCCCGGCAGTCCCACCGCGCTGCCACTGCGCCCGCCACGGCCTCCCCCGCCTCCTCCGCCGAAGGTCTGAGGCGCCACGTTGGTGCGTCGCGTCGGCGTGGCGACGAGCCCCCCGGGACAGGACCACGAGCTCGGCGGCTGCCCGCCTGTCGCGACCGAATAATTGAGGTGCGTCGTCCAGTATGGCCGCCCCAGATCGGTATCGATGGCAAAGACGCGGTCGGCGCTGCCGCCTATGAAGGCGAGAGCCTTGAAACCGCGGAAACCGATCAACCGGTCGAGAAGGATCGGCTGCGTGAGCGAGTTCAGCTGCCTGGCGTGGTTTTCGAATGTGGCCTTCCAGAGAAACTTGAGCTCACCTTTCTGTACCGCCTCTCTGGTCAGTCTCGCGTCGGCCCTGACCCACGCCGTCCGCTGCGCGTCCGAACTGCTCGTCGTCCACTCTCCGCCGCCGCGACCCTGCGCCTGCACCAGCGCGGCGGACGCGATTCCGCACGCGGAGAAGACGACGAGTGCCCGTGTCCCGATCTTCATATGGCGTGTCCTTCGCATTACCTGGTGGCCGCCGGCTTCCGGTCGACGCCGAAGCAGTACAGCTTGCCGTCATACGTGCCGATGTACACGCGTCCGTTCGCGACCGACAGGCTGCTGAAGTGGTTGAACGAGGTGATCTGGTCGCCGCTCGACCACAGCTCGGCCCCTGTGTGCGCGTCGAGCGCGTATAGAACCGCGTGCGTCGAACGCGCGACACGGTTCGCCGCCGTGTTGAACGCCAGGCCGATGTCTGCCGTGGCCTGAGTGGCGTCTTCGCCGTTCCCGTAGCCGAAGACGACGCCGTTGGCGACGAGGGCCGGATCGGCCTGGTACATGTTCCGAGACAGCCACGCCGGAGTGAGCTGGACCTTGCCGGCCTTGTCCTCGACCTTGAACGCCGCGATCGCCCCGTGGACGACTTCCCCATGCTCGATGGGGGCCCTGAACTGCGAGTGCTTCGGTCCCCAGAACGGCATGAGGATCCAGCGTGTGCCGCCGGCCTCTTCCCACGTCGCGAGCGCGCCCCATATCCCTGCGGCGGCGAACTGCACCTCTTCGTTGCAGACGAGCGGAGTCGTGTGGACGGGTGTCCGGTGGTCTTCGCCCCCGAGCGCGCTCGTGTCGAGGAGCCAGATGCGGCACTCCTTGCTCGACTGCACGGTGTATTCCTTCCCCTTGTAGTCGAACACCGGGCCCGTGACGTTCATGTCGAGGTCGCGTTTGCGCAGCCAGACGGCGTTCGACGGCGCGTACCAGTCCTTGAGCTCGAGCGCCTTCGTCTGCGGGTTCAGCTTCACCGCGACGATGGCCTGCCCGTACACCTGCTGCTCCGGGTAGTAGTCGCCGTCGCCGCTGCCGGCGTAGACGGTGCCGTCCTTGCCGACCGAAGGTCCGAGGCGGGGCCAGAGACCGCCGCTCCCGGGATTGAAGCTGCCGACTTTCTTCGTCGCGAGATCGTAGGAATAGAACTGATTCGGATTCCCGCCGCAGCCCTGCGCTGTCGTGGTGTAGATGACGTTGTTGTGGAGGTTGAGCGCGTACGGCTTCCCGTTCGCCGGCAGGAACGGTTCCGGCGGAGCGAGATCCTCCCCGGTGGCGACGTCGAGCTGACGGAGCCGTCCGTCCCAGGACACCGCGTAGATCCTGTACTTGCCCTGCGTTTCGGTTGGCGAAATGACGGGGGTCGCCGTGAGTCCTCCCGGGCAGAGCGGACCGTAGCCGCGGCCCCCGGGGGCTTCCTGAAACGTGCTGTCGAAGCGCCGCTTCCAGATTTGCGTCCCCTTCTCGACATCGATGCCGTAGATGTTGTCCGAGCTGCCCGCCACGACCGCGATTTCACGCGGACCCCGGGCTGTTGCCACGTCGCCGACGACGAGCGCCGCAAAGAGGTTGTGCATCTGCCGCGGCTGATTGTCGGTCTGCACCGTCCACAGCAGCTTCATGCCCTTGACGCTCGTCGTGTTGATGAGGGTCTCGTTCCTCTGCCAGGACGTACGCTGCGGATCGCCGCCGTCGGCGAGCCAGTTCGGCTTCCTGTCCGCGTCCTGCGCGGCGCTCGGACCTAACCAGAACGGGGCAGATCCCACGAGCAGGGCGACTGCGCTGACGAACCTTGTTCGCATTACCGAGGACTCCTTCCGGGTAGTTCGCGAGAGACGTGCGGCGTTTGTACGCCGCCGCCCGACGACGCGTCAACTGGTTTCCGCTCGTCTCGCCGTATTTCGCACTGACAAACGCGCTGCCGCTGACCCGGCGGCCTGGACGCGGGGTAACGACGCGCGCGCTGCCTGGCCTGTGGGCGAGTGTTGGGTTACGCTGGCAATTGGAGAGAAACGAGTATGCGACGAGCAATACTGGCCTCGATCGTGGGTTGCGTCATCGTCTCGGGCGCCCCGCTGGCCGCTCAGGACGTCCCGGCCGACTATCAGCAGGTCCTGACGTATCTCGGGAAGACAGGGGACTTCAAGGCCAACGTCCTCAAGGTCAACATTCCCCGCAGCGACCTGGCGGTGACGGTCGCGAATGTGAAGACGCCGACGTCGTTCGGCTTTGGCGGCTGGCTGGCGCTCACGAAGGGCACTGGCGGAATGGATGTCATGATGGGCGACCTGGTGCTCCTTCAGGAGGAAGTCAACCCTGTGATGTCGGCGCTGCTCGCGAATGGCGTCGACGTGACCGCTCTTCACAATCACTTCTTCTGGGACGAGCCGCGCCTGTTCTACATGCACGTCCATGGGTACGGCAATGCGGTGGACCTTGCGCACAAAGTGAAGCCGGCGATCGACTTGATCGGCAAGGTGGCGAGCCGGCCGGCGGGCGCATCCGGAGGCTCCGCGACGCCGGCTGGAACGCCGATCGACACCGCGCGCATCGCGCAGATTGTCGGGACCCAGGGCGATAAGTCCGGCGACGTCTACAAAATCACCATCGGACGCGACGACGTGAAGCTTACCGAGATGGGGGCCGTGATCAATGCCCGGATGGGCTTCAACACCTGGGCCGCCTTCGTGGGCTCGAACGACAACGCCGCCATCGCCGGCGACGTGGCGATGCTGGCCAGCGAGGTCACGCCGGTGTTGAAGGCGCTTCGCGCCAATGGCATCGACGTCGTCGCCATTCACCATCACATGACTGGCACGCAGCCGGCGATCTACTTCCTCCACTACTGGGGGACCGGTCCGGCTGAGAAGCTTGCGACCGGTTTCAAGGCGGCGCTGTTGGAGCTTGGCAAATCCAGGCCCGAGCCGATGAGGCACTGACCGCCGCGACCCGATGTCGCGGCTCCTGTAGCGCAGCCCTTCAGGGCTGCCGACCCGCTCAGAAGAACTTGCGTGAGATGTTGAAGCCGATGAACCAGTCGTCGCTGCTGACGCCGCCCCTGGCGATCTGTGTCAGCGTCGTGCCGAAGCCGTTCGAGAAGTTTATTTGGAAGCTGTGTCCGCCGGCGCGCTTCTCAATGCCGAAGCTCATATGCGTTGCGCCGGGACGGTATCCGAACCTCGGTGCCGCCTCCCCCACGAGATACACCGTTGGACGAATGCGGATCCGCCCGCCGAAGCCGACCAGGAACGTGCTGTTGTCGTCGACCACCTCCGACGGCAGCGGATTGCTGTTGTTGATCCAGATCGGCTGCAGGTAGACGGCGCCGTGCCGGCCGAGATTGCGGGAAATCACTGCCCCCAGCGAGGGGGAGTATCGGTCGCGGAAGTTGTCCGTCCCTTCGGCGGTCGCAATCGCGTCGATGTCGACCGGGCTCGCGCCCTGGCGAATCACCTGATGCTGCAGGAAGAACTGGATCGTGCGATCGCTGGTCCGGTGGATCCCGATCTGTGTGCCATCGAGGATACCGAACCGGTACTCGAGCCCTATCTGCGCACCCGAGTCGAAGCCGAAGAAATCGCTCGCGAGATCGCCGAAGTCACCGCTGCCCAGGGACCGGGTGAACCTGTGAGTGACCCGGAACGCGCTCGCGAAGCGTGGCATCCGCAGTGTGGTCGGCAGTCCGACGATCGTGAAATCCGGCTGGGACGGGTCGACAGCCCGATCGCCCGAAGGCGTCGGCTGGGTCTGCGCCGCAGGCGCCGCTGCAGTTTGCGGGACAGGAGCATTATCGGCAGGCTGCTGCCCGCCGGCGGTCAGCAGCGCGATGGTTACGGCCGTCGTCAGATTCATCATGTCGCGTAATCTCAGTCTCTGGGGGCGCCGATGGCAATCCAGCGCCGGATCACAAGAAGCTGGCGTGCGCCCATGTACACACGTTCATCGAGGGGCCCTCCGTCTGGCAGTTGCGCCTCGGCCCCGCAAATCCCGTGCCTGAGCATTCTGCTCTAAAGCGTGAGCGGACGAGAACGATTGAGCGACTCGAGTTACCGGGTTGGTAATCTCCTACGGGACGCGTAATATGCCACATCTGCAGCGTCCACCCGACGATGAAAGGGACGCTGCGCGTCAGGTAGCTGCCACAGCGGCCGTCGTGAGTGCTATAAGGTGACGGTGGATCTCGCTCCCCTCGACTGGGCGGTCATCGTCGCCTACTTCGTCGGCATCACGGCCATCGGGGTGATTGCCGGCTATCGCGTGCGTCAGAGCGGCGAGTACTTCCTCGGCGGGCGTCGCTTCGGTCCGTGGCTGATGATCGGCCAGAGCTTCGGCGTCGGCACGCACGCCGAGATGCCCGTGGCGCTGGCCGGAGCGGTTTACAGCATCGGCGCCTCCGCCATCTGGTACCAGTGGAAGAACCTCTTCATCACGCCGTTCTACTGGATCATGGCGCCCGTCTTCCGCCGCATCCGCCGGACCACGATGGCGGAATTCACGGAGGATCGATACGGCGCGTGGATGGGCGCGATCTACATCGTGTTTGCCGTGTGTTTCTTCATCATCAACACAGGCAGCATGCTCAAAGGGGCCGGCAAGGTGATCAGCCAGGCGACCGGCGGCGGCGTCCGTGTGGACGACATCGTCGTGGCGATGACGGTCCTGTTCATCCTGTACAGCTTCGTGGGCGGCCTCGTCGCGGCGGCCTGGACCGATCTGTTCCAGGGCTTCCTCATCATCGCCTTGTCGTTCATGCTCATTCCGCTCGGGTGGAGCGTGGTCGGCGGACTCGACGGGATGAAGGCATCGCTGGAGCCGTTCCGCTTCTCGCTCGCCACGCCGTCGGGGATCGGGCCATGGGTGATCGTGATGCTGACGATCAACGGCCTCGTCGGCATCATGGCGCAGCCGCACATGCTCGCCGCGGTGGGCACCGGCCGGGACGAGCGGACCTGCCGGGTCGGGATGCTCTTCGGCAACTTCGTGAAGCGGGTCTGCACCGTCGGCTGGGCGCTCGTGGGGCTGATCGTCGCCGCCATGATCGCCCAGGGAACTGGAAGCGCGGCCGCGCTCGGGGATCCGGAAAACGCGTTCGGCTTCGCCTGCCGGCAGCTCCTGTTTCCTGGCGCCCTCGGTCTGATGATCGCGTCGATTCTCGCGGCGAACATGTCGACCTGCTCCGCCTTTCTGGTCGACGCCGGTGCGCTCTTCACTGAAGGCCTCTATCGACGCCGGCTGATGCCGGGCCGGCCGGACCGCCACTATCTGTGGGTTGGCCGCGTCAGCGGCCTCACGATCACGATGCTTGGCGTGTTCTATGCGCTGTTCCTGATCCAGAGCGTGCTCTACACGTTCCTGTTGACCGAAACGCTGGCGACGTTTGTCGGGATCAGCGTGCTCGGGGGAATCGTCTGGCCGCGCGCGAACCGATGGGGCGCTCTGGCGAGCTTGTTGAGTGCACTCGCGACCAACTTCCTGCTCTACAACCTGACGGGCCAGCGCCTGGATCACTGGGACGCCAACGTCTTCCTCGCGGCGCTGCTCGTCGGGATCGGGGCGCTCGTGATCGTGAGCCTGCTGACGCGTCCCGAGCCTGCTGAGAACATCGCGTCGTTCTTCGGACGGCTCCAGACACCGAGCGACGGCGCGACGGACCAGACGATGACGGGTGACCGTCCGCTGCTGCTCGTCAACCTCCTTCACCTGCGGCGCGCTGCGGCCGGGAGGGGATGGCGGGCGTTTCGCGAGGATCTCGAAGGCTTCGCCTTCGGCTGGGTGATGGTTGCCGTCCTCGTGATCGCGACGGGGCTGTTCCTGGCTATGTGAGCCGGGCCGCCCCGCTCACGAAAGACGGCTCGAGCGTCACGCCGAGTCCCGGCCCGCTCGGCACGGTCAGCATCCCGTTGACGCTGGTGAGCGACGAGGTGCTCGACGAGACGGGCGGCGAGGCGTCGCGCCCCTTGTATTCCTGGAACGGCCCCGCGTTCGGCACGCACGACGCAAAGTGCGCGACGTACAAGTAGCCAAGTCCGCCGCCGGACATGTGCGGCGTGCACGTGATCCCCGCGGCCGCTGCCATGCGGGCGACTCGGATCGAGCGCACGAACCCGCCGAAGTAGAAGAGGTCCGGCTGCACGACGTCGACGCATCGGTGCTGGATCATCCAGCGGAAGCGCCACAGGCTGCTCTCCTGCTCGCCGCCGGCAACGGGCAGCGGCAGCTCGTCTGCAATCTGCTTCGTCTCGTCGTAGTGGTCGAATGGCACCGGCTCCTCCATGAACGCGAGGCGGTGCTCCTGCATCAGCCGGCCGATCCGCAGCGACATCGGTATGTCGTACGAGCCGTTCGCGTCGGCGTAGATCGTCATCGCGTCGCCGAACGTCTTCCTCGTCAAGGGGATCATCGCCAGATCCCGTCGAGTTGACGCCTCGTCGTACCGCATGCGCGCGCCCAGGCGGAATTTGATCGCCTTCGCGCCGGTCTCGCTGACCAGCCGCTGGAGGTACGCAATCTCCTCCTCGGGGGAGTTGCCGCGATTGCCGCTCGCGCGGTACACCGCGATGTCGCGGCGCACGACGCCGCCGACGAGCTCGCCCAGAGGCTTGCCGGCGACCTGGCCGAGCAAATCGAGGATCGCGATCTCCAGGCTCGCGACCGGCACCCAGAACGGGAGTCCCTGCCACTTGTAATTCGAGTCGGCCAGATAGACGCCTTCGAGCAGCGATTCGAGATCCCGCGCGTCCTTGTCGACGAAGAACGGCGCAACTTTTCTGGTGAGGATCGGCCAGGTCGTCTCGAGAACATCAGGATGTCCGACCGCGATCCCCGTCGCGCCGTCGCTCGATCGCACGCGCACGAGAAACTGGTCGCCCGCCTCGAGCACATCCACCGACGCGATCCGGACAGGGCGGGGCCACAGCTCTCTTCGAAGAACCGGCGACGCGAGCGCCTTGTCGATTCGCGCGAGAAGTGCGTCATCCACTGGACCGGCGGCACGCATGCCGCGGGAGGTGACGGCGAGACCAGCCGCCAGAGTGCCGAGCCGCATGAAGCCCCGCCGGGTCGTCCGTGTGCGCACGAGTCCTCCTCATCTGGTTATGTCCGAGCACGCCCTGCCGGGCCATCAGGCGTCAATGCACCTTCAGTCCGACCTTCACCCACCGTCCCGGCATATCAACACCGCGGATTTCCTGGTACGTGGCGTCGAACAGGTTCGTCGCGTCCGCGTACAGCTCGAAGCGACCGATGGGCCTGCCGACGCGGGCGTCGAGGGTCCAGTGCTGCCGTCCGTCGACACGGCGCTCGAGCTTGAGCCGGGATCCCAGCGTCAACCCATGCCATCTGGCCGACGCGGACGCCGCCGCCGAGTGACGCAGGTAGTCGAGCACGTATTTCGACAGCCGGTCGAGCGCGGGAGCCTCCGTCGTCAACCATGTGTACTGCAGCCCCATCTGCCCGCGGCCCGCGAACCGCCTGCGATACTCCATCTCGATCCCCTGTGTCCGGGCGTCGCGGATGTTGGTCGTGCGCCACTTGACGGCGGGCGACGCGCGCACCCAGTCGATGACGTTCTCCTCCCATCGCGCGAATGCCGTCACGCTCGCCGTCCACAGGTTCCCGATGGCATCGGCGCCGGCGTCCGCCGACCACGCGGTCTCCGGCGACAGCGCGCCGGCCGCCTGGTGATTGGGATCAACATAGAACAGCTCCGTGAACGTGGGCACGCGGAAGGCGTGTCCCGCGGACGCCCGCCACTTCACGCGTGGCGAGCTCCAGCCGCTGATCGCCAGCGACGGGCTCCACGCGGTCCCGAATCCAGTGTAGGTGTCCACGCGGACTCCCGGATGCAGCAGGAGCCGGCCGGCCACGCCCTGGCGCACCTCGGCGAAGACACTCGCTCGCGAGAGCGCATGCTCACCAAGATTGCTCGAGTGGATGGCGTCCCGTCCTCCCCCTGCCCCAACACTCAACTGGGTGCGCTCGGACATGGACCGATGCCATCGGGCGTTCGCCGTAAGCGCGTGCGTCCGGTGCTCGTTCTCCGATAGCGACGGGACGCGCTCGTCGTAGATGAAGTGGTCGCCGTGCGTGCGGTACGACGCGTCGATGCTCCCCTTCCACCGGCTTCCGCGATTCAACCGGTGCTCGAATGTCGCCAGCGTCTGATCGGTCCACTCTCGCGAAGGTGCTGGACCATAGAAGCCGTTCGCGCCGAACTCCTTGTCGAGATAGGCGAGCGTCACGGTTGTGTCGCGCGCGAGCGTGCCCTGGTACCGCGCCAGCTTCACGTCGTGGTCCCGCGCGGGCATGAAGCCGGAGGAACGGCTGAGCTCTCCCGAGAACACGTGTGCCTGGCCTTCCGATCGCGCCATACCCACGGTGGCCGACGCGTCGACGAGGCCGTGCTGTCCGGCGGCGAAGCTCGCCAGGAATCGTGGCGGCGCGCGACGCGTGATCACATTGACGGTCCCGCCGAAGGCATCTGCGCCGTGCAGCGACGATCCCGCGCCGAGCAGCACCTCGACGCGCTCGATGTCCTCGAGGGCGAGCGGGATGTCGCCGTTGTGGTGCCCCGACTGTGGGTCGTTGAGCCGCGTCCCGTTGACCAGCACCAGCGCCTGCCCGAACGCGGCCCCGCGGATCGTGAAGTCGGATTGCACACCGTGCGGTCCGCGCGAGCGGACGTCGACGCTGGACACCTGCCGCAGGAGATCGGCCACCGACGAGATCGGCAAACCGAACAGATCGTCGCGCGTCAGGACAATGAGGGCCCGGCCCACGTTGCCCAGCGATTCCGGAGCGGCGGTGGCCGTCACGACAACGGTTTCCCGCACCGCGGGCTGGGCGAACGCCGGCATGGCACACAGCCAGATCGCAACCGCTGGACCGCAGAGTCGGATCATGATGCTTTTCGCCACGAGCGAACGGATTCCCTTCGAGAAAGCGCGCGAGCCGGGTAATGGCCGGCGAGTGGTCATCGAGCGAGGCGAGGCCCGGTTGTCACCAAAGGTATTTGCTCCCAGTGCGCAAGCGCTATTGGCGTGGACCGCGTCCCG
>CAYZBZ010000007.1:27753-40760 GCA_964476725.1 uncultured Vicinamibacterales bacterium
CACCAAAGGTATTTGCTCCCAGTGCGCAAGCGCTATTGGCGTGGACCGCGTCCCGAGCCATTCGCGGCGAAAGCCGACTCGAACTGCTCGCGCTCGTCGTCCGACATCGCATACGTGTGCTGCGCCTCCGGAAACTTTCCGGAGCGGACATCGGCCACGTACCTCTCGAGCGCGGACCGAATCGTGCCGGCCAGGTCGGCGTATTGCTTCACGAACTTCGGCACTCGTCCGGCGGTGATCCCCAGCAGATCGTGCCAGACGAGCACCTGGCCGTCGCAGGAAGGACCGGCGCCGATGCCGATGGTTGGGACCGTGAGCGCCTCGGTGATGCGGGCAGCCACGGGCGACGGGACGGCTTCGACGACGACGGCGAAGCAGCCCGCGTGCTCGAGCGCGAGGGCATCCTGGAGGAATTGATGGGCGGCACGCGCCGTGCGGCCTTGCACCTTGAGGCCGCCCAGCAGCATGGCGGATTGCGGCGTGAGCCCGATGTGTCCCATCACCGGGACGCCGGCGTCCAGAATGGCGCGCACACGCGAGAGCATGCGGCCGGCTCCTTCGAGCTTGACGGCATCGGCGCCCGCCTCCTTGATAAACCGCACGGCGTGGGCGATTGCGGCTTCGTCCGAGATCTGGAACGAGCCGAAGGGCAGGTCGGCCACGACGATCGGTCGCCGGGCGCCGCGCGTCACGGCTCGGGTCAGCATCAGCATCTCATCGACAGTCACAGGGATCGTCGACTCGTGTCCCAGCATCGTCATCGCCGCTGAATCACCCACGAGGACGAGCTCGACGCCGCTGAGGTCCGCGAGCCTCGCGCTCGGCGCATCGTAGGCCGTTACCATGGCGATGCGCTCGCGACGGCGCTTCATTCCGGCTATGTCCGTCAGCGAAATCTTGTCGCGGCTTGCGGCGCCGCCGGCTGGTATTGGATGGCTGCTCATAATGCGTCCAGTGGCACGTTGTCGATGAGCCGCGCCGGGCCGACCCGGGCCGCGATGGCGAGTGTCGGGCAGCCGTCGAAGTTCGCGACGACGACGTAGTCGGGCTCCAGGTCGTCGAGCGCGGCGCGGGCGGCGGCTACCGGATCACGTCCGGCACGGTGAGCGCCAAGGCCCGCCTCGAGGGCGCGCGGGATCGCCAGCGCGCGGGTGCGGTCCACGGGGGACAGACGACCGTTGCGGGATGAAAGCGCGAGCCCATCGGCATCGCGCACGGTCGGCAGCACGCGGATCTCGATCTCGAGATTCAGATCGCGGATGACCTGCTTCACGACGGCCACCTGCTGCGCGTCTTTCTGGCCGAAGAAAGCCACGTGCGGGTGAACCATGGCAAACAACTTCAGGCAGACCGTCGCCACCCCGCGGAAGTGCCCGGGGCGGAGGTCGCCTTCGAGCCCGCGAGCCGGCCCCTCCACCTCCACCCACGTCGCGTATCCCGGCGGATACATTTCGTCGTTCGTCGGCGCGAACATGATATCGACGCCGCTGTCAGCGGCGATCCGGGCATCGTGAGCCAAATCCCGCGGGTACGCGGCCAGATCGGCGGGGTCGCCGAACTGCGTGGGGTTCACGAACACGCTGGCGACGACGATGTCACACGCGGCACGAGCCGCCCTTAAGAGTGCCACATGCCCGTCGTGGAGGGCGCCCATTGTCGGCACCAGGCCGATCCTCGAGCCGGACAGTTCCTCGCGCAGCTCGGCGATCGTCCGGCACGTCTTCATGGAGTCGTCACCTCGGCGAGCGCCCGGTACATGACTTCGAGCTCCGGCGCCTGCTCGCGGATGGCGGCGATGTGCGCGTCGACCGTTGCCCGGTCGCTGCGGGCAATCGGGCCGGTCAGCTCGAACCCGTTCTCGATCGTTCGCTGCATGAGGGGTATCAGCGCTTCCGGCGGCGCCCCGGCCGTCGCGAACAGGTGCGCGGCGGCGCGGTACAGCGTCACGAGGTAGTTCGACGCGATCACCGCGCCTGCGTGGTATCGCACTCGCGCCTCGTCCCGAATCTCGAAAGCGCGAAGTCCGAGCGTTTCCGCGAGCCACACACCGCGGGCGGCGGCGTCCCGGGAGTCCGCGGTTACGGCTCCCCAGGCGCCGTCAAGCTGTTCGGATCCCCGCGCTCGCGTGAATGTCTGCAGGGGGTGCAGGCCGAAACGCCGCACATGCGGGTCGAGGGCGGCCAGCGGAGTCGCGCCGCTGACGTGCGCGACCCACGGACCAGGCGCGATGGTCCGTGCGACATCCCGGATCGCCGAGTCGGGTACACACACGAGCACGAGATCGGGCTCGTCGTCGCGCACGACCACGCCGCGCTCGGTGAGCCTTGCGCTGATGGCCGAACCCACACGGCCCCGGCCGATGACCTTCACGCAGTCGAACATAGTGATTCCGTCAGCCTTTACCTGCTCTGGCACGCATGATAGCAGGGGGCAGCCCTGAAGGGGCTGTGCTACAAGGGGGACATTGTGGCCCGTAGCGCAGGCCTTTAGGCCTGCCATGTCAGGCCTTCAGGCCCGCCATCTCGATTGGTGACGCTTTGGGCTGATAATGACGTGCACACCAGGCCGTTCGGTGCGCGGGTCCACGATTCATGGCAAAGAGGGGGCATGCATGGCTGCGATGTCGAGACGAGAGTTCTTCAGGATGGCGGCGACCGACGCCGCCGTGGCAGGGTTCCTTGCCGCCGGCGCACTGGAGCTTCGCGCCAATCCGCTGGGACTGCCGATTGGATCTCAGACGTGGCCCCACCGGGCATTGCTCAAGGATGACTTTCCTGGTCTCGTCAAGACGCTGGCCGACATCGGGGTCACGAGGCTCGAGCTGTGTTCGCCGATTGGTTACGGGGCCGAATTTGCCCCCCTCGCCAACGGGAAGGACGTGAAGAAGATTCTGGCCGATCATGGCATGACGGCCGAGAGCGCGCACTTCAGCATGAAGGAGCTGAGGGAGACGCAAGCGGAGAGCATCGCCTGGGCGAAAGAGGTCGGCATCACACAGATGATCACCGCCAGCCTCGGCGACGGGAACGGAGGGGCCAACCCGACGATGGATCAAGTGAAGAAGGCAGCCGACGAATACAACAAGATCGCCGCGGTGGCCGCCAGGGCCGGCATCCAGCAGGGTCTGCACAACGAGGGCTTCGAGGTCTCGATGGTCGACGGCAAGCGGACCTACGATCTCCTGTTCGACCTGCTCGATCCGAAGCTCGTCACGTTCCAGTTCCAGATCTCCACGATCGCCAACGGCTTCGTCGCCGCTGACTACTTCATGAAATACCCTGGCCGCTTCATCTCGATGCACGTGCAGGACGTGGACATGAACGCGCCGGTGCCTCCGCCTCCGCCGGCCGGGGGGCGGGGACGCGGGCGGGGGCAGGTGGCGATTGGCAAGGGCACCATCGACTGGGTCAAGACCTTTACCGCGGCGAAAGTCGGCGGGGTCAAGAACTACTTCGTCGAGCAGGGCATGGAGCTCACGAAGGAGAGCGTCGCAGCCCTGAAGGCGATGAAGGTATGAGGGCGGTCGGCGCGCGTTCGTTCATCACAAACGACCACACCAAATCGGCGGCCGCGACGACGACGTACTGGGTGCCGTCCAGTTCATACGTGATCGGCCCGTTGCTCACCGACGCGTTCAACCCTGCGTGCCACAGCGCCTCCCCCGTCGTCGCGCTGAGGGCGACGAGATCGTTCGATGCGCCGCCGCTGAACACGAGATTGCCGGCCGTGCTCAGGAGGCCCGCACGCGCGCCGCCTTCCCACGGATGGCTCCACCGGATCGTGCCCGTCTTGTAGTCGATCGCGAGGGTCATGCCCGTTGACCACCCGCCGCGATCGCCGCCGGCCCATCCCTGCGGGTTCGTATCGGGGTCGTAAATGTAGAACACGCTGAAGGAGCGAAACGCGTTGACGTAGAACAAGCCGGTTCGCGGGCTGAAGGTCGGTGGCGGCCAGTTGGATGCTCCGACGCTGTTTGGAGACACGAGCACGCCGTCGAGCTGCGGATCCTTGGCCGGGTTCGGGATCGGTTGTCCCCTCTCGTCGTACCCAAGCGACCAGTTCGTCTTGACGAATTCCGACGAGACGATCGCCTTGCCGGTCGCCCGATCGAGAACGAAGAACTGTCCGTTTCGCGCCGCCTGGGCGATGAGCTTGCGAGGCCGGCCATCGATCTGTCCGTCGATCAGCACGGCGGTCTCCGTCGAGTCCCAGTCGTGCGTATCGTGTGGCGTGGACTGGAAGTACCAGGCCATCCTTCCAGTGTCGGGATTCAACGCGACGATGCTGCCGGTGAACAGGTTCGCACCCGCGCGATTGACGTCCGCGTAGACCGGATGGGGGTTTCCGGTCGTCACGTACATCAGGTTTAGCTCCGGATCGTAGGTCACCGGTTGCCACGTCATGCCGCCCCCGTGCCGCGGCGTCTTCGTTGGGCCACGTGTCCGATCCCGGGTCGCCCGCCTTCTGCGGGACGGTGTACCACCGCCACTGCAGCGCCCCGGTGACGGGATCGTGCGACTCGATGTACCCGGACGTGTCCAGATCGTCGCCGCTGATGCCGGTAATGACGTGGTTCCCGATGATCACCGGAGCGGCCGATCCGTAGTAGTACTGATCGAAATCGCAGATCGGGGTGTGCCAGCGTTCAGTGCCGTCCTTGATGTTGAGCGACACGAGATTGCAGTCCGGCGTCTCGAAATAGAGCCAGTCGCCGAGCACGGCAGCGCCGCGGTTGCCGAGGTGATTGCCGCCTCGACTCGGCCAGATGTAGTGCCACAGCTCGCGGCCGGTCCGCGCGTCGATCGCCCAGACATGGTCCGGCACCGTGACGTACATGATGCCGCTGACCTGCAACGGCGTGCTCTTGATGACGCCGCCGCCAGGAGTCGTGCCCGCGTTGACGCGGTAGACCCACGCGAGGCTCAGCGCGCTGACGTTGGCGTCGTTGATCTTCGTCAACGTGCTGAAGCGGCGTCCGGAGTAGTCGCCGTTGTAGGTGGGCCACGAGACGGTCGGCGGCTGCGCAAACGCCGCGGTATCGGCTCCCTTCTGGCCGGCAACGGTCAGGACGGCGCTGCAGACGACTCCGCAGACGAGCAGCACGACGAGTCTCACTGACCCTCCCGCTGAAGCTGTTCACCACAGGACTGCGGCAGTATATCGCTGCCGCCTGTCAGGTCCGGTAGACTGTTGCGCGACATGAACACGAATCATGGCTTGCCTCTCGTCGCACCGCGGGTGACCCCCGTTCTCGATCCCGCCTTTCGGCCCGCCGTTCTGGCCACCCAGGCGTTCCGGGATCTGGTGGGCTCGACATCCGGGAGCGTGCCGGTGCGGATCGCGCTCGAACAGGCCGATGGCTCCGTCTTCCGGTTCGACACGAGCGTGCTGCCCGAGACCCATCCGCAGGCAGCGGGCAATGCCGCCTATCTCGAGCGGTTCGTCAAGTTTCTTCTATGGTCGCGCGGCGGCTGGCGCATCTACATCGACGGGCCTCGGTCGCTGGCATCTCAGCTGACCGCGCACTACCGCGAAACCGCCGCCGGCAGATTCGACGCGCACCTGGTCGGCGAGCGGATGTTCGACCACACGCTCGAGGTCGTTCACACGCGCGATCTGCCGCCAGAGCGGTCGGTGACCAGGCCGCTGGGGCGGCATCTGGACGGGTGCCGCATCGGCTTCGACCTCGGCGGCAGCGACCGGAAGGCCGCTGCCGTCATCGACGGCCGTGTCGTGTTCAGCGACGAGACGGAGTGGGATCCCTACCACAAGCCGGATCCCCAGTATCACTTCGACGGCATCATGGACTCGCTGAAGAAGGCCGCCGCGCATCTCCCCCGCGTGGATGCCATCGGCGGAAGCGCGGCAGGCGTGTATGTGAACAACCGCGTCAAGGCGGGCTCTCTCTTTCGGGGCGTGCCGCAGGACCTCTTCGACGCCCGGGTCAGAGATCTGTTCCTGGAGGTGCGGAAGGCCTGGAACGACGTGCCGTTCGAGGTGGTCAACGACGGCGAGGTCACCGCATTGGCCGGTTCGATGTCGCTTGGGAAGAACGCGATCCTCGGGATCGCGCTCGGCACCAGCACGGCTGCCGGCTACGTGACCCCGGACGGCAACATCACCTCATGGCTGAACGAGCTGGCCTTCGTGCCGGTGGACTACAATCCTGATGCGCCGGTCGACGAGTGGTCGGGCGACTACGGCGTCGGCTCGCAGTACTTCTCCCAGCAATCGGTCGGCCGGCTGGTGCCTGTCGCGGGAATCGACGCCCCGGCTGGCTTGCCGCTGCCCGAACAGCTGAAGCTCGTGCAGTCCCTCATGGCCAACGGCGATCAGCGGGCGCGGAAGATCTACCAGACCATCGGCACATACGTCGGCTACGGCGTCGCGCACTTTGCGGCCTTTTACGAGCTGCGGCACGTTCTTGTGCTCGGCCGCGTGACGTCGGGTGAGGGCGGCGATCTCATCGTCGACGGCGCGCGCGAGGTGCTGGACGTCGAGTTCCCTGGGCTGGCCCGGCAGATCGCGTTCCACGTCCCGGATGAAAAGGACAAACGCCACGGACAGGCGATCGCCGCCGCCAGCCTGCCGGCGGTCGCTCTGTGAATCCCATGAATCCTTATCATGCGTTCGTCTCCGAATTCGCGCGCCTCCTGCGAGAGGGCAAGCACTACCCTCTCGGTGGATTCCCGGCTCCTGCCCGGCCGGCGCTGCCTCCCTCGGCGCCGCGGGCGCTGATCTTCTCGCCGCATCCAGACGACGAGTGCATCATCGGCGGCCTCGCGCTGCGGTTGCTGCGTGAGGGAGGCGTGCGCGTCCTCAACGTGGCGGTCACGCAGGGCAGCAACAAGGAGCGTCGGTCCGCACGCTGGGAAGAACTGAAAGCAGCGTGCGAGTACCTCGGATTTGGTTTGATCCAGACAGTTCCCGGCGGGCTGGAGAAGATCAACGTCAAAACGCGGAAGCAGGATCCGGCGCATTGGCAGGCGTCGGTGGAGGTCACCTCCGCCATCATCCGGGAGCAGCGGCCCACGGTCGTGTTCTTCCCCCACGACGCCGACTGGAACAGCACGCATATCGGCACGCACCACCTGCTCGTCGATGCGCTCGCCTGTCAGCCGTCCGACTTCGCCTGCGACGTCGTCGAAACCGAGTTCTGGGGAGCGATGGCCACGCCCAACCTGATGGTCGAGTCGAGCGTCGACGATCTGGCTGAGATGATCACGGCTCTCTCGTTTCACGTGGGGGAAGTGCGGCGCAATCCTTACCACCTGCTTGTTCCGCCGTGGATGCAGGACAACGTGCGCCGCGGCGGCGAGCTGGTCGGCGGCCAGGGAGGTGCGGCGCCTGACTTCGCCTTCTGCACGTTGTATCGGCTGCGCCGATGGAAAGGCGGGCTGCTTCAGACGACGTTCGACGGCGGCAGAAGTCTCCCGATCGGCACGAACGCGGCGCAGGCGCTCACCAGGGATTGACACCGATCTGCTCGTACCTGACCTTCGTGCCATTCGCGCGATCCCAGCAGGGATCTCGGTAACGATTCGCCTGACGATTGCATCATAGACCTCGCACGCGATCTCTCCGATCGCATCGATCCGGTCTCGACGGTTCACGGGATTGGCCAGGTCAATCAGAAACTCGTCGCGCGCCGCAAAGGCGCCGCTCGCCCGGTTCTTCTTACAATTCTGTGTTTCACACGACAAATGCGTGCTGCGGGCCAGAGTGCCAAAGGTGCCAGGGGTGCCAACGTGCAGGTGCAAAAGTGCTCGGGGGCGCGCACCCTGTGGCCGTGCCGGCCATGGGCCGAGCTCTGCCGTTACGGATGGCATCTTCGTTGATTGATCCTCTTCCAGGCTCACGCGAAAACTCAAACGGCCCATAGAACAACCGATCCACAGGTCGCGCCACGGAACTCGTAGCTTCCGCCTTTTAAGGCGGAAGCCACAGGCCCTTGGAATTGCCAGATCGCGGCACGGACGGCAGTGTGGCCAGGAGCCTGGTCGGCAGGAACGCAGGCGAACCCATGCATACAAGATTTGGACGACTCGTGATGACCTCGGTGAGCGTGATCGCTCTGGCGGGGACGTTGGTGAAGGCCCAGTCGGCCGCAGACCAGGCGTCGCCGACGTTTCGGAGCGCGACCGACGTCGTCACGATTCAGGCATCGGTCCGCGATGCGCGCGGACGAGTGGTAGGCGGGCTCACGCCGTCGGATTTCGAAGTGCGCGACAACGGGCAGCTGCGGCCAATCCTGGAGCTGCGCGCCGACCTGCGGTCCCCTGTCACACTGGCGATCCTGGTCGACATGAGCGGCAGCATGAGCGTCGGGCCGAAGATCGCCATGGCTCGCCAGGTGTACGACTCGGTGATCTCGCAACTTCGTCCTGGTGAAGACGAGGCCGCCCTGTTCACCTTCGACTCGTCGCTCCACGAACGCCACGGCTTCACACTCGATCCCGCGCAACTGAAAGCCGGCTTGTCCGAGTTCGAGCCGTTTGGAACCACGTCTCTCTACGACGCCACAGCCGCCGCCGCGCGGCGGCTTGCCGATCGCTCCGCGACGCATCGCGCGATTGTCGTGTTGACCGACGGCATCGACACGAGCAGCCGCCTGACGGCGTCCGAAGTCTCCGGCCTCGCGGCCTCAATAGACGTGCCGATCTTCATCGTCGCAACGGTCCCCTCCGTCGACCAGCGCGTCATGATGGAGTCTTCCGAACGCGGAGCGCGCTCGGACACCGCTGACTTGCGCGATCTTGCGGAGTGGACCGGCGGCAAGCTGGTCTTCGCGACCACATCGGCGGAGACGATCGTGGTGGCTTCGAGCATCGTGAGCGAGGTCCGTCACCAGTATGTCCTGGCCATCGAAGCCGCGACGGCGCGTGAATGGCGCCGCCTGGACGTGCGCGTGAAACAACCGTCCGCGACCGTCAAGGCGCGAAGCGGATACTTCGGCGGGTGATGCCACAGGCAGCCCTAAGGCTGCGCTACCGGGGCGATGGTCTATTTGAGGCTCTTGATGAATTGCTTTATTTGAGGCTCTTGATGAATTCAATGATCGACTCGATCTGCGAGTCGGTCAGCACGCCCGCATAGCTCGGCATGCCGGACTCGCCGCGCTCGTAGCCCGACACGATCTTCGCCGTGGGCTCGAGGATCGATTCCCGCAGGTATGCCTCGTCCGCGATCGCCCGGACGGCGGAATTGCCGAAGGTGCGCTCCCCTCCGTAAAGGCCTTTCCATGTCGGGCCCAGCTTGGTGGGCGACGAGTTGTCGATCGAGTGGCACGCGATGCAGCCGTAGACCTGATACAGGCGGCGGCCTTCCGCGGCACTCACCGGCGCGGACTTGTCGACGGCAACGGCCCTCGGCGACAGATCGACGGTGAGGTCACCAAAACCTTCCGCCCGCGGATCGAACGTCGGTAGCTCGTAGGGAGTGAAGTACGCGCTCTCCTGGAACGTCGCCCCCGCCGCCGTGGCGATCGACCAGGCGAGGCGCATCTGCATCACCGGCTTCATCTCCGGCACGGCGACGAAGACACCGCGTCCGTCCTTCGAGAGATACGCGTGGCTCGGCGCGAGCCGATCGATACCTGGAGTGCCGTCGGCCTTGAGCTGCGGTGAGCCGTACTTGTAGGTGCGCTGGTAATGCCAGCTCGTGACCGAGTAGCTGTCGGGGTCAACCGCCTTCGTGGGGTCGAGCGTCACGTCGAAGCGCAGCAGCACGCCCTTGTCCATCGGCACGACGTCGCGCGGAACCGTGGAGACCGCGCCGGTGTAGCGCACGCGGCCGAGGCCGGCGAGGCGCGTGGCCGTCGTCCCCCAGCCCAGGATCTGAAAACCCGCGATGTAGAGCTGACCGTCCGCCGGATCCACCGACCCGTTGAGCGGCGGATAGTCGAACGCGCGCGTGATGCTGACGACGGCGGCCTGCGGTTTCGCGCTGCGGTCGTTGAGCAGCACGCGAAAGAGCTCGGGGTTGTTGAACCCGATGTGCGCCAGCGCGTCGTTCAGCGGCCCCATGCGTGCGCCGAACAGCCACACCTGCGACAGTGCCGACGCGTTGGCCGTGTGCGGAATCCATGTGAGCGGATCGGCGATGGGCGCCGGGTAGACCTCGCGTGGCTGCGTGTCGCTGAGGAAGCCGTAAAACTGCCTGTCGCGGACGATGTGCAGCGGCGTGCTCGGAATGTAGTTACCTTGCTGGTCGCTCGCGGTGACGAGGCCCGTGCGCAGGTTGACGCCGATGTTCGGCTGGCGGAATCCGTAGCCCAGCACCGTGGCGCGGCGGCCGTCGGCCGAGATGCGGAGCACGCTCCCGTTGTGCTTGCCGAGCGTCGTCGCCTCCTGACCTCCCTTGGCGATGACGAACTCGCCGCCGGGCGCGAGCCGCAGCGTGGCGGGAAACTCGCGCATGTCGGCCGTCTGCGCGAAGGCGTTTGAGAAAAGCTCATGGACGTCGGCCTCGCCGTCGCCGTTCGTGTCGCGCAGGCGCCAGATGCCATTGCGGTCGAAGACGTAGACCTGCTCGTCACGAATCGCGAGCGTCAGCGGCTCGTGCAGGCCGGAGGCGAAACGCCGCCACCGCACGGCCCCGCCAGGTTCGTGCATACCGCGGATGAACCAGACGTCGCCGTCGAGCGTCACGCCCACGCCGGTGCCGTCCTTCAGGAACTGGATATCTCCGAGGCGCACGTTGCGCCGCCACGGGTTGTCGAGCGGCAACGCGATGTCGTCCACAACATACGCGTCCTTCGCAGTCGACAACGTGATCCTGCTCGTGACTTCCTGCGGCCATCGAGCGGCGGGCGGGTCGGCTGGAATGGCGCGCGGTGCGACTGTCGGTGCGGGGCCGCCATCGGTGAGCGCGGCGCACAACTGGACAGGATCATTGTGCGCGGGCACGCGCACGGCCCACAGCGGCGCGGGCTGAGCCGACGTCTCCGCGCGGCTCGCGATTGCGAGGTTCTCCAGCCGGGCGCCCGCCCCACTGCTGAGTGAGATGTCCGCTCCCCTCGCCTTGAATCCCAGCACGAGCCACAGCGGCTGACTCGAAGGCCCGACGTGGAAGTGCCGCTCGACCACCGGCCGGCCGTTGTGGTCGGAGACCGTCATCCACTCGCGCACGTCCGCGCCGCCGGCGGTGTATTCGAGGACCACGCCATCGCGCACCAGGCGGACGGCCTTGAAGCGACCCATCTCCTCGGACAACGGACCGCGTCCAACTTCCTGCGGAGTGGGCGCAGGTTCGCGCGGGTCGTCCTGCGACGGGCGCGCGCCGGTTTGCCAGCCGGGATAGATCCCGTTGGCGAGCCAGACTTTGCCATCCGGCTCCGGCGCGGGGAACTGCCCGCCAAGCGTCTTGCGGTCGGGGATGCGATACGAGCCGGGCGCCAGCGCACGCGGCGTCACGCCCTTCCCGTGCCAGATGGCCGCGACGCGGAGCAGGTCGGTGTCGAAGCCCACCCAGAAATCGCGCCCCAGATTCAGCATCAGCCCGCGTGGCGTGAGGTTGGTTGCCGGGAAGCCACGCCCATCGAGAACGGAGGAGAAGAATGGAAAGTCCGGCTCGATCCAGTCAGCCCAACGCGTGTCGGGTGCCGTCGCAGCGCGCTGTGGCGGCCCGTCGGCCTGGCGAGCTGATCCGGACGCGTGAAAGAGCAGCAGAGCGACGATTGTCAGGTTGATCGCTGACATGCCCTACTCAGGCTTCTTCGGCACGATCCCGAAGACCAGCCGATCCTTCTTGTCTTCGATCTTCTTGAACGGCACGCCCGCGATCTTCTTCAGATCGTCGATCGACTTGAACCCCTTGTTCTGCTCGCGGTACGCGATGAGCGCCGCCGCTTCCTTTCGCAGCAGCCCGAGCACGCTCTCCAGCTCGACCGATGACGCCGTGTTCATGTTCAGCGGCTTGTCTGCCTCGCCCAGGAAGTGCGTGGAGAGGTAATCCAGAACCTGGTTCAGCTCGTCGTCCGTCCCTTTGGCGCCGCGCGAGACCATGTCGCTGATGGTGAATTGCCAGCCTTCGCGCGTCAGCCGCACGGCCGCGGCCGTGATCGGATCGTGGCAGAAGCCACAGACCTTGAGCACGGTGTCCCTGCCGGGGCCGTCCGGAAGCTGAGCGAACACGGTCGAGCTCGAGGAGAAAACAAGCAGGGCGCCCAGAAGAGCGAGGCGCCCCGATGTGACGGTTGGAGTAGTCATTTCTCTATCGGGACACCGAATGCGTACAGCGCACCGTCGTACGTAGGAATGTACACGACGCCGGCGCGGTTCCGGGCGGCGCGTCTACGTCGTCGTCAGTGCGTTCTTGCAGTACTCGACGCACTTGCGGACTTCCTTGACGGCGTCGGAGCCTTCGGGGATGTTGTATTCGAGCTCGATTGACGCGGGGATCTTCCACTTGTTCTTCTTCACCAGCTGGAGGATCTCTTTGATCGGCGTCTCGCCGGTGCCCCACGCCAGATTGAGCGCGCAGTGCTCCGGCGTCGTCCGATCTTTCAGGTGGAGGCTCGCGATCCGATCGTGAAACGTCTGGAGGAACTGCATCGGGCTTCCGCCGACGTTACCGGCCGCGACGTAGTGCCCGAAGTCGACGTTCGCCATGTTGCCCTTCGACAAGGCGAACGCCTGGTCGAACGCGGTCATGTTGCCCTGCGTGTGCGTGTGGTACGCCGCGTAGATCTTCTTCTTCATCGCGAAGTCGCCGATCCGCTTGAGCTGGGCGGGATCGGTCGGCAGCTCGAGCGTGGTGTGTGTGCACCCGAGAGCTTCGGCCACGTTGAAGATGTACTCGAACTCCTCATCCGACATATTCGCATTGAGCTGCTTCCAGGCGTAAATCGTCACGCCGGCGTCGTTGTACATCTTGCGCAGCTTCTTGAACCCGTCCATCGAGACCGTCGTGCGCCACTGCTTCAGCTTGTTGGCTTGCTCCTGCTGCGCCGCCTGCTGCTCGGGCGTCATCTCGGCGCGGCCGCCCCCGCGCCCGCCGCGATCCGC
>CAYZBZ010000008.1:0-40588 GCA_964476725.1 uncultured Vicinamibacterales bacterium
CGTCGCGGCGGCCAAGGCGGCCCAGCCGGCGTGGGGCTCGCGGCCGGGTGTCGAGCGCGGCGCGATCCTGCACGCAATCTGCCGGCGGCTCCAGGATCGGCGCGAGGATGTCGCCCGCGTCGTTGCCGCCGAGACGGGCAAGGGCTTCAAGAACGCGCTCGGTGAGACAGACGGTGCGATCCAGCTCGGGCTGTTCTTCGCCGGAGAGGGCCAGCGGTTCTACGGGCGCACGACGACCAGCGGCATTCCGCACAAGTCGGCGATGACGGTGCGCGAGTCGCTCGGCGTGGCCGGACTCATCATCGCGGCGAACACGCCGATTGCCAACGCCGCGTGGAAAGTGTTTCCCGCGCTGATCTGCGGTAACGGCGTCGTGCTCAAGGCGGCCGAGGATACCCCCGCGACGGCCGCGATCTTCGCCGAGATCGCCGCCGCGGCTGGCCTGCCGGCGGGCGTGTTCAACGTGATCCAGGGGTACGGCGAGGAGGCGGGGGCGCCGCTCGTCGCACACCGCGACGTCGCGGTCATCAGCTTCACCGGATCGACCGCGGTGGGGCGCCGCATCGCGGTGACCGCGGGCCAGCAGCTCAAGCGCGTGTCGCTCGAGCTCGGCGGGAAGAACCCGCTGGTCGTCTGCGACGATGCGGATCTCGACCAGGCCGCGAAGTGGGTGCTCCTGTCGGCGTTCAGTAACGCGGGGCAGCGCTGCGCGGCCGGCAGTCGGATCGTGATCTTCGACGCCGTGTACGATCGCTTCCGCGACATGCTCGTCGAGCGCGCCCGGGCGCTGCGCGTCGGCCCGAACGACGGCGACGACTACGGGCCGCTCATCAACGAGCGCCAGCTCCGGAACGTGCTGGCCGCCATTGACGGCGCCCGGACGCGTGGCGCGCACGTGCTGACCGGCGGGCATCGTCTCGAGGACGCCGAGCACGCCGTTGGGTACTTTCTCGCCCCGACGCTTCTCGAGGGTGTCGGTCCACGGGACGAGACCTCGACGTGTGAACTGTTCGCGCCGGTCGCGACCCTGTTTCGCGTGGCCGGTTTCGAGGAGGCGCTGAGACTGGCGAACGACTCGCCGTACGGGCTGACCGCCTGCATCCACACGCGCAACATCAACCGGGCGTTGGAGTTCGTGCGGCGCATCCACGCAGGCGTGGCGGTGGTGAACGCGGGAACCTTCGGCAGCGAGCCGCACATGCCGTTCGGTGGGGTCAAGCAGTCGGGCAACGGCTCCCGCGAGCCCGGCACTGAGGCGCTCGACGTGTACTCGAATATCAAAGACGTCTACATTCAGGTCGACGCGGGTGGGGTATGAGCGGGCCCGTCGACCGCGGAAAGCCGAGTGTCGTGGCGTTGATTCCGGCGCGGGCGGGTTCGAAGCGCGTGGCACGGAAGAATGTGCGGCCGCTGGCCGGCCACCCGGTGCTCGCCTACTCGATCGCGTCCGCGCTCGAGAGCGGCGTGTTTTTCGCGGTAGTCGTTTCGACCGACTCGGAAGGATACGCGGCAATCGCGCGGCACTATGGCGCCGAGGTGCCGTTCCTCCGCCCGGCGGAGCTTGCGGGCGACGTCTCACCCGACATCGACTGGGTGGAACACGCGCTCAGCACGCTGGCGGGCCAAGGCCGCCGGTTCGACTGCTTCAGCATCCTGCGTCCCACGAGCCCGTTCCGCCAGGCCGATACGATCCGGCGCGCCTGGGCCGCGTTCGACGCGGACGGCGCCGCGGATTCCCTCCGCGCCGTCGAGCGATGCTCGCAGCACCCGGCAAAGATGTGGGTCGTGCGTGGCCGACGCATGCTGCCCCTGATGCCGTTCGGTCCGGCCGGGCAGCCTTGGCACAGCAGCCAGTATCCGTCGCTCCCCGAGATCTACGTGCAGAACGCCAGCCTCGAGATCGCACGAACACGCGTCGTGTTCGAGGCGCGCACCATCGCGGGCGAAGTCGTGATGCCGTTTTTCACGACGGGATGCGAGGGGTTCGACGTCAATGACCCTTTGGACTGGCGAATCGTTGAAGAGATGATTCGAACGGGCGAGGCGATGCTGCCGCCAGTCGCCAGAGCGCCGTGGTCCGACACGCTGCTGGCCTGACCAACCCATGCCTCCTACGATTCATTTGATTCCACTCGCGGAGTTCCGCCGGATCCAGCAGGCGGGCGTCGCGCGCGACGAGCGGCTGGCACTGATTGCCGACATGTGCCGCGCCAATACCCTTGCGTCGGTCAAGCGCGCGGGCTCCGGGCATCTCGGCTCCAGTTTCAGCTCGCTCGACATCGTGACCTGGCTCTATTTCGAGGAGATGAACACGGCCCGGCTCGGCATCGGCCATCCCGATCGCGACGTGTACTTTTCTTCGAAAGGTCACGACGCGCCCGGCCTTTACTCGGTGCTGTTCGCGCTGGGTATTCTGCCGGCCGGGCAGTTCATGCAGTTGCGGCGGCTGGGCGGGACGTTCGGCCATCCGGACGTGCGCGTGCCCGGCATCGAGGCGAACACCGGCTCGCTCGGCATGGGGGTGTCAAAAGGGAAGGGCATCGCGCTCGCGAAGCGTTTGCGTAAGGCGAGCGGCCGCGTGTACGTGATGACAGGGGACGGCGAGCTGCAGGAAGGGCAGATCTACGAAGCGCTGCTCGCCGCGGCGAACCAGCGGGTGTCGAACCTGACGGCGATCGTCGATCACAACAAGCTGCAGTCCGACCGGCTGGTGGACGACATCAGCAGTCTGGGCGATGTGGAAGCCAAGGGTCGCGCCTTCGGTTGGCACGTCGTGCGCTGCAACGGCCACGACTTCACCGCGCTGGAGCGTGCCATCGCCGAGTGCCGCCAGGTCACCGACCGTCCGCAGCTCGTGATTGCCGACACGATCAAGGGACGCGGCGTCTCGTTTATGGAGCATCCCGCGGCGCTCGCGGCCGGCGGCGGCTGCTACCGCTGGCACGCCGGCGCGCCGGACGACGGGTCGTTCACGGCGGCCTACGCTGAGCTCACCGGTCGCATCAACCAGCGGCTGGCCGCTCTCGAGCTGTCGTCCCTGACGCTCGAAGATGTCGAGCCCGAGGTAAAGCGCGCGAGCAGCACGACCAGCGAGTACGTTGCGCGCGCGTACGGTGATGCGCTCGTCGAGATGGCGCCTCAGCACCCCGAGATGGTCATTCTCGACGGCGACCTGGCGGTCGACTGCCACATCAGGAAGTTCGAGCTGACCCACCCCGGCCAGTTCGTGGAAAACGGGATCGCCGAGCAGGACATGGTCTCGATGGCAGGAGGGCTGGCGCTCTCCGGGTTCCTGCCGATCGTCAACACGTTCGCGTCATTCCTCGCCGCCCGCGCGAACGAGCAGATCTACAACAACGCCTGCGAGCGCACCCGTGTGATCTACGCGGCGCATTACGCCGGGCTGCTGCCCGCGGGCCCCGGCGCCACACACCAGAGCATCCGCGACATTTCGCTGGTCGGCGCGCTGTCGAATTTCGTTGTCCTCGAGCCCTGCAACGCCGCCGAGTGCCGGATGATCGTCGAGCATGCGATCACGCGTGCGACGGAGAACGTCGTCATCCGCCTGATCATCGGCCCTTCGCCGCGCCAGATCGCCCTTCCGGCCGATTACGCGCTGACGCCGGGCCGCGGCGTCACGCTTGCCGAAGGTGCCGACGCCGTGATGTTCGCCTTCGGTCCCGTGATGCTGCACGAGGCGCTGGGCGCGAGCGAGCGTCTCGCGTCGCAGGGGTTCGGCCTGCGCGTCGTGAACATGCCGTGGCTGAACCGCGTCGATGGCACGTGGCTCGCCGACACCGTCCGCGGATACCGCCACGTCTTCGTCGTTGACGATCACTCGCCGGTCGGGGGACTCGGCGACTGCCTGCTGAACGCGTTGAACGATCTCAGTTTGCTCGGCGGCATCACGTTCCGGAAGTTCGCCGTCGAGGGGCATCCCGCCTGCGGCACGCCGGATCAGGTGCTGACATTCCATGGGCTCGATGCCGAAACCCTTGCGCGCCGTGTGGCCGGCACGGGCGGTGCGGTGATCGCCGGCTCAGCACGCTTAGCAGTCACGAGCGAAGATGGCTGGCCGGGATAGCGGTCCGGGCTGCTGCTCGGCGGCAGTCCCTCCGTTCGCCGATCCGGAACGGGTGCGACTGATGAACGCGGTCAGCTCTTGCCACACCTGGCAGCCAACGAGCGGCAGCAGCACGGCACCGGAGACCGGGCCTCCCTTGGTCTGAGCTCGGCACCGGGCCGAGCGACGGCACCCCATTTCGCCTTGCGGTGATGTCGTTCGAGCCAACAAAGAGGAAACGAGCCGACCTCAGGTCAGGCGACTCGGTCTTTCCACGGATTCAGTCTCCTGGCTATGAATCGAGGTCCACTTTCCAACATGCCTCCAATCACATCGGACGAGGCGGTCAAACGCCGGCTGTACGATCGGTATCAATCGACCCACGTCGCACCGCGAAAGGGTGTCGCCACGCTCGACGAGTTCAAACGACGGGCCATCGCCTATCAGAGCCATTTCGGTGCGCTGATCGGCTCCGACCGAGATCAACGTGTGCTCGATATCGGGTGTGGCAACGGCAGCTTGATCTGGTGGCTTCAGCAGGCGGGGTTTCGTTCCGTTGAAGGGATCGATATCAGCGCCGAGCAGGTGGAGGAGGCCGGACGGCTGGGCGTCACAGGCGTCGTGCAAGCGGACCTTCGCGAGTTCCTGCCGGAGCGAACGGACACGTACGGCGCAATCGTCATGCGTGACCTCCTCGAGCATCTCACACGTGCCGAGATCCTGAGCGCCTTGGAGCACTGCTACGCCGCTTTGGTGGAAGGCGGAGCCGTTATCATCCAAGTACCAAACGCCGAGTCGCCGTTCGGGGCTCGCATCCGTTACAGCGACTTCACGCACGAACTGGCGTTCACCTCGGCAAGCCTGTCGCAGGTGCTGCGGACCGTCGGATTTGATGCTATTCGCTGCTACGGGAACGAGCCTCATATCCATGGACCGGCGTCTCTGGTCAGGTTCGCGCTATGGAAGATCGTCGAAGCGATCTATCGATCGCTGCTGTTCATCGAAGTCGGCGGTAGGAGGCGCGTCGTGACCCAAAACCTGATCTGCGTCGCTCGCCGACCGAGAAAGCGCAAGACGTGACCCGCCCCGGCGTTCTCCTCATCGGCAACTATCCGCCGCCGTTCGGCGGCGTTCCCCAACATATCAGCCGGCTCGCGCCGTATCTCGTCAGGCGCGGTTGGGACGTCCATGTCGTTTCTGGTGGATGGGGCGGCCGACAGACGATCGAAGGGGTGTCCATCTACCGCTACAGCTCTTCGGGGTTGTCGCGAGATCTCCTCCGTGGACTGATCCATGCACCGCGGCTGCGGCCCGTTCTAGGAACCGCGCCGCGCGTGTGGGCCGGCTACGTGGCCCGGCTCGCGGTCGCGCGGCGCCTTTGCGAGACGCACCAGATCGCGGTGATCAGCGCCTATAACCTGATCGCTGGTGGGCCGGTGGGGGCGCTCCTGAGCCAAGAAACCAAGGTGCCGCTCGTCGTCAGCAACTTCGGCGAGTTGCACAGCCGAAGGGATTTCATAACACGGCACGGCGACCTGCTGCGCTACGTATGCTCGGTTGCCACGGCCTTTCTCTCCTGCAGCGCACACTGCGCGCGGAGCTATGGTCAAATCGGTGTTTCGCCGGATGTGCGCGTGATCCCGTACGGCGTCAATGTGCACCGATTCGCCCCCGGGAGGCTCGGTGCCGAGCCTCGCGAACGGTTCGATCTAGGCGCCGACGACACGATCGTGCTTTACGTCGGTCGGATGGTCGCCGAGATGGGCCTGGACACGTTCCTGGGCGCCGTGCCCCAGCTTGTCGCAGGGTATAGCAATGTGCGCTGTATCGCCGCAGGAGCCAGCGGCGAATTGTTGCCAAACGCTCGGGAAACGGCGTCCAGGTATCCGCGCAACTTCTTCGTTGCTCCTGATGTGCCGCCCAGCGTCCTTCCCGACTATTACGCGGCGGCTACGGTGATAGTCGTGCCCACGGCCGGCGACAGAGCATGTAGCAGTCTGGCGGCCATGGAGGCGATGGCCAGCGGACGGCCGGTCGTAGCTGCGAATATCGGAGGCATTCCCGAGGTCGTGGTGGACGGCGTGACCGGTGTGCTCGTCCCCCCGCGGGACTTTGCTCGCCTGGCCTCGGAGCTGCTTACGCTGCTGTCCGACCGAGATCGAATTGCCAGAATGGGAGCGATGGGCCGTGAGCGGGCGGTGTCGCGGTTTGACGAAGACGTGACAAACCGCAGTGTCGAAGAGGTGTTTGAGGCCGTGGCAACCCGCATTGGACACGCCACGTGTGACCCGTGCGGTCGGACCGGCGCATGACGGGCAGCCTGCTCACACCGTCGCCTTCCAACGGTTCGGGGGCTGCGGCCGTCTCCACGCCGCCCGGCACTCTTGGCGGCGCCTTGCGCGAGACCGCCCTGCACACTCTGGTCTATGGTGTCGGCTATCTGCTGATGAAGATGACCGAAGTCATCCTCATCCCCTTGTACACGCACATGCTGTTGCCAGCGGATTACGGGGTGCTGGCGATGGCGTTCGTTGCCGTGTCGCTGGCCAGCTCCATCTTCGGGCTGGGGCTCGGGTCGGCGCTGTTCCGCTCCTATTACGACTACACCGATGAAGAGAACCGGTGCACTGTGGTCGTGACGGCGCTGACACTCACAACGATCTCCAGCGCGATGCTCGTGCTCATCGGCTGGCTCGCGTCGCCCTGGTTGGCCACCCTACTGTTCAACGATCGTGCGCGGACATCGTATGTGTTGTTCTTGTGTGGAATCGCTGGCCTGGAATTACTGCAGGGCATGCCCCTCGCCATCTACCGTGCGCGCAAGATGTCGCGCACCTACAGCATTTTGAATGGCGTGTTGCTGCTGATTCGGCTCGGGTTGATCGTCTGGCTGGTCGCGGTCGCCCGTTTGGGGGTTTACGGTGTGCTCCTCGGCATGCTCGCGGGGCACGCAGTCTCCGTGGTGGTGCTGTTCGCCGGCGTGATGAATGCGCTAAGACCCACATTCTCATGGATCGAAGTGAAGAAGCTTCTGGCCTACGGCACCCCTCTTGTCGTCGTCAGCCTCGCCATGCTCGTCGTCTCGATATCGGATCGGTTCTTTCTGAAGCACTTCCGCGACTTCGCGGAAGTCGGTGTGTACAACCTCGGATACCAGTTGGGGGCCGCGGTCTCGGTGCTCCTCGTCGGTCCCTTCAAGCTGGTCTGGCCCGCGATGATGTGTTCGATGGAGGCCCAGCCCCACGCCGCGAAGTACTTCGCCCGCATGCTGACGTACTTCACGTATTTCGGACTGATTGTCGTGCTTGCCGTCTCGATTCCGGCCCGCGAGATCGTCGCCGTGGTGGCGACGGAAGAGTACGGCGCCGCGGCGCGCGTGGTTCCATTGATCGCTCTTTCGTACATGATGATGGGAGTCTGGTCTGTCGCCAACGTTGGCCTGGCCCTCAAACGCAAGACACTTCAGGGTTCCGGGGCGGCCGTGATAGCTGCCGTAGCGAATATCGTTCTGAATGCGATTCTCATTCCTCCCTTCGGCATGGTCGGAGCGGCCATCGCCACGCTGGTGTCGTACGTCCTGCTGTGCGGCGTCAGCTTCTGGATGTCGGATCGCTATTACTCCGTGCGGTACGAGTGGTCGCGCCTCGCTCGTCTGGCGGCTGCGGCGGCGGTCGTCTTCATCGTCGGCAGGGCGATCGACACGCCTCTGATGTGGCTTTCCGTGCTGGTCAAGATTGCCTTAGTGGGCTGCTTTCCGATTGTACTGGTTCCGCTCGGCTTCTATGCGGGGGAGCTTCAACATGCTCGGCATGCCGTTCGCCGCTGGGCCCTCGGACATGATTAACGGATTGTCGTCCTACTCCAGACCGGTTCAATCTGAGCGTCGGCTGCGGCATGGCTGGATCGTCCGTTTTTGACACAAGTCATTCACAGGGTCGCAAAAGCATGCAATGCCTGGATAAGACCGGAGACTTAGGTACGGTGTTGAACCATCTGAGGAATAAGAACTTGGCGTTGTTTTATGACAAATCAGCAGGTGATCCAGAAGGTATTTGATCGTTTACGGTAAATGATGGTCTGGGAAAGCTCCGTGCCGGTCTTGGATCTTCTACGGGAAGGCTGTCACCTGGTTGTGTCCGAGCAAATCATTGAATGCCCGTTTGTCCTAAGACGTTTACGGAAAAATGACAAGACGATTTTTGATTTCGGCGGTTTTGAAGGTATCCTGCCTCCCCAGCTATCGGCCCTCGGTTACCGGGTTTCGGTGCTGGTTCAGAGACGGTACCCTTTTTCTCACCCGAATTTGAGTGTCGTGTGCGGAGGTCTATTTGCTGAGTCCTTTCAAGTGGCGGACAGGTTTGATGTTGTCGTCTCTATTTCGACGATTGAACACCTGGGGATGGGTCGGTATGGCGATCAGGTTGCCAACGATGGCGATATAAAAGGCGCGGAAGTATTATGGGGTCTCGTGAAGGAGAGCGGTCGTCTCATGGCGAGCGTGCCTGCAGGCACGCCGGCTATTCAACGGGGGTATCGGGTTTACAACGAAAAAAGGATCGACGAAGTTTTTCCCAATATCAGCAGAACATATTGGTTTGCCAAGAACGGACAGGAAGGTACGTGGAGCGAGATGTCTGCGCGGGCCGTCGAAGATCTAACCTATGAAGAACCTTACGGTCGACTGCCCATCGAGGAAATCGCATTTGTTATATGGGATAAAGGGGGATAACCGCAGTAGTGTCCGGTCCACTCTTGTCCAAATTAGCGTTTCGAACGTGAAGAGCGAAGGGGCTGACCTCGCGTAGAATCACTGGCGAGAGCAACCAACTCAACCAGCGTCTTGCGGAGACCAACCCTTCTAGCTCTTGACTCCCAGAACTTGCTCCACGAGCTGCGTCGCCGCGAAATGGTTCCACGCGAGGATTGTGACAAATGGATGCTCGACTTTCGCTTGAAGGCGCTCACATCTTGATCACGGGCGGAACGGGCTCTCTCGGCAACACCTTTGTGCCGATGACCCTCGCCGCGTACAATCCCGCGCGGCTCGTCATCTATTCCCGCGACGAGATGAGTCAGTGGGAAATGGCGCTGAAATTCGACCGGGACCCGCGAGTGCAGTTCGTGATCGGTGACGTGCGGGATCGACAACGCCTGACGCGTGCGCTCGATCGGATCGACTTCGTGGTGCATGCGGCGGCCACCAAGATCGTCCCGACCGCCGAGTACAACCCCTTCGAATGCGTCAAGACGAATATCAACGGTGCGATGAACGTCATCGACGCGTGCATCGAGCGGGGCGTGAAGCGAGTGGTCGCACTGTCCACGGATAAGGCATGTAATCCCGTCAACCTCTACGGTGCAACCAAACTCGCCTCCGACAAGCTGTTTGTGGCTGGTAACGCGTACGCTGGAACCCACGACACGAGTTTCGCCGTCGTCCGCTATGGCAATGTGATGGGCTCCAGGGGATCGGTCATTCCGTTCTTCATGCAGCGTGCTCTCACCGGAGAGCTGCCAATCACCGACCCGCGCATGACGCGATTCATGATCACGCTCGAGCAGGCGGTGAAGCTCGTGTGGCACGCTCTCGCGGATATGCACGGCGGAGAGATTTACGTCAAGAAGATCCCTTCCATGACCATCCTGGACATTGCCAAGGCGGTAGCGCCGACGGCAAAACTCAGAGTCATCGGCATCCGGCCCGGCGAAAAGGTCCATGAGCAGATGATCGGCTCGCACGATGCACCGCACACATACGAGTACGCAGACCACTACAAGATCCTGCCGGCGATCCATGATTGGTCCTCGGATCCGACGCGAATCGAAGGTGCCGTTCGCGTGAAGGACACCTTCACCTACACGTCAGACAACAATACCGAGTGGATGGCGGTGGAGGAGCTCAGTGAATGGGTTGAGCGGTATCGGAGCAAGATGGCTCCGGCCAGTGTTGCGCCGGTCTAAATCCGCATGGCCGACAGGATGTTGTTGACGGGTGGTACGGGACTGCTGTCTCTGAACTGGGCGATGACCGTGCGGGACACACGTCACGTCGTGCTGGGACTTCACGATCGAAAAGCATGCGTTGCGGGCGTGGAGGCGAGAGCGGTCGATCTCGAAAGCGTCGATGGCGTTACCCGAGCTTTGGACGCGTTTGAACCCCAGGTCGTCGTCCACACCGTAGCCCTGACGAGTGTCGAAGCGTGCGAAGCGGATCCTCTGCTCGCTCACCATGTCAACGTCAATCTCGCCGCGAACGTGGCCCTGGCGTGCGCCAGCGTCGGCGTGACGCTGGTCCACATCTCCACGGACCATCTGTTCTCCGGGGATGAACCACTGGTTGATGAAACCCACCCAGTTGCTCCCCTGAATGTCTATGGACGGACGAAGGCTGCCGCAGAGGTCCAGGTCCTCTCGTCGCATCCCGAGGCACTGGTAATTCGGACGAATTTCTTCGGATGGGGACCAAGCTATCGTCGGTCATTCAGCGACGGCATCATAACGGCATTGCGCGCCGGTCAGTCTGTGACGTTGTTTCGGGATGTGTTTTTCACCCCGATCCTCGTCGAAGATCTCGTCCATTCCGTCCATGAATTGGTGCGCCGCAAGGCGAGTGGAGTCTTCCACGTCGTCGGGAGGGATCGAGTCTCCAAATGTGACTTCGGGTTCATGCTGGCGGAACAGTTCGATCTCGACGCCGGTCTGATCGTCCCGAGTATTGTCTGCGGTGACGCGCACCTGGTGCGTCGCCCCCGCGATATGAGTCTGTCGAACGGGAAGATCAGTGGACTGCTTGGTCGACATCTGGGCGGCCTCACGGAGCAACTGGCGAGACTCCACGAGCAGGAGCGTGCCGGGTTCGCGCGCGAAATCCAGGCGCTATGATGCGAGAAGGAGACCCGCAGCCCACCGTGACGATGGCGGTCGGCGCGTAGGCCCGGGCTTTGGTTTAGAGTAGTCGTTGATTGCCCAGCGAGTGGTTTTCGTGAGCGTGTGGACCTCCCGACGGTGGGTGTTCAATGCCGTGGCGATGGCTACACTCGTCTCACTGATGGTGTTCAACGCGCTGTTCCGCTACCTCGGCGTCGACGGACTCGCGTATGGGCTCACGGCACTCGTTTTCATTGTCAATGCGATTGCGCTGCTGTTGCGTGGGCGCATTCGGCGCGCTGCCTTGCCGGTGCTGGTCTTCTGTGGCGCCGGCATCGTTCCCGCCTTCATCGCGATACGGGACGTGGGATGGCCCATTGCTGTAGCGGGTATGGTCGGCGCCTACGGATATTTGATCGTGTGGTGGCTGTGTCTCGAAGGCGTGAAGAACTATGCGCACGTGGCGTATCGATACGCGCGGCTCCACATCTGGCTCGGCGCGACGACCGCAGTGTTCGCCATCCTGCAGTATTTCTGGAGCTCAGACCTGTTCGGGCTCGTACCGGGCAGGACCTACACAGACGCGGGACTCATCAGCATAGGGTTCACCAAGCGGGCGACGTCGTTAATCGGCAGTCCTCAGAACCTGGGGATCTACATGGCTCTCGCGTGTGTGTGCGTCGCGATAGCCGTGAAAGGTCGCCTCGTACGAGCGCTGTTGTGGTTGGTCATGATCGCCGCAGGAATCACGTCGGGTAGCGCGGCCTTCGTCCTCTCTGGTCTGCTCGTGGTGGGGGCGTACGCATACCGGTCAACCCAGCGTTCTATCGTACGTGCCATTCTGACGGGTTCAACGTGTGCCGTCCTCGTCGTCGGGGTTCTGGTGGCGCAGCGCGTCGACGACATAGGTAATACGGCATTTGGCGCCCTCGATTTCGGCAACCCTCTTGAGGATTACCTGCCCTACTACACTCAGCTGATTCGTTACGAGAACCAGCGAGAAGTCCTGTTCGGTCACGGACTCGGCCTCGCCACCCGCGTGTCGGAGGTGCTGCTCGGGCAGGAGTTTCTGCCGGATACGTGGAGGGCGTCAGAGAGCTACGTCGCGACGGTGTTCTACGAAATGGGACTGACGGGCCTGCTAGCCTTCGCGCTGCTCTTCTTCGCAGCGGTGTTCAGGTGTCTGTCAGCACGCGGCGCGATGCCTACTGCCCTGCTGGCGATCCTGGCAGTGCTGTTTGCCAATCTCGTTATCACCCCGTCGTTCACCGGTTTGACTATGAGCGCGATTGCCTGGCCGTTCATTCTGATACCGCTGCTTGACTCTCGTCAGCTGACCTCGACCGTCAGTGTGCCGCAAGCAGCAGTGCGGCCCAACTCTCTGAGCTCTTTACGCGGAGCCCTCTAGACAATGTATAAGGATGGACCATCTGTTGATGTGCTTTTCTTGGTCGAGCACCGCGACCGCGAACTCGAAGTCGTAGCATCACTGGCACAGGTTCTACGCGAGCGCTATCGCCTGTCTGTCGCGGTGGCGTCCGCAATCTACGAGCCGATGCTGAGCGCGGCGCTTGTTCGTCCGCGAGTCGTGGTATGCCCCGGCATCGCTGCCGCGAAGTCCGAGTCGTCTGGCCCGGATTTCCTTCATGAGCTGTTCTACCTTGTGTACGGAGATGCCATTACGTACGCGTGCCTGAACTGGGAGCAGGTGCTGAGCCCGCTCAACAAGAGCTTCAGGATGCCACGAGATCAGTTCACCAAGGAACGGGTACATCACGTCAGCTGGGGTGAAGAGTATCGCGACTTTCTGGTCTCGTGCCGTGTGGATCCTCGGCACGTCGAGCTCACCGGTAAGCCCTCACTCACGCTTCTGCGCCGCAAGATTGACGATGCAGCGTCGATTCGACGGCGGCTCGCCAACGTAAGCGGAGTGCCGTCAGGCAAGCGCTGGATGTTTTTCCCGATGACCTGTCACATGGGATTCTTCAGCGAGTATCACGTACGCAGCCGCATCGGCATCGGCTCGGATGAATCGACCGTGCTCGAGCATGCTTCATACGTACGGCGAACAATCAATGAGATCTTTCGTTGGCTGAGCCACCTCGACGCGTTTCCTGGTAGCAAGGACTTCGTGATTGTGCTTCGCCCACATCCCGGTATCGCCGTGGAGCAGTACAAAGAACGTTTTCACGAGCTCGTTGGTCGAGTTCCAGACTGTGTGTGCATAACGAAGGTGGGCAACGCCCACGAGTGGCTCGCCGCAGCCGAGATGTGCTTTACGAACTACAGCTCTCTCGCGCTGGATGCCAACGCGGTGGGCAGGCCCGCGTTCCTCCTCGAGCCGGAACCCTACCCGTCGTTTCTTCATGTCGAGTGGTTCGATGGCTTGCCTCGTGTGCGGACGTTCGAGGATCTCGCCGCAACATTGGAGGGTTCAGCGCAGACGCCCCGTCCGGCGGTCGCGGCCCTCGCACGACATGCAGCGCCTGGACTCGACGGTATCGAGCGAACGGCCGCGCATCTGGCGCGTCTCGCGCAGGGCCGGCCGGTCGGTCGGAGATCGATGAGTGGCCTCCTGAAGATTTTCGGGACGGTTCACGGGCGCCGCGCCGCGGGAAGTCTCATCCGGGCCGCCGCTGCAAAGGCAAACCTGTGGGGGTTCGTGCGGCCTGGCGTGCGCCCCGACTACTTCACCGCGCAGGAAGTCAAGCGCTTCTGGTCCGAGAATGCCCATAGTTCCGTCGGCTCTCTCTGAGATAATTGCGTGAATCCCCCACCGGTCGCAGTACTGATGTGCGCCTATGCCGGCGATCGGCCTGAGTACCTGGCTGAGGCCATCGATAGCATCTGCGCGCAGTCATACAAACCCGTCGATCTTCAACTCTTCGTTGATGGCCCTGTTGGCGACGCATTGTATGCGGTGCTGGGCAGGTACAGTGCGGAGTCTGGCGTTTACGTTCATGCGAGCGACACGAACAGGGGCATGCTCGCGTGTTTGAACGAGCTGATCGTGACGCTTCGCGGTCACTACCGCTATTTCGCCAGAATGGACGCCGACGACGTCTGCGAACCAGACCGAATCAGCAAGCAGGTCGCCTTCCTGGAACAGCATCCGGACGTGGACATCGTCGGAAGCGCTATTCGCGATATCGACGAGACTGGCGTCGTCCTGAAGGACGTGGACTACCCGGAGTGCCATGCCGAGATAGTCAAGAGATTCAGGAAGCGGAACCCAATGGCACACGTGACCGTGATGTTTCGGGAGCGCTTCTTTGACAAGGCGGGCCTTTATCCTGTCGAGGACGGAGTGCTCGGAGATGGTGTGTACTGGTCCCTGGCCCTTCAAGCAGGTTGTCGATTCGCGAACCTTCCGGACAGACTGGTCAGGGTCAGGCAGGCAGGCAGCCTTCTCACGCGCCGCTCCGTCGTCGGTGACGGCGGTAATCTTCAGGCGCTGAAGGCGCGCCTCCGAGCTTTTCAGTGGAGCCTGACCGAGCTCAAGACAAAATGGCGAATCAATCGGCGGCTGAAGCTCGGGCCAGGGTCGTACGCCTACGCACTCGGAATGGTTGCTGTACGGAATGCGCCAGCCAGGATTCAGCGGGTACTTTACGCGCGTTTGCGCTGAGCACGGTGACTACGACGCCGACAGGGCCTGGGAACAAGTGGCAGGGCTGAACCACTGCACGTCAGCGACCGCGTTCGATACGAGATAAAGGGATCAACGCGAGCAGAATCACTTCGCACGCGCAGGTCCATGATGAAGTCGTTTTTAATTCCGGAAAGAACGCGCGAGTCGGCGCGGGTGCAATCGTGGAGGCGCTTCGTTCCGTGCAGGGTGCATCGCCGCCCGCGGCTTAATTAAAGAGTCGCCGCCGCCGCATGCTGGTGATTATTCTAGACGCAATCCATGACTAACTTGCTGCTGACTATCTTCTTCATCGTCGCGCTTGTCGCCAACGCGGACGTGTACGCCTACCTCGATTTAGGCGGCGGAGGAATGCTGCTGAACTTGATATTGGGCGCTATAACTGCCGGTGGCTTGGCGCTGAAGATGTACTGGCGCCGGTTGCGCGGACTCTTCGGCCGAAGTACAAGGGCGTGCCGGTCATGACCGACGATCAACGCCGAGAGGGGCTGGTAGCAGACGATGGCAGATCGTAAACAGGACGAAATCCAGTTTCACAATGAGCGAGAACGGGACCGAGCGGTCCTCGATTCGGACACCTTCGAACGGAAGTATTCGAATCTGCGGTGGTACGCAGTTGTCAGAAAGAGCCAGGAGTACTTCGCGAACTGGGTGGCAGCCAACTGTAGAGGCAAAAGGGTTCTCGACTATTGCTGCGGGCACGGAGACGTCACGCTCGCCCTCGCTGCCGCTGGGGCCTTCGTGACCGCGATTGACATTTCCGATGAATCCGTTCGGACAACCCAGCGGAAGGTCAATCAGGCCGGAGCCTCGACGCACGTGGACGTCGCCGTGATGGACGCGGAACGCCTGGCGTTTTCAAAGGGCCAGTTCGACAAGATCGTGTGCAGCGGCGTGCTGCACCACCTCGATCTCGAAAACGCGTACCGCGAGTTGCGGCGTGTGCTGAAACCCACGGGCACCATCATCTGCATCGAGGCTCTCGGCCACAACCCGGTGTTCGCGTTGTACCGAAGGATGACGCCGCGGCTCAGAACGGCGTGGGAGGCCGACCATATTGTGAAGATCAACGACATCCGGCTGGCGCGGCAGTGGTTCGAACGTGTCGACGTTCGATTCTTCCACCTGTTTTCGATCCTGGCGGTGCCGTTTCGGCGGCATCCGTGGTTTCCGGCGATTCTCTCGACGTTGGAAGCGTGTGATGACCTGGTGCTGCGGATTCCGTATGTGAACCTGCTGGCCTGGCAGGTGGTGTTCGAGCTGCGAGGGCTGCGCCGGGAGTGAGAAAGGTGGTTGCGCGATTCGATGATGTCGCCGTTCTCGCGCTGGAGCCACGGTACGAGTGGGTACGTGTATTCCTGTGTGCGCCCGTTTTGCTCTTTCCCAGATCTGTTCCCACTGTCACGCTCCTTGCGTTGACACTAATCGCCTCACTGTGGATCGTCCAGTTCGCACGCGGAAAGTGGAAGCTCCCGTGGACACCGTTGACCCTGCCGATGACGATTGTGGTTGTCATGGCGCTGGCATCAACTTGGCGCTCTCCACTTCCCGACGTGAGTCTGCCCAGGGTCGTCGGCATCTTCCTGGGTCTCTTGATTTATCGTGCAGTCGTTCTGTTTGTTACCGACGAGCGAACGCTTTGGAAGGCGGTGTATGCCTACATTGTGCTTGGCGGGATTGCGGTAGCGTTGGGAACCGTGAGTGTCGCGTGGCGGATCGGTGACGACATCAACGTGGTCGCGCGGCTGACACGGCATATTCCCCAATTGATCAGCGGCCTTCCCGGGACCGAACGCGCCGGCGGCGTGAACCCGAACGCGCTTGGCGGAACCACGCTGTTTTTCCTTCCCCTCGCGATAACTTTGACCGCATCCCGGTGGCGCAATCACGAATCCTGGGTCTCGCCATCGGGAGCTGCGTCTCGTTCCGGCAATGGCAAAGCGATCGGTGTGGCGACAGATGCGTTGACACTTGTGTTTGTGATGGCCCTTCTCTTGAGCCAATCAAGGATCGGATGGATTGCGGCGGGAGTTGCCGGTGGGCTTCTGACGCTGTTCCGGATCCGCCGTCGTGTGCCGTGGGCTGTGCTGATGGCGACAGGTGCTGCGGGGGCGGGGGCATCCGTCCTGTTCCTCGTATCGGTTGCGCAAGGAGGGTTTTACGGCCGCAAGGAGATCTGGGCAGACGCTGTTGCGCTGATCGGGCAGGCGCCGTTGGTCGGCCCGGGGTTGGGCGTGTTTCGCTACGTAGCGCAGGTGTCGCCTCTGACGTTCTCGTCCGCACTTGACTGGCGAGGGTTTATCGCGGTTGACAGGGTACATGCTCACAATATTTTCCTACAGACCGCTCTCGATATTGGCTTGCCGGGATTGATTGCCTATTTGTCACTGTTAGTGCTTGCCGCCATGATGTGCTGGCGGATCCGACGCGCTGTGACGGGGCGCGAACGAGCTCTGTGCCTCGGCTTGATCGCGAGCCTCGCTGCGGTTCACATTTTCGGGCTGGCGGACGCGATTGCGTTGGGTGCGAAAGTTAGTTTGTTTCTCTGGTTCAATCTCGGACTGATTACCGCAGCGCACCAATTGGCTATGCGTGATCGCCGCTCGCCGAGCCCGCAGCTGGATGTTGTCTCGCTCCACTGAAGGGATCGCGGAACCAACCCCTCCATGTTGAGCATGTACGAAAGAGCCAAGCGTGTATTCGATCTCCTGATCGCGTTGCCTGCGCTCATCCTGCTTGCTCCCGTACTTCTGGTTACCGCCGGGGCGGTCGCGATCACCTCGCCCGGGCCAGTCCTTTACTGCGGTCGCCGTGTCGGTCTGCACGGACGGCCGTTCCGCATCTTCAAGTTCCGGACGATGGTGGTGGACGCGGAACGGTCGGGGACAACCACAGCAAAGGACGACCCGCGCGTCACCCCGCTCGGTCGGTTCCTTCGGCGGTACAAGCTGGACGAACTGCCGCAGCTGTTCAATGTGCTCCGCGGCGACATGAGCTTCGTCGGTCCCCGGCCGGAGGTGGAAGAGCACACGAGAGAGTACTCTCCCGAAGAACGGCAGATTCTGACGGTGATACCCGGCATCACGGATTACGCGTCGCTGCATTTCTTTCACCTCGACGAGGCGCTCGGCAGCGAGAACGCGCACGAGGTCTATCTGACGCGCGTTCGCGCACAAAAGAACCGGCTGCGGCTTGAGTACGTCAGGCGCCGCTCCTTTCTGGAGGACCTGCGGATCATTGTCCGCACGGTGGGCGCGGCGCTGTCTGCCCGACGTCGGCGGGACTGAGCACGGATGGAATACGTTCCGCTCGGCCGCACAGGACGGCTCGTGTCGCGGATCGGCTTCGGCTGTGCCGCAATTGGCGGCTACGACTACGGACCGGCCGACGACGCCGAGAGCACCCGCGCCGTGCAGGCGGCGCTGGATCGCGGCATTACCGTATTTGACACGGCGGACGTCTACGGCTTCGGACACGCCGAGGAGGTCCTTGGCGCCGCCCTCGGCGCCAAACGCCACGACGTCGTCATCGCGACGAAGTTTGGCGTCACGCACGACGGCACGCGTGCGATGCGCGATTCGTCAGCGCGTCGCGTTCGCCCCGCACTGGAGGCGAGCTTGCGGCGGCTGCGGGTGGACCGCGTCACGGTCTATCAGGTCCACTGGTGGGATGGCACGACACCCATCGAGCAGACGCTTGAGGAGATGGAATGCTGCCGTGCGGAGGGACTCATCGAGCACATTGGCATCTGCAACGCGCCGCCAAAGACCCTCGATCGGTGCTGGGGTGCGACGCGGATTGAGACTCTGCAGTATCCCTTCAGCGTCCTTGAGCGCGACGTCCGAACGGTTCTGTCGGACGCCACGCACAAATTCGGCGTCACCGTTCTCGTGTACAATGCGTTGGCTCACGGACTTCTCACCGGCAAATACGCGTCCGGATCGCAGTTCTCTGGCACGGATCTGCGCGCGCGTTATCCGCTGTTCTCGGGCGACATGTTCCAGCGCGCTCTCCGGCATCTTGACGTAGTACGTGGCGTTGCTCAGCGTGTGGGCACGTCGCCTGCGCGGGTAGCGATTCGCTGGGTCCTGGAGGCACTCCCGACGTCGGTGGTGCTCACCGGGATCCGCACGGCCGCGCAGGTGGAAGAAAACGCTGGCGCCACCGGTTGGGCGCTCGACGCCGAGGCGACGGCTGCGCTGGACTCCGCAGCGCTCGACAGCGGCTCCGCTGGTCGAATTAACGACTGATTCAGGCAAAGCGATGAAAAAGTTCCGAACCGCTGCCGAGCAGCGGGTGGGTCCCGCGATCGCGCGGATATTCGAGGCAAATCCAGAGACCGTCGAGATAAAGCTGGAGAACTTCCCGAAGTATGTGCGGCGGCAGCATCTGAAGCGCTTTCTGGCGCTGTACGAGCTGTTCAAGCTCGCGATGCCTGTGAAGGGCTCGGTCATCGAGTGCGGCGTGTTTCGCGGATTCGGCATCATGTCGTGGGCGAAGCTCAGTGCGATGCTGGAGCCCGAGAACTTGACGCGCCGCATTTACGGATTCGATACCTTTGAAGGGTTTCCGACGTTCAGCGATGCCGACGTCAACCCGGTTGCGGCCCCTGAGCGCGGCGGCCTCTATGCGAACTCGTACGACGAACTGACGGCGCTAATCGCCGAGTATGACCGCGACCGGTTCCTCGGCCACATGGACAAGGTTCACCTGATCAAGGGGAACGCCATCGAGACCATCCCCGCGTTTGTCCAGAAAAAGGGGCATCTGGTCGTGAGTCTCCTGTTCCTCGACATGGATTTGTTTGAGGCCACGAGCGTGGCCCTGGAGCATTTCCTGCCGCGCATGCCGCGCGGTGCCGTGCTCGCCTTCGATGAGCTGGACAACCCGATGTGGCCCGGCGAGACACTCGCGGTGCTCGAGAAAGTCGGGATCCGCAACCTGCGGCTCCAGCGGTTCGAATGGGACCCGTATATCGCCTACGCAGTGCTGGAGAGCACGACAACGTGACATCCGCCGAACAAGCATCGCTCGAACAGCTCGCACGGAATGTGCGGCTTGACGTGCTGCACATGGTGAGCCGCGCAAAGAGCTCGCACATCGGGACATCGTTCTCGATGGCAGAACTGCTGGCGGTGCTATACGGGCGGTCATTGCGGGTGCGGCCTGGCGAGCCGGAGTGGATCGATCGCGACCGGTTCATCCTGAGCAAGGGACACGGCTGCGCGGCGTTGTACGCGGTCCTTGCCACGTGCGGGTTCTTTCCACGCGACTGGCTGGACACGTATTATCTGAACGGCTCCCGCTTGATCGGCCACACGACGCACAAGAACGTTCCCGGCGTGGAAGTCTCGACGGGGTCGCTCGGCCACGGGCTATCGATTGGGACCGGCATGGCGCTGGCCGGGAGGCGAGACGGGCGTCCCTATCGTGTCGTGGTCCTGTTGAGCGACGGCGAATGTGACGAAGGCTCCACGTGGGAGCCGGTGCTGTTCGCACCCCAGCACGGCCTCGACAATCTCATCGCGATTGTCGACTACAACAAGATTCAGAGCCTCGGCACGGTCCGCGAGATCATCGACCTCGAGCCGCTGGGCGCGAAGTGGGAAGCGTGCGGGTGGGCTGTCAGCGAGATCGACGGTCACGACGTTGCCGAAATCGCGCGCGTGATGCAGGCGGTGCCTCGACAGCCGCGACGCCCGACCTGCATTATCGCCCACACGACAAAAGGTAAGGGCGTCTCGTTCATGGAGAACAACGTGCTCTGGCATTATCGGACGCCGCAGGGCGCGGAATTCGACGCGGCGCTCGCCGAGCTGCAACAATCGTGAGAACCGCTTTTATCGAGACGCTCTTCGAACTGGCGCGCGAAGACCGTCGCATCATGCTCGTCGTCGGGGACTTGGGATTCGGCGTGGTGACACGTTTCATGGAGGAGCTCCCGGCCCAGTTCGTCAACGCCGGCGTCGCCGAACAGAACATGACGGGACTGGCCGCCGGCCTGGCCCTCTCGGGCAAGATCGTCTTCACCTACTCGATCGCGAATTTCCCGGTGACGCGCTGCCTGGAGCAAATTCGCAACGATGTCTGTTATCACGAGGCGGACGTGAAAGTCGTGTCGGTCGGCGGCGGATTGGCGTACGGTTCACTCGGCGTCTCTCATCACGCGACTGAGGATCTGGCGTTCATGCGGGCGCTGCCGCGAATGACGGTGGTGGCGCCGAACGACCCCGTGGAAGTCTCGCACGCGACACGCGCCATCGTCGCGCAGCCAGGACCCTGCTATCTGCGTCTGGGACGGGCCGGCGAGCTCGCCATCCATCAGCCGGACATTCCGTTCCGCCTCGGGCAGGCCATCCCCGTGCGGAACGGCCGCGACATGACGCTGCTGGTGTGCGGCGGGCTGCTGCATGCCGCGCTGCAGGCGTCCGATATGCTCGCAGAACGGGGAATAAGTGCCGCGGTGATAAGCGTCCACACGTTGAAGCCGCTCGACATTCAAAGCGTTCTGGATGCCGTGCGTTCGACCGGCGCAATCTTTACCATCGAAGAGCACAGCGTGATCGGCGGGCTGGGAAGCGCTGTCGCCGAGGGATTGCTTGAGAGTGATGCCCGCCCCTCCGTCTTCCGCCGGATCGGCCTTCCCGATGTGTTCGTCTCCTTGGCGGGCGACCAGGACTACCTCCGCGGTCAGTACGGCCTGACCCCCACCGGAATCGTGAAGACGATCGAACGGGCCCTCAGCGTCGGCGTTGCCTACGGCTCGACGTCCTAGACCAAGGGCCGCGCTCAGCGGGCGCCCAACCGACTTCCAATCCGGACGTCGATCGCCAGTGGGTGAGCCGCTCGCCGGCCGCGTTCGTGGTGGCCGTCGGTCTCAAAAGTACTTCTTGGGCGCCAGTGGCTTGTGCGTGACTGATTTCCGCCAAGCGTGCAGCTGGTCATCACGGGCGGGGAGCCGAGAAGGCACGGCATAATCCTTCACGGACTCGCAGTGGTCCTGCAGTCGAATCCACAATTGGATCTGCTCTCATTCTTCAAGGTGCGAACGAGGAGCTGTGAGACCGGGGACGAGAAGCGATCACTGCGCGCCGCATGATTGACTGGTACACGCTAGCGGCCAACGGCCTATGGATCGCCGGACTCTCGGTGGTCGTGGCCGCGTTCAGCTATCACGACTGGATTGCACGGGAGACGAGCCGAAGGCGGCGAGATCTTTTCAGGCAAAGATCCTGGCAACTGCCGTGGACGTCTGGCATGTGTCTGACGTGCGTGGGGTGGGGACTCTCGCAGGCGTCGCGGCGGTGGGAGAGCTTGCTCTGGCTCGTGCTCGGCGGCTGGTTCGCGTGGGACCTGATTCGTCTCCTTGCCGCGCACGTTCGATCCGGTTCCAGCCCGGTCGCGGGCGGAGGTCAAGCATCGCAGCCTCTGGACGGCGCCGGGCGCCCATAGTATTCTCGGTCTTCACCGATTTGAGTACAGCGATTCGGTTCAGCGGTGCGGACGTTGTCGCACTGCCGATGCTTGAATGCCGCCGACGTTCGACCGTCACCAAGATGAGAGCACCAGGGAGCTGCGGGATGACTGACCACCACGAGAACCTGAACGACGAAGCGGACGACGAGCTGTCGTTGAAGCCATTGCTGCAGACCTTGTGGTCGTACAGGCGCGTGATTCTCATAGCGCTCGTCGCGGTCGTCGTCTGTTACATTGCCGGGACGCTGGTCGTCTACTCGGTCGTTCCGAGCGAGCGCCTGGCCACGCTCCAGTTCCAGCTGACGTTCGAAGGGGCCGACCAGGACCAGTACCCCAATGGCACCAGGTTCAGCAGCGCGGAAATTGTGTCGACGCCCGTGCTCACGGACGTCTTCAAGGCCAACGATCTGCAACGCTACGCCCGCTTCTCGGATTTCAAGGACTCGATGTTCGTCCTGCAGGCGAACCGTGACCTCGAGCTCCTGTCCTACGAGTACCAGGCCAAGCTGTCGGACTCGAAACTCGGTCCCGTCGATCGCGCCCGAATCGAGGAGGAGTTCCGCAAGAAGCGCGAGAGCCTCAAGTCGGGGCAGTACTCCCTGAGCATCCGCCGAAGCGAGGGCATGGTGAAGGTCCCGGCCGTGCTCCTGAACAAGATTCTGAACGACACGCTGTCCACTTGGGCCCGGCAGGCCGCGGAGCGCAAGGGCGCGGTGCGGTACGACATCCCGGTGCTCTCGAAAAACGTGCTGAAGAAGGACTTTCTCGCCGCGGAAGATTACATCATCGCCGTGGATATCCTGCGAACCAAGATAGAGCGCATCCTGAAGACCCTTGCCCAGATGGAGGAGATCCCCGGCGCGTTGGCGGTTCGGATGGAACCGGAGCAGATCGGCCTCGCCGATCTCCGCGCGAACCTCGAGGACCAGCTGCGGTTCAAGGTGGAGCCGCTCATCGACATCATTCGCATCAGCGGCCTGTCCCGCAATCCGATCCGCATGGATCAGTATTTCGAGGGCCGCCTGTTCGGAGCGCAGCTCGCGCAGACCGAGACGAGCCAGCGCATCAAGGCCTTGCAGGAGGCGTTGCGTGGCTACGAGCAGCCGGGCGCGCCGGAGGGGCCGCCGGCGGGCGAAGGCCGCGCCCCGGCCGTGACGCCACAGCTCTCCGAATCCTTCATTGACAGGCTGGTGCAGCTGTCGACGCAGTCGGTCGACGTCAAGTACCGCCAGGACCTCACGAAGCGGATCATCGAGGACGGCATGGTGCTCGCCGAGCTGAGCAGGCAGGCCTCGTATTACGAGTCGATGCGACGATCGTTTGCCACAGCGCGCGCCGGCGTCAATCCCGGCGGCGAATCGGACGTGACACGCCGCACGGGCCAGGCGTTTGACGACCTCGCCCGGTCGATGGATCAGATCCAGGCCATCTATGAGTTGATTTGCCGGCAGAACCTGAACCCGGATACCGTCCTGTATTCACTCACGAGCCCGTTCTCGGTGCGCACGACCTCGTCGTTGTCGATCCGAACCGCGCTGCTGTACCTCTTCGTGACGCTGTTCGCCGCGATGATCGTCATACCGCTGGCGTGCCTGGCGCACGACTATTTCCGCCACTCGATTTCCCCGACGCACCCGGCGCACACCGACACGCCGCCTGCCAGCGGGACCGGACGCGTTGCCGGATTGTGACCGGTTGTCCGCCTCACCACGGCTAGGGCCAGAGCAGTTTCAGCAGAACTGCGGCGGCTCCAAGAAGGGCCAGCGCCCTTCCGGCCACGCGTGCAAGCTTCCAAGAGAAGATTCTTTCCAACAGGTGGGGCCGGTCAGTGCTCAGGTGACTGTGGAACAAGCACGGTGAACTCGAGTCCAGATATCCGCTCGAAGTCTCTGTCGAAGGTCACGAGCCGTCCAACACAATCCAGACAGGCGGCGGCGATCCACACGTCGTTTACTGGAATCGGTGTCCCGGCACGCTTGAGCTCGGCGAACACGCGCCCATAGTGACGTGCGACAGCGGCTGTGGTGGGCCAAACCGTGACGAACGGCTCGCCCAGGAACTCGGCCAGCGTCAGACGGTTTTCTCGATCGCGTCGTCCGAGCTGGAATGCGGCTTCGAGCTCTCCAAGCACCGTGGCGGGAATGACGACCGTCGCGGCCACGGCCAATAGATCGAGAACCTGCGGATGGCCCGCGCGGAAATGCGAGTAGGCCGACGTGTCGAGAACGAGCCGGTCGAAGACGTCACCGCCAGAGTCGATCATCGACCACCCGCTGAGCGGAAAGCCCCCTCATGAACTCAGCCAGGTCGTCTTCGGTCCAGGTCGTATAACGCCCGAGGCGTTTCCGGCGTTCCTTGAAGTCAACGGCTGTGGCGAGAATGTCGACCACCGTGGCATTGACGCTGCGCCCGCGGCTTCGACTGAGCCGGTCGAGCTGGGACGCCACTTCGTCAGGCACACCGCGGATCGTCAATTGTTTGGCCATGAATGCATGATAGCATGATCGTGCCTTCTCGCAGGCACGGTCACGTAAAACGCGTCCACGCAGAAAAACACTCTCACGCTGGCGTCACGACGGTCAGGGACGGAAAGACCACGGCGAAATCGGCAGGGTTGCGCGTCAGGAGGCCCTGGCGGGTGGTCGCAAATGCGCCGATCAGGACATCCGCAACGGGCCGTCGCGGCGTCCGCCGCGCCCGGCGTAATTTCACGAAGCGCGCCCAGGCCTTGTGCGCCGCCTGGGTATCGGGCCATTCCCAGGGAACCGAGTAGTCGAGCCCGGCGTGGTCCAGGAAGTCGTGCTGTCGGGCTCCGTCACCGAGAAACGCCGGCGCCAGTTCAACGTAGCTGACGGGACACAGCACGAGTCCGTCGGACGCCTTGCTGTCCAGCAGCAGGGCTGAGGCGCGTCCGTAGTCAGGATCGTCGTTCAGCACGTCGATGACCAGGCAGGTGTCCACGACCCAGGGCATCACGCGTCTCCCTCGCGCAGTTCGGCCATCCACTCGCGCGTCGGCCGAGCCTTCGTGAACCGCTTCGCGTATCCCAGCATGGCCACCGCCCCGGCCGCGCGGAGCGCCGGCCTGAGACGCACGCGGCACTCGCTATCGGACACCGGCTCCCACACCAGACGCTGGCCGGGCCGGATGTGCAGTTGCTCGCGGATCTGCGCGGGAATGGACACTTGTCCGCGCTCGGTCACGGTCGTCACCATCGTTTTCATGTTTAATACAATACATCATGTGATTATATCATGTCAACCAGATCACGCCGGCATCTGTAGTGTCCGGCTTGAGCCGGACCTCGCGTGACAGCGTGCGTGACACTTGACGGATCCTGCCAGGACTGGTACGATTTGTTCTGAACTAACTAATCAGTTCAAAGGAAATGTATCATGAAAACTTCAGCGATACCCAACATCGTTTCCGCCCTGACAGCCCGGACCCAGTTCGGGCAGATCATTCGGCGGGTCAAAGAAAAGAATGAGCGGTTCGTGGTGGATCGCCGTGGCGAGCCCCAGGCCGTCATCATGAGCATCAAGGATTATCTCGACACCATTGCGCCGGCTCCCGCCTGGCTCAAACAGAGCTGGGCCACGGCCAAACGCTCAGGGGTCGCGAAAATGAGCATGCGCGACATCGATGGAGAGATTCGCCGCAACCGTCGCGAGAAAGAGAAGACGGGCCGGAGCCGATGATGCGGATCGTGTTCGACACCAACATCGTGGTGTCGGCCATGCTCAGTCCGTCCGGAACCGCTGCCGACGTGCTTCGTCTGGCCCTCAATCGCCACGTGCAGCTATGCGCGTCCGAGGTCATCCTTGAGGAATACGAAGAGGTCCTGCGGCGCCCCAAATTCCGTCGTTCACCGCAGGTGGTGTCGGCGTTGATGAAGGCGGTTCGCGCCGTAGCCGAACTGTTTGAGCCAACGGCCACGCTGACTGTCTCTGGCGACGACGCTGACAATCGCTTTCTGGAATGCGCCGAGGCGGCCAAAGCCGCCTATCTCGTCACCGGCAACATCCAGCATTTCCCCGCCGCGTGGGGTCGAACGCGCGTCATCACGGCCAGGCAACTGATCGGACTGGTCACGCCGAAGCCCTGACGCCGCCGACCCCACTTCTGATGGGGAAGGTGCTTCCTGGATTCGGAACCGAGTAATATCGAGTATCGGCAGAAGCTCACGGACCGCAGATGTACTTCCTGGACGTCATGTTCGCCGCTCTGGCCGTAATTCCGCTGGTCGCCTCGCCCAAGCGTCTTTCCGTGAGAGCATCGAAACGGATCTGCCCTCGCATCCGCCCGCGAGCTCAGAGAAGGGCACAGGCCACGTCGGAGTTTGACCAGCTCTGAAGTGGCTGACGTGGCTGGCCGTCCTCCGTCCAAGCGGGCACCCCTTCGCCTCGTCACCGGCACCCTGCTCGGCGCGCTCGCACTGTGGCTCGCGCTCCGCGGCACCGACTACACCACCCTCTGGCGCAGCGTTGGCGGCGCTCATCCTGCCTGGATCCTCGCCGCCATCGGCTCCGTCGCCCTGACGGTTGCCGCCGGCGTCGTCCGGTGGCGCGTGCTCCTCGAACCCGTTCCGGCATGGCGCCCCGTTGTGGATGGCGTCATCATCGGTCAGATGCTCAACATCGTTCTTCCGATCCGCCTCGGCGAAGTGGCCCGCGCCTACATCGTGAGCCGCGCTGAGTCGGTGCCCGCGGCGCGCGTGCTCACCACCATCGCGGTCGAAAAGCTGGGTGACCTCGTCGCCGTCGGCCTCACCGCGGCGCTGCTTCTGGCGTTCGCGACGCTGCCCGAGTGGGTCTATGGCCCGGGACGCGCGCTCGTGATCACCGGCGTGCTGGCGGCGGCCGCGGCGATCTTCGGGTTGCGCCCCGGCGTCGTGGTCTGGATCACGCGGACGGCGCAGCGGATCACGCCGGCCTCCTGGCGTCCGCGCCTCGAGCGCCAGGTCGCCGCCGCCGCCGCGGGCCTCGCGGCGCTCCAGAGCAGGACGCGCAGCGTCGAGTTCTGGCTTCTCTCTATCGCCATCCTCCTCCTCGCCGCATCGACCAACTACCTCCTGTTCTTTGCCTTCGACCTCCAGTTGCCGGCGGTTGCCGCGATTACTCTGTTGCTGGCATTGCAGGTCGGGACTACGCTCGTCTCGGTGCCCGGCAACCTCGGCGTCTTCCACTACGTCATCATCCTCGTGCTGACGGCCCACGGGGTCGATCGCACGACGGCGCTCGGATACGCGATGGTGCTGTACGCGGTCGCGATCCTGCCGAAGGTCGCCGCCGGCGGGATCCTGCTGGCCGTGGACTACCGGTGGGTGATCGGCCGCGGCGGAGTGCAGGCATGACGGCCGCCACCGCTCACTCGACGGCGGCCGCCGCGGAGACGCGCGTCTCGGTCGTGATTCCCTGCCACAACGAGGCGGAATTCATCGAGCAGCTGCTCGATGGGCTGCGCGCGCAGGAGCGCCGGCCCGACGAGATCATCGTTGCCGACAACGGATCGACCGATAACAGCGTGAACGTCGTGCAGGCATACGCGCGACGCCATCCCGACATTCCCCTGCGCGTCGTGCATTGCGCCGACGAGGGGGCGGCAGCGGCCATGAACGCCGGGATCAAGGCCGCGAGCGGCGACGTGATCGTCCGGCTGGACGGCCATTCATCGCCGAACCGCGAGTACATTGCCCGGGCGCTCCAGCACCTGGACGAGCCCCGCGCCGGCGTCGTCGGTGGCGTGTGGGAGATCGCGCCCGGCGGACACACGCTCCGCTCCCAGGCGATCGCCCTCGCGGTGGGGTCGGATCTGGGCAGCGGCGGCGCCGACTATCGGCACGCCGAGCGCAGCCAGATCCGCGATGTCGACACGGTGCCGTTTGGCTGCTACCGTCGTGAATTGTGGCGCACCCTGAACGGATACGACCCTTCGCTCCTGGTCGTCGAGGACGGCGAGTTCAACTACCGCGTGCGCCGCTCCGGTCTGCGCGTCATTCTCGATCCGCGTATCCGCTCGACGTATTTTCCTCGCCGGCGGATGCGGACGCTCGCCCGGCAGTACTTCCGCTACGGCTGGTGGAAGATGCCGTTTCTCCTGCGCCACCCGGCCGCCGCCCGGCTGCGGCAGGTGATTCCGCTCGGGTTCGTGACGACCATCGTCGTGCTCGCGTTTGCGAGCCCGGTACTGCCGGCGGCGCGCACGGCGCTCCTCGCCGTGCTCGCGCTCTACGCCGCGGCCATTTTCGGCGCCGGGTTCCGTATGGCTCAGCGCGCCGGCAACCTGACGCTGTGGCCGTTCGTAGCGGCGGCCGTCGCCGTGGTGCACTTCTCATGGGGACTCGGGGCGCTCCTGTTCCTCGCGTCGTTCGGCAACGTCCCCCAGTGGCGTCTGCATCCTCGGGGGACCCGCGTCTGACACGATGACCACGGCGCAACAGAGGCCTGCATCGCGACTGCTGCCGCGAGCCTTTAAACCGGCGGAACACCGCGCCATGCTTGCGGCCGGCGACCTTACGGCGGCGTTCCTGGCGGTGCTCATTGCGTTGTGGCTCTGGAGCATTCCGGCTGGTCAAGCGTTCACTGACGAGTTCGTCCGCAGCAAGGCGCTGTGGTTCCTCGGCGCTCTGTTGTGGCTGGCTGCAGCTGGCGTCCCGGCTGCCTCTCCCGCCATCGCGTTCTCGTTCAGGCAAACGGCCGGCGCACTGCTGCGGGGCGCGGGTTTTCTGGTCCTGGCGTACCTCGCCGTTTATTTCTACGCGCCGAGGGGAGGGCTGCCGCGCCTCGTTGTTCTCTACTTCCTCTGGGAAGCGCTGCTCCTGACACTGGCGTGGCGGCTCATCTTCATTTCCGTTTTCACCCGTGAGCGCTTCCGCCATCGAGCCATCATCGTCGGTTCCGGTGAGGCCGCCGCGCTTGCACTTCGCCTGGTCCGGCAGCATCGCGCGCGCCGTTCACGCGTCGAGAGCATCGTCGCCGACCGCGGCACCATGGATCCAGGCCTGGCAGGCGTGGCAACGGTACTCGCCGGTGATCTGCTCGACGGCGTCATCCGCCGCCAGGTTTCCGAGATCATCCTCGCGCAGCGCGACCATCCATCGGGCGACCTGCTGCAGTCGCTCCTCGCCTGCCAGGAAGCAGGCGTCGAGCTCGTACGCGTACAAACGATGATCGAGCAGGTGCTGCACCGCGTGCCGGTCGACCTCCTGGAGCCGGACTGGCTGATGACGGACCTCGCCGACGCCATGCGACTTCGGGATGCGTCATGGCTGGGCAAGCGCGCACTAGATGTCGTCGGCGCTGTCGTTGGCCTGGCGCTGGCCTTCGTCGCCGGTCCGCTCATCGGTCTGGCCATCCGGCTCGACTCGCGCGGGGCGGTGTTCTACCGGCAGGAGCGTCTCGGCCGGGGCGGAATTCCGTTCATGCTCCTGAAGTTCAGGACGATGCATGAGAACGCGGAGCGTCCGGGCGAGGCACGGTGGGCCGGCCGCGACGATCCGCGGGTCACCCGCGTCGGACGGTTTCTTCGCCGCATGCGACTCGACGAACTGCCGCAGTTCCTGAACGTGCTCAAAGGAGAGATGAGCCTCGTCGGCCCTCGGCCTGAGCGCGCCGCGTTCGTCGAGCAGCTCCAGGCCGCAATTCCGTTCTACCGCGCGCGCCTGATGGTGCCGCCCGGGATCACCGGATGGGCACAGGTCAACCTGCCGTATGGCGATTCCGTCGATGCGGCCCGGCTGAAGCTGGAATACGACCTGTACTACGTCAAGCACCGTACGTTGCTGTTCGACTGTACGATCCTGCTCCGCACGCTCGGCACCGTCTTCCGGCTGCAGGGATTCTGATGAGCGAAAACACTGAGGCCATTCGCACGCCTGTGCTCTTCCTGGCGCTCGGCATCATCGCCCTGCTTGCCGTTCTGCCTTTCGGAGCTGTGCACACGCTGCACACGCGGCGGCTCGACGCCGCCGATGCACACCTTCGCCGCATTTCGGATGCATTGCGGAACACCGTCGTGGCAGTCTCAGATGTGCGCTTCGTTCTTTCCGGACCCGGCCAGGCGCCGCAAGCGAGAGACAGCACGTGGACGACCTCGACCATGTCGCCTCTGGCGGCGCATGCTCCCACCGTCACGGCGGATCCATGGGGGAACGCCTACATGGTGAATGTCGGCGCCCACTTCAGTCGTGGGGCCGTCTGGGCCCTTTCCGCGGGGCCCGATGGCATCATCGAAACGCTTTTCCTCCAGCCCGCGAGATCTGCCACCGTTGCAGGCGACGACCGCGCCGTACGCGTTCGCTGAAGACCTGCACCACGGACACGGCCGGCGTGCAGCGCCGGGGTCGCACCCAGTACGCCTACATCGTCAACCTCGCCGCCTGTCGCGGGAGTGACGCGGCCGTCTGGGTGTTGTCGGCCGGTCCCGACGGGGTGATCGAGACCCCGTTTTGTCAACTGGGGGAGGCGGCGGCACCAGCGGGTGACGATCGGGCCACTCGGCTGGACCCGGTGGGTGCGAAGTAGCCCGGCACGGCGATCAAAGGAACCGCGGCTCTGCTCATTCCTCGACAATCGGACGGCCCACCATCAGAATCCCGCCCGTGTTCGATGGGCGCACGTCCGCTGCGGTCAGCGTCCCCGCCTCGCCTGCTTCGAGATCGATCCGCGCAAATGGTCCGTGCTTCCGTTGCACGAGCACCAGTCGCAGGATCCGCCAGCCGCCCGCCTTCGACAGGCGTACCCGATCGGCTTCCCGCCCATCAAGGAACATCCGCACCTCCAGGTCGTTCGGCCCGGTGGACCCATGGCGCAGCGGGATCCGCACCGCTCGCGCGGACGACGGGACGAAGAAGGTAGCGCACCCGCCCGCCCACCGGAACCGCGAGCCATCCGGCCCGCGCTGCCACAGGGAGAAACCGACACTCGTGTTCTCCACATCGGCATTACGGACGGCCGCTACCGTCCGGAAGGGAATGGAACACACGAACACCGCGACCAGGCCGATGCCGAGGAGGCGCACCCGCCAGCTCTCTCCTGAAACCCCACCGAGCGATGCCGCGACGCCCAGCGCAATCCAGAAAGGATACGCAGCCGCCGGCACTAGCAGCGAGTGACCAGCAAGACACGTCAGCAGGAACGCGCACAGCCCGGCTGTCAGCCCCCATGAAGGTCCGGGCGGCCCCGCGCCCCGCACGCCTGCCAGCAACCCCACGGCGACGACGGACAGGAACAGCAGCAGTCCCGGCACGCCCAGCTCGGCCAGGACCTGCAGGAAATAGTTGTGCGCGTTCTCGCTCTGCTTGCCCTGCGCTTCGAGCATCTCTCCGACGTATTCATGGGAGAGCACGTAGAACCGTCCGAGGCCGATCCCGAAGAACGGATGCGCGGCGGCCATGTCGAGCGCGGCCCTCGCCAGTTCGATCCGCGTGGAGAGCGACCACCGCGCCGCCGCGCTGTTCGTCCTCTGTGGAGACCACGACCAGACCGCGAGGGAGATGCCTGCAAGGAGCACGAGCGCCGCGATCACCGAAGCGTTCCGACGGAAGCCCCGGCCCCGCAGCGTCATCAGGCCGGTCAACACGGCCATCCCGAGGGCTGCGCCCATGGCCGTGCGCGAGCCGGTGATCCACAGCGCGGTCCCGATGAGGAGCACGCTTCCCATCGCGGCGATCCGCAGGCGGCCAGCCAGGCCCGCGGCGACGAGGAGCATCATCGAGAAGTACGAGCCGGCGGCATTCAGGTCGCCATAATGCACGTTGACCCGCAGGGTGGCCAGGTAGGTCGGAAACGCCGTCCACGAATCCTCCTGCCTTATTGCCACCTCGACGATTCTGTTGACGTTCATCAGTGCGGCCGCCGCCGCGCCGATCACCATCATCCGCAGGAGGACATCGCGCCTTCGGCCGTCGACCGCGCAGGTGTCCGCTACGACGAGCAGCAGGACAAGACTTTCGGCGAACAGCATCGCGAACGAGACGGGGGTCAAATCGACGAGGTAGCTCCGGACGATGAACGTCGGGAGGATGCCGGTCCCCGCGATGCTCGGGTCTTCCGCGAGCATCACCGCGCCGTACACCACACTCGAGGCCAGCGCGGCGGCGATGAGCGTCATCACAGTCCAGCGGAGCCAGGGAGACACGCGGAGAGGGCGCCCCTGCACCGCACGACGAGCCGACCACCCGGCGATGCACGCGAGCGCCAGCGCCTCGGCGAAGCGCAGCCCTCCGCCATGGGCACTGATGAGCACGAAGATGATTCCGGCGAGCGGACAGAGCGCGCCGAGCAGGAGCACGGCTTGGAACGGACGGAGCGCTGCGAACAAGGCGAGAGCGGCCACCGAGCTCCCCGGCGCCCAACCGACCGGTTGGTGGTAGATCGACTGGAGCAGCAGTGTGGCCACCAGTGTAACGAGGACCCAGGAAGCACGGGCGACGACGAGGGCCGGAAGGTCAGTCCGTCCCACCGCGACGTTCATCTCCCCGCGCTCTTCAGCGTCAGGTCGAACGACCCCACCGCCAGCTGCGCCTTGTAGCTCGCCCGGCGCGTGGCCTGGTTGAACATCGTGATCTTCATGCGGTGGCAGCGCGCCGATCGCCAGTGGCCCCGCGATCTCGCGCGCGCTCGCCGTTGACTTTTGTCCTCAAAGTTTACTCCAACAGACGATAGGGAGCATTGCCGATGTACACCTTCGCCGCATTTCGGATGCATTGCGGAACACCGTCGTGGCAGTCTCAGATGTGCGCTTCGTTCTTTCCGGACCCGGCCAGGCGCCGCAAGCGAGAGACAGCACGTGGACGACCTCGACCATGTCGCCTCTGGCGGCGCATGCTCCCACCGTCACGGCGGATCCATGGGGGAACGCCTACATGGTGAATGTCGGCGCCCACTTCGGTCGTGGGGCCGTCTGGGCCCTTTCCGCGGGGCCCGATGGCATCATCGAAACGCCTTTCCTCCAGCCCGCGGGATCTGCCACCGTTGCAGGCGACGACCGCCCGACTTACCGTTTGGCACGCTGTATAATGCCGTTTGGCTGGAGGCATAAAATGACCGCAGCGGAGTACGTCATCGACGTCTTGGGAGGGCCCAAGGTCTTCAAGGGCAGAACAATCCCGAACGCCTCGGAGTTGCGCAACCAAATCAAGCTCGGACTTCCCTACAGCGCGCTCGAGTCGGTCCGCGAGCGCTTCCACCTGTCGTTACCGGAAGCGGCTACCGTCCTCAATGTCCCACTTCGCACCCTGGCTCGTCGCCGGGAAGGTCGCAGGCTGGACGCTGACGAGTCCGATCGCTTGTACCGCTTGGCACGGCTCGCCTCCCAGGCTGTCATGGTCTTCGGCACCGAGGAGAAGGCGGCGACATGGCTGCGCCGTCCCAATCGGGCGCTGAACAATGAACTGCCCATCCGCCTGCTGGACACGGACGTTGGCGCGCGCCAGGTTGAAGACATCCTCGGACGGATCGAATACGGGGGTGTGAGCTAGTGCGCGTGTGGCGGATTGCCACTACGACTCACCTGGCATTTGACGGCGAAGGGGCGCGTCCGGAACGCTTTCCTTGGCAGCCCTTGAGCGATTCGTTCACACGGACCCGGATCTCGAGCCTGGCGATAAGGTAGGCACCTGCGGGATCTGCCACCGTTGCAGGCGACGACCGCGCCGTACGCGTTCGCTGAAGACCTGCACCACGGACTGCTAGCCGAAGTACCTCTCCAGCAACACTGACAACGAAAATGCATGGACACTGACGATGCCCGTCAGAAGAGGCAACGTGTATCTTGCCTGTCGGCCACGGCCGGCGTGCAACGCCGGGGTCGCACCCAGTACGGCCATCGTGACGATGTACGGACCCGAGGAGGTAGCGTCCGTGAACATTGCGGTTCATCCCGTATGAAGCAGTGGCGTACGCCACGATGGAGAGCACGACGCCGGCGCCGAGCAGAAGCAGCCAGCCGGCGGCAATCCCCTCCGCGCGAAAGCCCGCGCGCAGCAGCAGCCAGGCGGCAGCGGCGACCCAGAGCGTAGTCAGCACGATGATCACGGGGGTGGGTAGCAGAGTGTCGATCCACCCGAACGCGCCGACAAAGGATGTCCATGTGAGAAGGTCGGGCTGCGTCAGGCGGCCCGCGGTCAGCACGTTGACCAGAACGCTGGTGACGTAGTCCCGCGCGGTAGCAGGGACCTGCTCCAGCGTCTGCAGGTGCGGCATTCGGATGAACAACGATGCGAGTGCGGTTGCGATCACGGCAGCGGCACCAAGAAGAACGAGCCCCTGTGCCATCCGCTGCGGCCACGCCGGGCTCCCCAGCTTGCGACCAGCGGCGACGCGACCCCGTTCAGTCAGATATCCGACTGCGAACAGCAGCGCCGTCGCGAGTACGACCGCCCGGTTCGACAGCCCTCCGGGTGCGCTGACCTGCTCGAAATGCCATTGCTCGTAAAAAGGGGTTGGAACCGTGAATACGCCTGTCGCGAACAGCAGGATGGCGGGGGCCACGACGGCTGCCCAGAAGCGGAGAGACTCCTGCCACCGTTGGGCCGGAGCAAGCAGCAGGCGCCCCACGAGCACGGCAGCCAGAAGGCCCGCCATCGGCCATGTGCTGCGTGGACCGGAGACGAACACAGCCGCAGCAGCACCGAGCGCAGCACCAGCGGCTGCCGTGGCTCCGCCGGTCGTGAATGCCAGCCACACGGCGCCCAGCAGCAGAAACCCCGCAATGGCCCACGTCAGTTCCGACAGCTGCATGCCGAAGAAGGGAAGCGTCGGAATGGCCAGGAGCGGCAGCAGGGCGACGTGGGGTGTTGAGGCCAGCGCTCCGCCGCGGCCGATCAGAACCACCGCTACCGTGAAAGCCGAGCCGAAGATCAGCGCGTTGACGATGCGCAATGAAAAAAGTACGGTCGAGGCGCGCGACGGCAGCAGGCCTGACGCGGCCCGCCAGTAGATCGAAGTGGTTGACGCGCGCCGTGCGACGTCCTCGGCGAAGACGTCGCCGGGGTTCCAGGCGCGTGTTGCCGGCTGTTCCCCGTCCACGGGCCTGAATCGTTCGTTCGGGCCGAACGCGATACGGTCGAAATGAATCTGCCGTGCCCACTCTTCCGCGGAGACAGCGAGCTCCGGGCGCGCGTTCAGCTTTGCGAAGCTGAGGAGATGATCGGGTTCGTCGGGCGCCTGCAGCGGGGGAACGATCACCGCATAGGCGATAGCGAGCCCTGCCGCGATGGCGCCTGTGCTCAGCGCGCTTCCGATCAACGCAGGTCTCTGCGAAGACACGATTGTGGCTCCCGCGACCAGGAGAACACCGGCAATACACAGAACCCCCCAGAGGTGCCACACGGGCCGTTCCCACATCTTCGCGAGCAACGCGATGCGCCGAACTGCAGCGGTGCTTCGCTGGCGTATGCGGCTGCCGACGGGAGTGAGCCGGACTCCATCCGCCTCGAGCTCCATGGCGGTGCTGCCCTGATCTGGCGCGGGGACCGCCCACACGGCGAGCTGGGCCAGGCGCGGTACGTCAGCTGCGAGCGCGAGCGTCAAATGGACGCGACCGGGGCCTGGCGGGATGTCGCTGCAAGGCGCAGTTCTGATGAACGGCCTTGGCGCATTGTTGGAGATCCGACCGGGCTTCGTGTCGAAAATGCAGCGCGTACCATCGATCTGCATTCGCCCGCTCGACACACTGGGTGTGGAGTCGTACGTCCCGAGCGTCAGCCGGATCTCCTGATCCTGAGCAAAGGCCGGAGCGTCGGCAACGTCAAACGTGATTTCTCTGACGATGACGCCATCTCGCGCCATGGAAGAAGGGACGCGAATCGGCCTCGCCGGAGCATCCGAGTCAGGCGGCGCGAGAGATCGTTCGACGACGTCCGGAACGTGCCGCAACAGCCCCAGACCCACGGCGGCGCAGAAGCCGAGAGTCAGAACGATTGCGATCTGCCTCACCGGGGAGGTTCGGTCAGCAGCTCTCACGGCTGGATGTTGACGGTGATAGTCGCAAACCGCGTCAATGCGCCGCGGCCGTCGAGCGCCTCGGCGCGAATGACACAATACCCCACCCGATCCCCGAAATCGATCGTCGTCTGCCAGCCGTGGACGGCGGCCGGACGGGCGAACTGCGGAAAGACCTTCTCCACGTCAGGGCGGGCGATCGTGAGCGGAGACCTGCCGACAATCAGGTCGTCTGCATAGATCCGGACCCACTCGACGCCGGATTCGTCGGCCGCCCACCCGGCGACCGAGATGACCGGGCCGACGATGCTCCCGGGGGCGGGCAGATCGATGAACCCTACGCTCGGCGGATTCGGGACGGACGGGTCCTGGCGTCTCGGACGAGCGTGATCGTTGCAGGCAACGGTGCCCGATGCCAGGGCGAGTCCCGAAAGCAGGATCACGAGGCGACGCACGGTAAGATGTCCGAGCGGCCGGCCGACTGCACGACGAGCCTCATGGCCCGGCGACGCCAAGGATGGCGTCGAGGCCGGCGGACGTTTCCTTCGGGTGGTCCTTCTGGCCGACGGTGAAACCGTGCACAATGCGTTCTTTGATCGAAGGTTCACGCCATGAAGATTCGATACTTCGCTGAAACAGACACGCTGTATATCGAGTTCCGCGACGTGCCCGTAGCGGAGACCCGTGACCTCGACGAGAACACCCTGCTCGACATCGACGCGGAGGGTCAGATCTCCGCCATTACGGTCGAACACGCGTCCGAGCGGGCAGGCATTCCAGAGTTCTCGTACGAACAGGTGATGGCGTAACACGCGAATGGAGCCGGCCCGGTTCGGCCGTCGACGAGGATCACTGATGGTCCTCGCCCTCAGCTCGTGAGAGCACCTCCTCAACGTTGTCCAGGCTGCCGACCAGGCTCGGGCCCAGGTTGAACGGCCGAATCCGATACGGCTTGGCCGCAGGCCGCGGCTTTTCCAAGGCTTCGAGACCGGCCCGCAACACGTCGTTCACCACGGCCTTCAAGGTCTGCCGGCGCTTCTCCATCACCCGCTCCAGGCGGGCGGCCACATCGTCATCCAGCGTGAGAGTTGTACGCATACATCATGATGCCATGTATTTGATTCATTGATGTCATCTTGAGGGCAGAACAATCCCGAACCAGGCGAGCGCGGCCAGCGCCTCCACCACGATCCTCAGGCCACGGCGACGCCCAGAATAGCGTCCCCCCGGCTGCGCGTCTGTACCCACTCCCCCAACGCCTCTCCGTGCCGGTTCACCAGCCACTCGTACACCCTCGCACGCCATTTTTCGGGCGCGTGCGTCGACCGGTAGTTCATGAACTCAATCGGCATCCGGTTCGTCATCCGCTCGAACTGCACGCTCCCGAAACCGCACGCGTCGAGCATGCGCCGCAGCGTCTCTTCGGTAAAGTAGTACACGTGCTCGAGCGGACTGATGACGGCCCAGTCGGCGCCGAGCACGTGCCGGCTGAGCGCGTCGAAATTGGGCGTGCCGACGAGGACGAGGCCGCCCGGCTTCAGCGCGCGCCGCGTGGCCACGAGCACCGCGCGCGGATTGAACAGGTGCTCGATGACGTCGAACATGACGGCGACGTCGAAGGATTCCGGCTCGAAGCTCATGGCCTCGGCCGCTTCGGTCCGCACGTCGAGCGCGAGCCGGTCTCGCGCGAACGCCGCGCCTTCGTGTGACAGCTCCAGCCCCGCCACGTCCCACCCCGCACGCTCCGCCGCCTTCAGGAACAACCCGGCGCCAGATCCAACCTCGAGCAGCCGCTTCGCCGCCGGCGCCAACCGCCGGATCAGCGCGAGCATCTCCGCGTTGCGCGCGTCCACCACCTCGTAATCCACCACGCCACCGGGCGCTCCGGAGAGTGGCAGATACTCGTTCCAGAAGTACTCCGCGCTGTAGCGCGCGAGGATGGCCTCTTCCGGCGCGCGCGGGTTGGCGTACACCAGGCCGCAGCGCCGGCAGCGCTCGATGCCCCACTTCAACTTCGTGTAGAGACGCCGCGTGTCGCGCGCCCCGCAGAGTGCGCACGCGACCTCGGTGCCGTCGTTGTTCCGCTGGGGAGGTTCAGGCTCGCGGGTCATACGCCGAGCGGATGGCGCCACCGCAGCCCCTGGAAGCGCGCGAAATCACTGTCGGTTGTGACCAGCTCGCATCCATGCTCGATCGCCAGCGCAGCGAGGTACGCATCTGTCACGAGCGGCCACTGGATATTCCCGCAGAGGCCGACAAACACATCCCAATGGCGTCGGCTGGGCACGACCATCACCGCACGCGGCCAGGCCACGAGCCGTTGGCAGAAGGCGATCGCCGTTTCCATCGGCGTCGGCGGCTCGAAGATCCGGCCATTGGTCACGATGCGAAGAAAGCTGGCGAGCACAACGTCTGACAAGGCGAACGGCTCGTCGGCGGAAGTCAGCGCCTTGAGCCACGCCGCATAGCGATGGTGTTCCGGGGCGTCCTCACGGTGGGCGTAGATGAGTACATTGACGTCCGGCAGTTGCATGGACTACCCGCGCGGCGCGAAGCGTTCCACGTCGTCGGTCTCGATCAGGGCTGAGGTCCTGTCGATGTTGTGCCGCGAGAACCGGCCACCGGCGCCGAACGTGACCAAGTCAAATTGATCCTCGCGCCTGGCCGCAGGCGGCGTCCGGATGAGCAAGCGAATGGCTTGTTCGATGAGTCGGCTCACGGACGTGCCGGACTCGGCGGCGCGCTTCTTCAGTTGCGCCAGCAGCCGATCGTCCATGGTGATCGTAGTGCGCATGATGTCCGATCATACCATGGGTGCATCAGTGCATCACATGGCACCGCCGCCCTCTAGCGCCGCCTGAACGCAGGGCATACTGACGGGTCATAGACGGATTCGGTAGTCGGGGTACTCGCGGGTTAGATTGGGATTGTAATACGGATCGGCGTCGAGGACGGCGCCCCAGCGCCGGCGCATCTCCGCCGCGCCGGCTTCGTCCTGGACGCGCGGGCCGAAGCTCGCCGACTCGTGGTGGCACAGCTGCGCGTACGGCGTGTAGACGATCCGGTATCCCGCCTGCCGGACGCGCAGGCAGTAATCCACGTCGTTGAAGTCGATGGGGAACAGCTCGTCGAATCCGCCGACCTCGAGAAACACCTCGCGCCTCGACATCAGACACGCGGCGGTCACTGCCGAGAGATTCCGCACCGACACGGCCCCCGAGCCGTAGCCGGGGGACGACCCCGGGTGCTGGTGCCATGCGTGCGCGGCAATGCCGGCGACGCCGAGGATCATCCCGACGTGCTGCAGCCGCCCGTCGGGGTACAGGAGCTTCGCGCCGACGGCGCCGATCGCCGGCTGCTGCGAGTACTCCAGCATCGCCGACAGCCACTCCGGCGCGATGACTTCGAGGTCGTCGTTGAACAGCACGACGTGCACGCCTTCCGCGTGCGCCACGCCGAGGTTGATCTTGCGGGAAAAATTGAACGGGCCCTCGGCGTCGTACGTGACGACGCGATGGCGCGATCCGTGGAGCGCCTTCACCGTCGTGGGCTGAAGGCCCGCGGGATCGGCCACGAGGATCAACTCGTAGTGCGGATAGCTCGTCTTCTGGATGACGCTTCGAACGCAGGCCGCCACGAGATCGACCTGGCGGCGGCCTGCCTGGCGGAGGCGTCCCGCGGTCGGAATAACAATCGACACGAGCGGCGTGCCGGCGATCGCCCGGCGCACCCTGAACAATCCGCCGGCCGCGCCCGGCAGGACCTCGGCGTCGATCCCGTTCCGCTTCACGTAGTCCTCGATCGCCGCTCGCCCGGCGTCAAGGGCCCACGGTTTGGCCTGGCCTGCACTCGCGGTCGATTCCGGCAGCTTGCGCCAGTGATAGAGGATGCGCGGAATGTGATGGATGCGTTCGGTCGCCTCCATCAACCGCAGGACCAGGTCGTAATCCTGCGCCCCCTCGTACCCGCGACGGAAACCGCCGACCTGCTGGAGCAGCGCGCGCCGCACCACCATCAGGTGGCAGGTGTACATGCACGTGAGGAAGTGCTCCGGCGACCAGTCCGGCTTGAAGTACGGATCGCAGCGCCGGCCTGCGAGGTCGAGCTTGTCCTCGTCGGAATAGACCATGTCGGCGTCCGGATGCTCGCCGAGGTACTTCGCCACCTGGAAGAGCGCATCCGGGGTCAGCTCGTCATCGTGATCCAGCAGCGCGACGAAGTCGCCGGACCCAAGCGCGAGCGCCGCGTTGGTGGCGCCGGAGATCCTCGCGTTCTCCTCGAGGTACGTGACCCGGATGCGCGGATCGCTTTCGTACTCCCGCAGCACGGCAATCGTCTCCGGCCGTGTGGACGCGTCGTCGCACAGGCACAGCTCCCACCGCGGATAGGCCTGCCGTCTGACGGACTCGACACACGCACGCAACCATTTTGGATCCGTGTTGTAGACGGGCGTCACGACGCTGATGAGGGGCTGGACGGGAAGCGCGGCGGCTTCCGATGCCATGGCCTCGAGATCGGCCGACGACGGCGTGTTCGCCGTCACCCAGCGCGCGTAGCGCTCGACTTGTTGGTCCGCGGCCGCGGCCGCGG
>CAYZBZ010000009.1:0-13025 GCA_964476725.1 uncultured Vicinamibacterales bacterium
GGCGCCGCCGCGGACCCGCGGCGCGCGTCCGGTGATTCTGTCGAGGCGCGCGCTCGACGAGCTGCGCGCCGAAGAGAACCGACCTGCCGGGCGCTGATGCTCGTCTCTCGCGTGAGCGGTCTGACCCTTTTCGGCCCATCGCAAGGCGTCGCGGTAAATACCGGCAATGCTCTCCGCGACGAAAAGGATCGTTTCCGTGTTGCCTGCCGTACCCGGAGACCCGAGTCCCTCCCGAAGGAGGCCACTGATCAAACCTCGAGCGTTGAGACTGGTGTGGGCGGTCGCTCAGCGGGCTCACCGGAAGAAAACTCCGGCCCAAGACCTTCGGACGCGGAGAAGGCTTTGCGGAAGAGTCCGAGGGGAGGAAAGGGTTCACGCGGCCTAGCGAGACCCGGCTCTCGAACCGACAAATACGTCAATTAATCGAGGATTTCGCTTCCGCACTGCATGGCGCTCCACGAGTCGACACAGCTTGAAGTGACGGTCGTGATGCCCTGCCTCAACGAGGCGGACACGCTCGCGATGTGTATCCGGAAGGCGCTGACCGCGATGAGAAGCGCAGGAATCGCCGGCGAGGTCGTGGTCGCTGACAACGGCAGCACGGACGACTCGCCCGCGATCGCGAGAGCCGAAGGCGCGCGGCTCGTGCCGGTCGCCGATCGGGGGTACGGCGCCGCCTTGATGGGCGGGATCGAAGCCGCTCACGGACGGTTCGTCATCATGGGGGACGCGGACGACAGCTACGATTTCGGCGAGGTGCCGACGTTCGTCGAACGCCTCCGCGATGGGTACGACCTCGTGCAGGGCTGCCGGCTCGAGTCGGGCGGCGGACGCGTGCTGCCCGGCGCCATGCCGCGCCTGCATCGCTGGCTCGGCAACCCGATGTTCTCGCGGATTGCGCGGCGCTGGTTCCGCGCGCCCGTCCACGACATCTACTGCGGCCTGCGCGGCTTCACGAAGACGCTCTACCAGAAGCTCGACCAACGGTGCACCGGGATGGAGTTCGCCACCGAGATGATCATCAAGGCGAGCCTCTTAGGCGCCCGCATCGGCGAGGTGCCAATCACCCTGCACCCGGACGGCCGCAAGAGTCACCCGCCGCATCTGCACACGTTCCGCGACGGATGGCGCACGCTGCGCTTCTTCCTGATGTGCACGCCGCGCCGGCTCTTCCTGATGCCGGGGCTGATCCTCGTCGTGTTGGGCATCGCCGGATTCACGGTGGCCATGCCGGGAATGACGCTCGGGCGCATGACCTTCGACGCGCACACGCTACTCTTCGCGAGCCTCGCGGTCATCTGCGGAAGCCAGAGCATGTTCTTCGCGCTCATCGCGAAAACGTTCGCGATCACGGAAGGTGTGCTGCCGCCTGATCCACGCATCGACAGATTCGCGCGGATCCTCTCGCTCGAACGTGGCTTGCTCTTGGGATTGGCCACCTTACTTCTTGGCGGCATCATGCTCGTCGCCGCCGTCAACGAGTGGCGCGTCCGCGATTTCGGCCGTCTGAACTACGCCGAGACGATGAGGGTGGTCGTGCCGGGCATGACGCTGGCCGTGCTCGGGTACCAGACGATTCTCTCGTGCTTTTTCCTGAGCCTGCTGAGCATGCGGCGGCGCTGAATGAAGTCGGAGTTCGACGACTACGCTGGAAACTACGACAGCGCGCTGAACCAGGGGCTCTCGCTTTCGGGCGAGTCCAAGGAGTACTTCGCCCACGAACGTGTGCGATGGCTCGCCGCGCGCCTGTCAGACCTCGGCGTGCAGCCTTCCCACGTCCTCGACTACGGGTGCGGCACGGGCGGCACCAGCCCCGAGCTTCTCGAACAGCTCCACGCACGGATGGTCGTCGGCGTCGACGCGTCGCGCGAGAGCCTCGACGTCGCGCGAAAGGTGCACGCCGACCCCCGGCTGCAGTTCAAGACCATGAGCGACCTCGAGCCGTCAGGAGAGTTCGAGGTCGCGTACTGCAACGGTGTCTTCCATCACGTCGAACCCGAGCAGCGCCTCGATGCGCTCGGCTACGTGCATCGATCGCTGGCAGAGGGCGGATACTTCGGCCTCTGGGAGAACAACCCGTGGAATCCGGGCACCCGGCTCGTCATGCGACGCATTCCGTTCGATCGCGACGCGAAGCTGCTGTCGCCGAAGCACACGCGCACGCTGCTCACCCGCGCGGGATTTGACGTGCTGCGGACGGATTTCCTCTTCCTCTTTCCACGCGTGCTGTCCACGCTGCGGCCGCTCGAGGCCAGGCTCGCCCGTTTCCCCGCTGGCGCGCAGTACATGGTTCTCTGTCGGAAGGGCAAATGGTAATCCCTCCCGCCCCCTCGCTCCTGACGGTGCTGCTCGCGGTGCTGGTCCTCGGCGGGATCATCGTCATCGCGCGCTGGAGCCGGAACTGGACCACCTATCCCTCGCGGGTCGCCACATTTCTGTCGGGCGCGTGGTCGCCGGTCGTCGCGGGGATCGTGACGATCCTCTTCGTCCGCATCGTATGGGGGTCCTTTCACGAACCTGGCGTCGTGCACGATGAGCGCGCGTATCTGCTGCAGGCGGAAATCTTCGCGAGCGGACACTGGACCGCGCCGTCGCCCCCTATCGCTGCGTTCTTCGAGCAGATGCACGTGTTCATCGAGCCCGCGGTCTTCGCGAAGTACCCGCCGGCCCACGCGCTGACGCTCGTCCCCGGGATGTGGCTGGGCCTGCCGGGACTTATGCCCGCGCTGATGACCGGCATCGCCGGCGCCCTCGTGTTCTGGCTCGCGAGACGCCTGGGCAACGAGTGGATCGCGCTGCTCACCTGGTGGTTGTGGACGACTGCCTGGGCGACCTTGTTCTGGTCGGCGTCATACTTCTCCGAGACCACGAGCACGGCGATGTGGCTGATCGCGGCGTGGGCGACGATCCGCTGGCTGGATTCGGGCCGCAGCGCTGACCTTCTCTGCGTCGCTGCCGCGCTCGGATGGGGATTCAAGGCGCGGCCGCTGACGATGGCGGTGCTTGCGCTGCCGTTGGCCTTCGTGATCCTGCGGCGGGTAATGGCAACGAGGGCATGGAAGACGCTTGCCGCGCCGGTTGTCCTCGGCGCCGCGATGCTCGCCCTCGGGCCGCTGTGGAATCAGCAGTCGCTCAGCGATTGGCGGCTCGATCCGTATCCGCACTATTCCCGCGTGTACTTCCCGTTCGACAAGCCAGGGTTCGGCGCCGATCCTGCGCCGCCCCTTCGCCCGCTGGTGGCTGAGATCGCGGCCGTCGGCGAGTGGTCTCGCGATCTGCACGCGCGCTACATGCTCTCGTCCGTGCCGGCGGCGTTCGTCCAGCGGCTGATCGCGATCCTGGTGTGGTGCGCTGACGGCTGGCGTCTCGCGCTTGGCGCGCTCATCCTCGCGGCCGTGCTGCACGTGTCGGGCGTGGAGCGCGCCGGTGTCGTCACGATCGCGCTGATGTTGCTCGCGTATCTCACGTTCGCGCACCCGCCGATGTGGATCGTCTACTACGTGGAGGTGCTGCCGATCCTCTATTTCCTCGCGGCACGCGAGCTGGGCCGCGCGGTCCACAAGTTCAGCGGTCTCGGGTCCGAAACCAGCGTCCACTGGCCGGCGTCAGTGGCCAACGCGTCGCTGGCGATCGCGCTCCTGCTGCTGCTGCCGCTCGGCGTGAACGACGTGCTCCGCGTCCGCGCGGCGATCGATCTTCGAAACGCCTTCCACCGCGCCGCCGAAGCCGCGATGGCGAGGCTGCCGCCGGAGAAGGCGATCGTGTTCGTCAGCTATCCTCCGTCGCAGAATCCACACTTGGGTCTTACCCGCAATGAGCCCGACCTCGCGTCGGCGCTGCGGTGGGTCGTGTACGATCGCGGACTTCGGAACGCAGAGCTTCGCGCGCTCGCGCCCGACCGCGTCGCCTATCGGTTGGAAGCCGGGAGCATGCGGGTGGAGCGGCTGCCGTAACTGCGAGCGCGTGAGTCGCTTCCGGCCAGCCACGCGCCAGGCCGAGCTCGCACACCTGCGTTTCCAGGTCCACTCCGATCGTCGGAGCACCATATCGGTCTCAGTCTATGGACCCGGAAAGCATCGCCCGTTCGGTGAAGCCGTTGTCGCCGTCCCCTTCGCCTGCGGGACACCGGCTCGCCCGAAGATCGCCGACTTTCCCCCCTCATACAAGAGCGTCCAGCCGTCGGCGCTGAGCCGGCGCGCGGCCGGCAGGTGCCGCGGAATCCACACGTAGTCGGCGTCGAGCTCTCGTGGCAGACCGGCCCCGCCCGGCGCGTCGAAGAAGAACCTCAGGTGGCGCTCCTGCACGCGCGCCGAATACACTGTCTCGCGGCGGCCATCGGTGGATACGCGCATCGCCGGACCCAGATGCCAGATGGCGTACTCGCCCCAGTCGAACCAGACAAGGAGCCGGCTGCCGCCGGTCTGACTCTTCAGGACCGTCACGGCCTCGGCTTCGGGAGTTGCCCGCGGATCGATTCGAACGCACAGGACATTGACCGCCAGGGCCACGAGCGCGCCGGCCATCATGGTGAAACTGATCGCCATCCCGACCACCCGGCTGGCCCGGCGTTCAGGGACTGGCGCCCTGGCCGGCTGTGATTGAAGCGGATTCACGATCGCTGCGCCAAACAGGAACAGGGTGGACAGCGCAAAAAAGCCGAGCAGCCGATTGACGAAGAACGAGCCTGCCGCCAGCACCAACACGACAAGGACCCGCTCCGGCTCGAGGGAGGCCCGCCGCGCCCGCAAGAGCCCGAGCAGGGCGAGGACCGACGTCACGATCCACAGGGCCCAGACGCTGGGATCGAGCGCATAGACAGGCTGCCAGTCCGTGATGTCCGCCCGGCCGATGCCGACGGTGTCCCACAAAAAGCGCCAGAGCCCGACGCCGTAGGGATTTGCCAGCGTCGCAGTCAGCGAGGCTCCACCGGCGGCCGCCAATAACACCACGGGCCGAAAGCCATGGGACCTGGCAGACGCCGCTGAACCCACGGTCCAGAGCATCAGGAGTGCCCCCCCGACAATCCAGCCGCCATGGAAATTTGCCCACACCGCAAACAGCGGCGGCAGGGCAAGGAGCCAGCGTCGGCCATCCGGCTTCGATGACTTCAGGAGGCACGCCAGCAGCACGGTGAAGAAGAGCAGCGAGAAGAGCTGCGGCCGCACGTGGTGCGCCTGCTGAACCGTCGTGATCACTGCCGCGGCGCCCATCCAGTCGCGGCGCCGCCCGTCGCGAACCCCCTCACGGCGGAGCATCCGATCGAGCAGCAGAAGCGATCCGCCGACCGCCGCCAGTTTCAGGATCACGAGCCCGGCGTTGCCGGCGCCAAGAAACGCCGCGCCTGTGACAATTTCAGCGGCCCATTCGTGATTGATCCATTCCCGATCGCTCGTGAACGAATACGGGTCGCCTTGCGGGAGGCTTCCGTCCCTCAGAATGTCCAGCCCGAAGCGAACGTGTCCCCAGAGATCCGGATCGGTCCTCGTATATGCGACGACCGCGAACAGCACGGACCAGAGCGCTGTCCGCAGCAGTGTCTCGACAGAGGGCAGGAATGCACGGGTTCCGGGCGCCATGGTCAATCGTAATCGCAGTCCGTGTCGTCCAGACCTCTGGATGATGGGATCGCAGGTTCTACAGCAGGCCGTTCCCCGGCTCCCGCGCAGAAAATCCCCATCCCGGTCGGAGTCCTGCGGCCTCGTCACGGACGCCCCGCTCGAAAGTCGGGCCAAAAGGTCTTGTGGCGCTGACACTTGCGGGTTGCGGAACCGAGCCGGTCCGGACGGCTGTTCGCCCGGTATCGTCATTGCGTCTCACCGTAGCGTGAGCGAGATCGGTGAGGGCCAATGGCCTGTGGGTCAGCGCGTGTCGGTTCGCGGAGACGTGTGGACCATCGTCGAACGGACGGCGTTCGCAGATTGCGAGGCGCTGCGTTTATCGGGAGCGGGTGCGGACAACGCCGGAGCCGCCCGCACGATCCTCGTGCCGTTCGACCGTCCCGTCCGCCAGGAGCACCCGCCGTCCATCCAGATCATGCGGCCGCGGCGCTGGCTGCGCACGCTGCGCCGGATCGCACTCGATACGCATCCGTTCGGCGGTCTTTCCGCCGCGGCGTCGTGTGCGATCGAGCTGCTGCCCTATCAGATTGAGCCCGCGCTCGCGGTGCTCCGCCGGGCAGTCACGCGCGTGATGATCGCCGACGGGGTCGGGCTCGGCAAGACCGTCCAGGCGGGACTGATCCTTCAGGAGATGTCGGCGCGGCGGGAGTCCTTCCGCGCGCTCATCGTCATGCCTGCGGGGCTGCGCGATCAGTGGTCGTGCGAGTTGGCGGCCCGATTCGGGCTTCACGCGACAATCGCCGGAGCGGCGTGGCTTGCCGCGATCGGTCGCGAGGTTCCTCCGGACGTCAACCCATGGGTCCTTCCCGGCATCTACATTTCATCGTTCGACTTCATCAAGCGGCCGGAAGTCCTCGGCCCGATTGAAGAGACGGTGTGGGACGTACTGATCGTGGACGAGGCGCACGAGGCAGCCCTCGGGACGGCACGTCGCGCGGCGGTGCACGCGATTGCCTCGCGAGCCAGACGCGTGATTCTTCTGACGGCGACGCCGCACGCGGGGGACACGGGCCAGTTCCACGCGCTCTGTCGCATCGGCCAGACGGACTCCCGCGCCGATCGGCTGATGCTGTTCCGGCGCTCGCGATCCGATGTCGGGATGCACGCTCCGCGCCGGAGCGTGCTGCTGCCCGTTCGGCCGTCCGATCCCGAGCGCCGGATGCACCGACTGCTGGAGGCCTACACGAGCCGTCTGTGCCGCGAGGCACGGGTGCGGGGAGACGTGCGGGCCCGGCTTGCCGCGATCGTGCTGAGGAAACGCGCCTTGTCGAGCGCCGCCTCGCTGGCCGCCTCGTGTCGAAAGAGACTTGCGCTGCTGGCCGGCTCGGACGCGGCGACAGCCGAACACCAGCTCGCGCTTCCGCTCGAAGAAGAACCGCTGGAAGATTTCGAGCCGGACTCGATCCTCGCGGCGCCCGGCCTGGCCGACAGCGCACGAGAGCGGCGATGGCTGGCCGCGATCGCCGAGGCTGCGCAGTATGCCGCGCGGAACGAATCGAAGGTGCGGTTTCTGATTCGACTGCTGTCACGGATGCGGGAGCCGGCAGTCGTGTTCACCGAATACCGCGACACCCTCGAGCGGCTCCGGCGGGCACTGGTGGCCGCGCGCCACGACGTCGTCTTGCTGCACGGCGGCATGCACCCCTCGGAGCGCTCGGCCGTGCAGCACGCCTTCAACGAACGCGGATCGCTGCTGCTCGCAACCGACGCCGCCTCCGAAGGGCTGAACCTCCACCACCGCTGCCGGGCGGTCATTCACTACGAGCTTCCGTGGAGCCCGGCCCGCCTCGAGCAGCGCACGGGCCGTGTCGATCGGATCGGCCAGGCACGCACGGTCCACGAGATTGTGCTCGTCGCCGACGACACCGCGGAGCGGCTCGTGCTGGCGCCGCTTGCCCGCCGCGCGGCGATTGCACGCGCATCGTTGATGGGCCGATCGAGGCTGCTGGATCTTCTCAGCGAATCGCGCGTAGCAGGCGCCGTGTTGGAAGGGACCGCACTGGACGACCGGGAGATGCCGGAGGCCTCTGTGGATCCCGGACTCGAGGCGGTTCCGGCCCCGATCGATCTTCGCGGTGAGGCACTCGCCGAGGTGGCCCGGCTGCGAGCGCACCGCGAGTGGACCGCCGGTGCCGCTCGGCACGGCGTCACCGGGACGATAGCCGTCAGCGCGGTTCGCGCAGGCAGAGGAAAGACGCCGCCGGGGTTCACGTGTATTTATGCCGCTTCGCTGGTCGGCGACGATGGCGCGCTGGCGCACACGCAGGTCATCGCGGTTCATGCGCCGGGCGAACCGGTCCGAATGCCGCGAACGGCTGCCGAAGTGCGGCGACTCGTCCGGGGATTCGTCGAATCGCACGGGATGGCGGTGCATGAGGCGGTCAGCGACACATTCGCGGGTCCTGCGGATCTCGTGGCGGCCGAAGTCGGCCGCGCCGTGTCGAGTCTCGAGCAACGAGAGCGAAACCTCGTCGCTGCGAGACCGTCAGCCGCGCGGCAACTCGTGCAGGCCGGCCTCTTCGATCAGAGAGCGCTTCGGGCGAATGCCGCCCGGGGGCGCGCAGCCGCCGTACAAATGGACGACGTCGAGCGCCAGCTCGAAGCGCTTGCAGCCGCCAAGCGCCTCGCGTTCAAGCTCGATCTCCGCGCCGTCCTTGTTGCCACGAGCCGCGCATTGCGATGATCGCGGGGCTTTCCGGCTCGCTGCTCTCTCACGACGCACTGCCCGGCGCCATTCCCGGCGCGAGCGACGAGCAATGCGCGTCGGCGCGACGCCAGCTGCGCGCCTGGCACGCGGTTCTCGCGACCGAGATGGGGCCTGCCTGCGGCGCCCGCGCCGTGTTCGATCGCGTCGCTGCTCCGCTGGCGGCGGCGTTGGGTTTCCGAATCACGCTTTTCGGCGGCGACGGGGCACGGCTGTTCAACGCGGTGCTCGAGGCGGACGGTACGCCGGCGGCTGCGCTGCTGGTCACGGAATGGGGTCGCGATCCCGCAGGCGCCTGGCGCGACGGCGTCCGCCATGGCATTGGCAGCAGTGTCCGGTGGTGCTTCTGCGTGACAGGCCCGGTGCTGCGCGTGCTCGACGCGCGGCGGACGTACTCCCGCCGCTTCGTCGAGTTCGACCTCGACACGACGATCCGCGAAGCCTCCAGCTTTGCCGTGTTCTGGGGGTTGTTGCGCGCGGCGGCCTTTCCACCAGGCGACAGGCCCCTGCTCGACCGCGCGGTCGCGCTCTCCGAGCAGCACCGCTCCGAAGTGCGCGCGACGCTGCAGCTCGGCGTCCAGGATGCGCTCACCTGCCTCGTCCGCGCATTTGCCGGCGCACGCCGCCGGCGGCGCGCCGCCCCGACGGCGGACGTACTCTTCGACGAATCGCTCGTCGTCATCTACCGCATCCTGTTCCTGCTCTTCGCCGAGGCGAGGGGGCTCGTACCGAAGTGGCACCCCATCTATCGCGGCAGCTACACCATCGAGTCGCTCAGGACGCCGGTCGAGATGCTTCCACGGCCGCGCGGTCTGTGGGCGTCGCTGCAGGCCATCGCGCGGCTCGCGCACCACGGCTGCCATGCCGGGACTTTACGCGTGCCGCCGTTCAACGGGCGCCTCTTCTCTCCGGCGCACGCGCCGCTCGCCGAGTCCATGGCGCTGGACGACGGCGCGGTGAGGCAGGCGCTGCTGGCGTTGACAACGCAGCCTGGCCGGAGCGGGCGGCGGCGAATTTCGTACGCCGATCTCGGCGTCGAGCAGCTCGGCGGCGTGTATGAACGGGTACTCGATTTCGAGCCCGCCGCCACGGACGGCGACCCGGCGAAGCTCACGCTCGTCCGCACGGGACGCCGCAAGGCCACCGGCGCCTTCTACACGCCGCGCGCGCTGACGGAGTATCTCGTCCGCCGCACTCTGGCTCCGCTCGTGCGCGAAGCCGCTCCCGGCCGCGTGCTGTCGCTGCGGGTGCTCGATCCCGCCATGGGCAGCGGCGCCTTCCTCGTGGCGGCGTGCCGGTATCTGGCGCTCGAGTACGAGTCCGCGCTGATTCGTGAGGGTGCCGTAGCTGCCGCGGACCTGAGTGAGCAGGACCGATCGGGCTTCCGCCGCGCCGTGGCGCAGCGCTGTCTCTTCGGCGTGGACATCAACCCGATGGCGGTCCAGTTGGGCCGCCTCTCGTTGTGGCTCGCGACGCTCGCGGTGGACCGGCCTCTCACGTTTCTCGATCATCACCTGCGCGCCGGCAACAGCCTCGTGGGGGCGTCGCTTGCCGACATCGCCCGGCAGCCGTCGCGGACTCGCGCGTCGCGGTCGCGCGCGTCTCACCTGCCGCTGTTCGAGGCCGACGCGGCGGACGTGGCGATCGGCACGACCATCGGACGCCGGCTGCCAATGGCCCACGAGCCCGGCGACACGATCGATCAGGTTCGCGCGAAAGAGCGCACGATGGCGTCGCTGCTGCACGAAAGTGCGCCGCTCGCCCGATGGAAGGCCGCCGCGGATCTGTGGTGCTCCGGCTGGTTCCAGGACGATCCGGGGGCGACGGCGCGCGCCGGCCGCGCCACCTTCGGAGCGCTCGTGGACCAGGTGCTCGGACGCGCCGCCGTGCTTCCAGATCACGTCGCCGCGCCTCTTCTCGACGCTGCCAGGCAGATCGCCGATGGCGGGCGATTCTTTCACTGGACCCTCGAGTTCCCGGAGGTCTTCCACGATCCTGACGGACGCCCGGCCACAGACGCTGGCTTCGATGCGGTCATCGGCAATCCGCCGTGGGAAATGCTCCGGGCCGATCGTGGGGACTCAGGCGAGTCAGCGCACCTGACCGGGTTCGCTCGGAGCTCCGGCGTGTACCTTCTTCAAGGCCACGGCCACGCCAACCTCTACCAGCTTTTTCTCGAACGCGCGCTCGCGCTGACGCGGCCCGGCGGGCGCCTCGGGCTCGTGCTGCCGTCCGGATTCGGGTCGGATCACGGATGCGCCGCGCTGCGGCGGCACGTGCTGGACCGCACGTCGGTCGACACGTTCGTCTCGGTCGAGAACCGCAACGGGCTGTTCCCCATCCACCGCAGCCTGAAGTTCCTTCTCATCACCGCCACGTCCCGGTCGTCAACCACGACGCTGCCGTGCCGGTTCGGGGTTCGCGCTCCCGATGTGCTGGACGAGATGGCGGATTCCGGCGCCGATCCCTCGATCGTTCCGATCCCGCGATCTTTGATCGAGCAGCTGACGGGCGAGCAGCTGGCGATCCCGGAGCTCCGCACGCCCGAAGACGCGGCAATCGTCTCGCGGATTGCGTTCTCCACGCCGGCGCTCGGCGATCCGTCAGGGTGGAACGTCGCGTTCGGACGGGAGCTGAACGCAACGGACGATCGGCGGCATTTCGTCGACGGACGCAGCCGGCGTCGCGGCCGGCACTACCCGGTGATCGAAGGCAAGCACATCCAGCCGTTCGCCGTGGACGTGACCGGCTCGCGTTTTCACATTCCCGCGCGCACCGCGGCGACCTTGCTGGATCCGGCCCGGACCTACGGGCGCGCGCGGCTCGCCTATCGCGACGTGGCATCCGCCACGAATCGAGTCACGCTGGTTGCGGCGATCGTGCCCGCGCATGTGGTGACGACCCACACGCTGTTCTGTCTGAAAGGAACGGTCGCGAACGAGATGCAGCGGTTCCTGTGCGCGGTGTTCAACAGCTTCGTCGCGAACTATCTCGTGCGCGTGCGCGTCGGCACCCACGTGACCGTGTCCATCATCGAGCGGCTTCCCGTGCCCACGCCGCCACGCGACTCGGCGGCGTTCCGCGAGGTCGCGGCACTCGCCCTGCGGCTCACCGCCATGCCGGGTGACCGCTCCGCTGCCGCGAGGCTGCAGGCGGCCGTCGCGCGTCTCTATGGCTGCACGGCTGCCGAGTTCCGGCACGTGCTGAATACGTTTCCACTCGTTGCGGCAGAGGATCGCGATATGGCGATGGACATGTTTCGGCGGTCGCCCGCTCACGAAGGGAAAGGGACCGCACCGCAGTCTCCGAAGCGCCGAGACGCCGGTAACTGAGGGCGCGCGGTGGCCGTCTTCGCCTGCGATATAGTGCCGGGATCCGATAGGAGTTTCCGTCGGAGCGATGCCGGCATGCTGCACGGCCGGGGCCAGCGTGTTCACGCTCGAGAGGGCCCCGATTGCGACGGCGGCACATCCGGGATCCGGAGCGGGCCCATGAGGCGTATAGAGAATGGAAGCGGAAACGTATAGAGTGCCCTCTCAATGAGTCTTCGACACACGCGGGCGGCGGTCTGGGGCATCTGGGGCCTCATAGCGGCGTTCGGCGTCATCCAGGCCACAGCGTGGATCGTGGCCGGCGGCGTCCCGCGGCGTCCCGGCGCGCTGGTGCAGGTCGTTGCCGCCTGGATCGTCATGCTGACTCTGGCGGTGGTGTCCACGCGCCGCATCGGCGGCCTCGCGCGCACGCTCACACAGCACCAGCACCGGCACACGGAGACACTCGACCAGGTCGAGCAGCTGGAGATGCGGAACGCGGTCCTCCAGGTCATCGCGCGATCCGTCGATGTGCCGCTTGCGTTCCAGGCCCTCGCGCAGCGCCTCGTCCGGCTCGTGGAATGCGATCGCGTCGGACTCGCGCTCCTGTCGGAGAACGGTCAGGAGTTCCAGACCTACACCGCACGGGTCCAAAACGAAGAGCGCCGCACCCGTCCGCGGCCCGAGATCGTCTTCAAGGCCGATCGGACCGCGCTCGGAACAGTCGTGCGGTCCTGCGAGCCTCTCGTCATCGACGACACGAGCGAATTGGCACCGGATTTTCTCGATATCAACGTGCTGCACAGCGCCGGCCTCAAGTCCGCGCTCATGGTGCCGCTCGTCGCGAAAGGGCGCGCCGTCGGCACGCTCAACGTCGTCTCCCGGCGGCCCGGCGCGTTTCACCAGCAGCACATCGACGTACTGCTGCCGATCGCCGAGATCTTCGCGGTGGCGTACGTCGCGCAGCAGCTCCAGATTGCCGTCGGGAAATACCGGTCGATGGAGGCGATGTCGGAGCTCACGTTGTCGGTCGCGGCGGAGATCAACAGCGCGCTGCAGACGATCATCGGCCACTGCGACCTGCTCGAGCGCGGCTACCCGGATCCCGATCTCCAACGCGATCTCGCGACCGTCGTGTACCAAGCGCAGCGGATTTCTGGATTGCTCGACAAGATGCGCGCCGCGGCGCAGGCACGGCTGAAGGAAGTGGCCGAGACCGTCAACCGGGGGGACGTGCCGTCATCCCCCCAGTCGGACAACGAGCGCGACGTCACCAAAGGGATGCCAGGCGCACTCGGGGAGTCGGTGAATTAATCCGTAATCCCTAACAAGTTCCGCGTGGAACCAAGACTCATACTAATCACCCGCGGCACGGGCGCCGGTTATCCGTGG
>CAYZBZ010000009.1:13125-38463 GCA_964476725.1 uncultured Vicinamibacterales bacterium
CGTGGAACCAAGACTCATACTAATCACCCGCGGCACGGGCGCCGGTTATCCGTGGATCAGCGCAACGACGACGGTCACCGTCAACTCCACCAGCACGACAAGCGTCGTGGCCACGAAGAGCCAGTCCCGGATCCGCACGTACTCCGCGAACGAGGCGAACACACGCATGATGGGCGTCGCCATGAGGACGACCAGTCCGGCGTTCAGGAGCCATCCGGCGGCAAACCCGTCAGGGTGTGCGAGCCAGAGCGCGAGTCCGGCCGTCAGAATGGCGGCGCTGACGATGACCCCGACGATGAGCAGCCGGCCGAGGTGGAATTCGAGCCGGCTGAGCGAGTGGGGACTTGGTTTCACAGGCTCTTCCTCAGATAGAAGACCGAGACGGCGGCGAGCACGCCGGCCATCAGCAGCTTCAGCCACTTGGCCCGCGCGCGGCCGCCGAACCACAGGCCGGCGCGGGATCCCATGAGCACGCCCAGCACCGCGGCCGCCGCCAGCGGCGGGCTCACGTAGCCGTTCGCGTACTGGATGGGCACCGACGCGACCGCCGTCACGCCAATCATCAGCGAGCTGGTCGCGGCCGCCGCGCGCATCGGCACACCGCACCAGGCGTTCAGGGCGGGCACCTTGAGAATCCCGCCGCCGATGCCGAACGCGGCGGACACGTTGCCGGCCACGAACGACACGCCGAGGGCCGCCGGCAGGCGCTTCACCTGGTACACGACCTCGCCTCCGCTTTCCTCATCATGAAAGCGGCCTCCGAGCCTGCCGGGGTCCACCGTGAGATCGAGAATCACGTTGCGGCGCTCGAGCTGCGACAGCATCAGCACCGCGATGAGCGCGGCCACGACCGCAAAGCCGCGCTCGAGCATGACATCCGAGATGTGGGAAACGGTGATTGCCGCCGCGACGCCGCCAGCCGCCGAGGCGACCTCGAGCAGCATTCCAAGACGCAGGTTGATCAAGTTGCGCCCGGCGGTTCCCGCGGACACGGCGCTCGATGTGGCGATGACGGTGACGAGGCTGATCGCGGCGGCGATCTTGAAATCGAGACCGAGCACCGCGTTGAGGAATGGGACCAGGAAGACGCCCCCCCCAAGGCCAAGGAGCGCGCCGAGGCATCCGGCGAGCGCGCCGGCGGCCATCACGATCGCGACGATGGCGGGAGTGACGACAGGCAATGGATAGTCTGAACCGTGACGCCGGAGCGAAGGTCTTTCATCGAAGCCGATGCTATGATCCGCCGAGAGCAGCCCTTCGCTGCTAGGAATTCTATCCGATGTTTCAGCGGTTCTTCGAAGAAGGGTTGGCGCACTCGTCGTACCTGCTCGCGTGCGATCGAACCCGGGACGCAATTGTCGTCGACCCGCGCCGCGACGTCGACGTGTACGTCGCTGCGGCCCGGCAACGCGGGCTGCGGGTCGTCGCGGCCATCGAGACGCACATCCATGCGGACTTCGTGTCCGGTGCGCGCGAGCTGGGAGCCATCGGAGCGCGCACGATCGCGGGGCCGGGCGCAGCGCTCGGCTTCGCCTTCCAGGAGGCGCACCACGGCGAGCGGTTGTCGGTGGGAGATCTTTCGCTGGAGTTTCTTCACACGCCCGGGCACACGCCGGAACACATGTCGATCGTGGCTGGACATCCGGGCGAGGCGACGCGGGTATTCACGGGCGACACGTTGTTTGTCGGGGCGGTCGGGCGGCCGGATCTGCTCGGGCCGGAGCAGACGCGCCAGCTTGCCGGAGACCTGTACGACTCGCTGGTCAACAGGCTGCTGGCGCTGGAGGACGCGGTCGAGGTGCATCCCGCCCACGGCGCCGGATCGCTCTGCGGCACCGGCATCGGCGCGGAGCCTCACTCCACCATCGGACGGGAGCGGCGGCTCAACCCCATGCTGCGGCACGCGTCCCGCGACGCGTTTGTCGCCGCGGTACTTGCCGACCTGCCGGAGACGCCGCCGTACTTCTCCCGCATGAAGCGGGTCAACCAGGACGGCCCTCCGCTGCGGAGGCTGGCGGACGGGTACCCGGGAGTGGGCGCCATCGGCGTCGCGCGCGCGGCGTCCGCGGCCCGCGCAGGGGCGATCCTGCTGGATCTTCGTGCCGCCGACGCGTTCTGCGGTGCACATCCGCCCGGCGCGCTGAGCCTGGCGTATGGACCGAAGGTCGGCTACTGGGCCGGATGGATCCTTCCCGGAGACGCCCGTATCGTGCTGCTTGCGTCGAACGAACGCGAGGCGGCTGAAGCGGGCCGTCAGCTCCTCCGCGTCGGGATCGATGCCGTCGAGGGGTACATCGACGGCGGCCTGGACGCGTGGCGCGACGCGGGCCTCCCGACGTCACACATCCCGCAGATCACGCCGCGGGAGCTCCGGGAACGGGTGGCGCGGGGCGATGGCTTGACGGTGATGGACGTCCGCAGCCCGCGCGAATGGCAGGACGGGCACATCGACGGCGCGACGCACGTGCCGGTCGGCGACCTTGGAAGGCGTGCGGCGGATGTCCCGCGGGACGCGGCCGTCGCCACAATCTGCGAAGGGGGTTATCGTTCGACGCTCGCGGCAAGCCTGCTGTCGCGGGCCGGGGTCGGCACGGTCCTCAACGTGACCGGGGGCATGGCGGCGTATCGGGCGCTGCAAATCGGCTCGGATTGATCGGGTTCCACGGGGTTCCGCTTGAGGAACCCTGAGGAACCTTGGGATAGACTGAAAGCTCCCAGATACACCAGATGTCACTCTCACCGGGCCTCCGCCTGGCCCAATACCAGATTCTGTCTCCCCTTGGATCCGGGGGTATGGGCGAAGTGTATCGCGCGCGCGATCTGCGCCTCGACCGCGATGTCGCCATCAAGGTGATGGCGGAACACATCGCGTCCGACCCGGAGATGCGGCAGCGCTTCGAGACGGAAGCGAAGGCGGTCGCCGCGCTGTCGCATCCAGGGATCCTGTCGATCTACGAGCTCGCGGTCGTCGATGGACTGCTGGTCGCGGTCATGGAGCTGCTCGAAGGCGAGACGCTCCGCGAGCGGCTGAAGAAAGGGGCGATCGGATGGCGCAGTGCCGCGCAGTTCGGAGCCGCGATCGCGGAAGGGCTCTCGGCGGCGCACGCGAAAGGGGTCATCCACCGCGATCTCAAGCCTGAGAACATCTTCCTCACCTCCGACGGCGCGGTGAAGATCCTCGACTTCGGCCTGGCGCTCCAGCGCCTGAACGACCCGGCGGGATCCTCCGACGATCCGACGATCGCCCGGACGGCGCAGGGGGTGGTGCTCGGGACGTTCGGCTACATGTCGCCGGAGCAGGTGCTCGGAGAGCGAGTGGACGGCCGCGCCGACATCTTCGCCGCGGGCTGCCTGATCTTCGAGATGCTCAGCGGCCGCCGGCTGTTCACCGGCGCGACCCCGCAGGAAGTCCTCGCGCACGTGATGCACGGCAACCCGCCGGAACTGTCGGCCTTCGACCCGCTCGCGCCGCCGGAGCTTCGCGCGATCGTGTCACGCTCGGTGGAGCGTGACCCCGCCCGTCGCTTCCAGTCCGCGCAGGATCTCGCGATGGCGCTGCGCTCGCTGCTTACGGGGGCCGCCGGCATGTCGACGGGACGTCGTCCGCGGCCGCGTGGAAAGTCGCTGGCGGTGCTGCCGTTCGTGAACGTGAGCGCGGAACCGCAGATCGATTACATCTCCGACGGGATTACGGAGAGCATCATCAACAGCCTGTCGCAGCTCAGCGGACTCCGGGTCGTGCCGCGCAGCCTGGTGTTCCGCTACAAGGGCCTGCAGGCAGATCCCGCCACGGTGGGGCTGGCGCTGAACGCCCGCACCATTCTCACGGGGCGCGTCGTGCGCCAGGGGGACATGCTCAACATTCAGGCGGAGCTCGTGGACACCGCGACGGAGTCGCAGCTCTGGGGCGAGCAGTTCCGGCAGAAGAGCACCGATCTCCTCACGGTACAGGAAGAGATCGCGTGGCAGATCTCCGAGGCTCTGCGGCTCAAGCTCACCGGCGAGCAGAAGAAGAAGCTGCGCAAGCGCGCGACGGTCCATCCCGAGGCGTACCAGGAATACCTGCGCGGGCGGTATCACTGGAACAGCTGGTCGCCGGACGGCTTCCGCCGCGCGCGGGAGCATTTCGAGCGCGCGATTGCTCACGATCCCGCGTACGCACAGGCCTACGCGGGGCTCGGCGACACGTACGGCGCGATGGCGTACTACCAGTTCATCCCGCCGTCGGAGGGGTTTCCGCGCGCGCGCGCGGCGGCAACCCGCGCGCTGGAGCTCGATCCGGATTTGGCCGAGGCGCACGTCACGCTGGGGCTGGATCTGCTCTTCCACGGGTGGGACTGGGCCGCGGCGGAGCGTGAGTTCCGCAAGGCGATTGCGCTCGGACCGCGGCTGGCGATGGCGCACTCGGTCTACGGCCTGCTCCTCGGGACGTGCGAACGGCACGACGAGGGGCTGGCCGAAGCGCGCCTCGCCCGTGATCAGGATCCCCTCTCGTTGTTCATCAATATGGGCGTGGCCTGGGCGTATCACTTCGGCGGACGACCCGAAGAGGCGATCCGCGAAGCGCTGCGGACGCGCGAGATTGCGCCGGACCTCGAAGAGGCCGGCAACATGCTGATCATCTCGTACGAGTACCTGGGACGCTTCGAGCAGTCGGCGGATCTGATCGCGCGACAGCGCTGCTGGGGGATGGAGTTCGACGGCGAAGCGCTGCGGGCGGCGTTTCGAGCGGGCGGAGCCACAGCCTACTGGCGCACGCGGCTCGCGATGCTCGAAGCGGCGGTGCCGGCGGCGGGCGGGGCCGTGCACTACCCGGCGGCTGTTGTCAGCGTGCATCTCGGCGACACGAAGGCGGCGATCAAGCACCTCCAGCGCATGGTGGACGAGCGGCTCGCCGGCACGGTCTTCATCGCCGTCGATCCGTCTCTGCGGCTGCTGCGCGGGGACCCGCGTTACGACGCGCTGGTCAAGCGGGTGGGGGTGCCCCTGCCGCGAACGGCTTCAGCACCGCATACAACGTCGACATAATCGGCGCCGGCACGCCGGCGCGGATGGCGCGGCGCACGACCGATCCGTGCAGCGCCTCCACCTCGATGCGCTTGCCCTGCGACAGGTCGATCAGCAGCGACGACCGCATCGATCGCGGGAGGCCGCTGACGTAGGCGCCGATCCGATCGATGACCTCGCGCGCGACCTCCACCCCTTCCGCGCGGGCCAGGCGCTCCACCTCCCGGCACGCTTCGAGGAACTGCGCGCGAATCTGCGGATCGGCCCAAAGCGGACCGATCGGCAGTCGCGACGCGCCGGTGAACCCCGCCAGCGCCGCCAGGAAAATGAATTTCTCCCAGATCGGAACGCGCCCGTCTTCGACCGCCTCCGACTGGATGTCGGCCCTCCCCAGCGCTTCGTGGAGCGCGCGCACGCGCGCCGTCAGCCGTGGAAGCTCTCCGAAGACCTCACCGAAGACGACGCGACGATGCGTGCCGGTCTGCTCGATGACACCCGGCGAGGTCAGCGCCGTCGCGATATAGGTGGTTCCGCCGATGACGGCCTCCTCCCCGACGATCGCGGCCAGCTCGTTCACGCTGTCGACGCCGTTCTGCAGCGTCAGCACGGACGAGCCCGGCCCGACCATCGGCGCAACCAGCGGCAACGCGGTCGCGTTGTCGTAGGCCTTCACCGCGACGATCACGAAGTCAACCGGTCCGACCTTCGATGTGTCTTCCTCGGCGCGTGCATGGACGGTGAAGTCCCCCACCATGGGGCTTCGAATCTCCAGCCCGCGCGCGCGAATCGCCGCGAGGTGTGCTCCCCGAGCGATGAAGGTCACGTCATGCCCCGCGCGCGCGAGCTTCGCCCCGTAGTAGCCGCCGACCGCACCCGAACCCAGGATCGCAAAGCGCATGGCTTTACCGCCCGGGCTTTTTCCAATACCAATAGGCCGGCAGCCCCAGCGCCAGCAAGCCAAGTCCTGCCAGGGACTCGGTTGGCCTTTCGAACAGCGTGTTGATGACGAACGCCGCCGAGCCGGCGATGAAGACCAGCGGGACGATCGGGTATCCCCAGGTACGGTAGGGGCGCGGATGCTCCGGCATCGTGCGGCGGAGCCGGAACAGCGCAACGCCCGCGGCGACGCTGAAGAGAATGGATGCGAACATGACGTAGGTGAACAGCTGCTCGTACGTCCCGGACAGCGCCAGCAGCGCGGACCAGATCGTGATCGCGACGATGGCCAGGTGCGGCGTGCGATAGCGCGGGTGCACCCTGCTCGCCGCCGGGAAGAACACGCCGTCGGACGCCATCGCGAAGAGCAGCCGCGATCCGGCCAGGATCGCCGCCGCGTTGTTGCCGAACGTGGAAACCACGACCGTCAGCGCAACGAGCGTGGCGCCGGCGGGCCCGACGAGCACGGTCGCGGCGCGCTCCGCGATACGCGTCACCCCCCGCATCTCGTCGATGCTGAGCGCGTACAGGTACGCGATGTTGACGGTGACGTAGATCGTCGTGAGCAGCAGGATCCCGCCCAGCAGCGCGCGCGGGATGTTTTTTTGCGGCTCCTTGATCTCGCCCGCCGCGTACGTCACGAAGTACCACGCCTCGTACGTCCAGAGCACCGCGATCATCGCGACGCCGAACGACGCGGCCGGACGCGCAAGGTCCGGCGGCACGATCGGGACGAACACAGGGTGCACACGCCACGCGATCAGCGCCATGATCGGAAGAGCCGCCAGCCCGCCGACCTTGGCGACGGTCGTCACGACGTTCACCAGGTTGCCGCGGCGCACGCCCACGTAGTTGATCGCACCCAGGACGGCAATCGCCGCGACGGCGACGAGCTTCGGGCCGCTGATGCCGGCGATCGAGGTCCCGGCGAGCTCCGGAATGAAGTAGCCGAGGTAGGCCGCGAACCCCACCGCCACCGCCGCGATGCCGCCGCTGATCACGACAAACAGCGCCGCCCAGCCGTAAAGAAACGCCGGCAGCGGCCCGTACGCTTCCTTGAGGAATACGTACACGCCGCCCGAGCGTGGAAACATCGCGCCCATCTCGGCGTAGGTCAGCCCTCCGGCGATGGCGAGAACACCACCGAGGACCCACGCGGCCAGCAGCAGCGAGGCGGACGGAATCACGGCCGCCATCCCGCCCGTCGTCAGGAAAATCCCGGAACCGATGACGCTGCCGACCACGAAGAGAATCGCGGACCGCAGCCCGATGGCGCGGAGGAGCTTGTCGTCGGCGGCCGGGGCGACGTTCATCGCCGGAACTGTAACACGCGGACCGGGGCGGCGCCGGAGGCCGGATTTGGCACGAAGTCATCGGAAACGACCGGGAAATGTCGTCGGTCTGCCTTTGTTTTTTTCGGTAACCTCGTCGCCGAACATGGCGTTCCACGCGGGCTTAACGCCGGGTCGGGCGCGTGCTAGAATGCCCGCTCCAGGCCGAGCGCCGCGCGGGTGCAACCGCCGCGCCCGGGAGACTGCATGGCCGCCCGCCTCACGACATACGTCGTCGTCGGAATTGTCGCCGCGACGCTGATCGCGGGACTGATCGTCGGCGCTCAGCGCGACGACAGCGACGGCCCCGTCGATCTCATCGTCTTCAACGCCAGCGTGTACACCGCAAACGCGTCGGGCAGGATGGCGGAAGCGGTCGCGGTGCGCGGCAATCAGATCCTTCGCGTGGGAAGCAACCGCGAGATCAATCGCCTGCGCCGTCCGCAGACCGTGGTCGTGGACGCGCTCGGCGCCGCGGTGGTGCCGGGATTCAACGACGCGGAGGCGCAGCTCATCGACGGAGGGTTCTGGCTCGACACGATCGATCTGCTCGACGCGACGACGCCGGACAAGATCCTGGCGCGTATCCGGACGTGGGCCGACGCGAACCCGGATCGCCTGTGGGTGGTCGGCCGCGGGTGGAACGCCGGGTCGTTTCAGAACGGCGGACCGACGCGTCAGCTCCTCGATGCGGTCGCACCGGATCGGCCTGCCTTCATCGTCTCGTACGACGGCCGGGCCGCATGGGTGAACACCAAAGCGCTGCGGCTTGCCGAAATCACCCGGCGCACGCCCACCCCGCCGAACGGCCTCATCGTCAAGGATCCGCGCACCGGTGAGCCGACAGGCGTACTGAGAGACGCGGCGGTCGCGCTCGCTGCGCGACTTGTGCCGCGGCCGACCCGTGAGGAACGTGCACACGCCTTGCGCGCCGCCATCGCGGAGGCGCATCGCCACGGGATCACCAGCGTGCAGGAGGCGGCCGCGGGCGCCGATGAGTTCACTCTTTACGAGGACGCACGCCGGGCCGGGGACCTCAACCTCCGCGTGTATGCATCGGTTTCGCTCGACGGCGTCGCGACGGACCACATGTTCGCCGGACTCGACGCGCTGTCGAGCAAGTATCCGGACGATCCTCTTTTCAAAGTTGGCGGCGTCAAGATCACGCTCGATGGCCCGGTGGAGTCGTTCAGCGCCGCGATGCTCGAGCCGTATACCGGTAAGCCTGAGGGTGTGTCCGGCGGCAGTTCCATCGCCCCCGACGACCTGAACCGCATGGTCCGGCTGCTCGACGCGCGAGGCTGGCAGGTGACGACAGGAGCGGTCGGCGACCGCGCCGTCCGCATGGCGCTCGACGCATACGAGCACGCGGCACGTTCGAATCCCGAGCCGGCGCGCGGCCGTCGTCATCGAGTCGAGCGGATCGGTCTGGTCGATGTTGAAGATCTGCCCCGGTTTCGCCGTCTGCATGTGATCGCGTCGATGCTGCCACTCCACGGCGTCCCCCTCGAGGGACGGCTGGAAGCCTGGGTGCGGAATGTCGGTGCCGAACGGGCGGCGCGCGCGTGGCCCTACGGGGGCGTTGCCGCCGCCGGCGGCAAGGTCGCGTTCGGGACGGGCTGGCCTTCCGCGGCGCTCAATCCGATGGCCGCGATACACGCCGCAGTAAATCGAGCGACGCTCGATGGCGCGCCCGCCGAGGGCCGCTCTGGAACCGAGCGGCTCTCCTTGACACGCGCGATTGACGCGTTCACGTCAGTACCGGCGTATGCCTCGTTCGACGAACAGCGCAAGGGATCGCTCAAGGCGGGCATGCTGGCGGACCTCGTGGTGCTGTCGACCGACATCTTCGACGCGCCCGCCGAGGAGCTGGCCTCCACCACCGTGGCGGTCACCATCTTCGACGGCAAGATCGTCTACCGCCGCAACGTGAAGTCGACGAATTAGGCCCCGATATCGTAGCGCAGGCCTTCAGGCCTGCAACGCTGAAGCCCTGGGCTTCAGCGTTCAGCGCAGCACGACTTCGACGCGGTACTTGCCCCCCTCGGCTGGCCGCAGCAGCGCGATCCGCACGGCCTGGCCGACCGCGACCGTCACCTCTCCCCTGCTCCTCCAGTCCGGTAGATCGACGAGCGTCCCTTCGGAGTATCCGGCGTCCGGCACCGCCATCAACCCCGTCGCATCAATCGTCCGCAGCGCACCAGACGTCCGCAAATCTCCCATGTCGTCGATGGTCAGGGGCAGCTCGATCTCCCGCCGTCCGTTCACCGTGCGAACCCGGCGGTTCCCGACGATGCCGATGTCGGACGTATACGGCGCGACCCCTGCGCCGTTGATGACGGTCGCGTTCGACACGAGGAGATACAGCGTCTTCGACTCGTTCATCGGCAGGCTGTCGTAGCGCTTCGGATCGACCTTATCGACCTGACCGGTGGCGAGCGCGTCGAGCGCAGACAGAATCGCGATGAAGTTCAGGCGCACGAGCGGCGGATCCGGTTCCTGCGAGGGCCATGGGCCGGTTTCAATCAAGACCACCGGCGTGCCCCACAGCGTGAGGTTGTCGCCGAACGCACGAACCTCGAACTCGTCGTCGTAGCGGCCGATCTGCCCCGATGCAAACGGTTCGATGGCGTCGCGGATCACGGCGCACAGCTTGCGCGTGAGCGTGCGGCCGGGGCTGTCGCCGCGCTTCTCGTCGAACGCAACCGACAGCAGCGAGATCGAGGCGGGCTTCGGCGGATTTCCGACCGATGTACGCCAGCTCTGGTTGTGCAGGTTGAAGCCGACCCCTGGGTTGACGCGATCGCGCAGCGCCTTGAGGAGCTGCCCTTCCGGCGACTGCAGCCGCAGCGCGTCGCGATTGATGTCGAGACTCTGCGCATTCCGGCGTGTGAAGCGCTCAGCTCCGTCCGGATTCAGCATCGGGACAATGTGCAGGGTCAGGCTCCAGAGGAGGCGCCGAACGGCCGGATCGCCGCGATGGCGCGTGAGGTACTCGAGGACGTCGAACAGCGCCGACGTGGCGGTCGGCTCGTCGCCGTGCATCTGGGACCACAGCAGCACGCCCATGGGGCCCGTCCCGACGCGGATGTAGTTGATCGAGCGTCCTTCGACTGATGCGCCGATTCTTTCCAATGTGAAGAGATCGGGGGCTGCAGAGACGACGGCGTCGAGTCTGCGCACCACTTCCGCATGATCGACGAGTGGCGGCAACGGAGGGGATACATGTTCCGCGTCCCAGATCCGCGCCACCGCTTGTGAGGGGAGATCGCGCTGGGCGAAAGCCGGCGCTGCACAGAGGAACGTCACGAGAACGCCGGCGATCGCAATCGTGCAGGAGAGAGGGCACACGGTCACTGTCGGTCGCATGGCGCACATTATCGCCCGAGAGGCAGTTGCGGCCCCCGGGCTTTCGCACGGACAATGGCGCGACATGGATTTGATGACGCTGCCTGCTCCGGCCTTCACCACTCTCGACGGCGTCATGCAGTCGATTGCCGCCGCCTGTTACCTGGTGATTGGCACCGCGGCATGGCTTCGGGCGAAGCGCGATATCCGCACGCAGGTGTTTCTCGCATTCTCGGTGGCTAATCTCATCGTGTTCGGCATCCCGACGCTCTGGTGGATACGGGGCATGACGGACCCGAGGAAGCTGCCGGCCGGCGCCACCGCCGCCGTCATGGCGGGCCTGGGAGTCGGCGCCCTGCTGCTGTTCCACTTCACGCAAGTGTTCCCTCGACGGCGTCCCTGGATCAAATCGTCCGGGAGTCAGATGGCCATCGCGTATGGCCTGGCGCCTCTGGCGATTGCCGGCCTCGTGTGGTTCGCGCCGGCCAGCCCCGCCATGCTGACGGGCCCATACGTCCTGGCGGTCATCGTCTTCGGCTTCCCGCTGCTCGTCCTGCTGGGCATCGTCCTGCCCGTCACCGCGGTGGTGTCGCTGGTGCGCAGTCACCGCGAAGTCCTCCAGCAGGAAGGGCTCGCACATCTCAAACGGCCGCTCGAGTGGATTCTGATCAGCCAGATCGGCGGTGGGACGCTCGCGATCCTCTTCGCGCCGGTGCTGACCACGCTGGCGCCGAACAGCGTGACGCTGACAGTGGTCACGCTGCTCATCTGGGCGCTCGGCCTGCTGACCCCGCTCGCAGTCTCCGCCGCGGTGTGGAAGTACGACGTGCTGGCCATCAGCGCCGATTGAACGCCCCCCCCAGGCAACCCCCAAGGGCTGCGCTACGGTTTTGAAGCCGCTTCCAGAACTTTGGAACTCTAGAGCTTTAGAATCCCTCTTCCTCTGACCGCGATGAAAAACAACACCGCCCCGGCCGCGAGCGCGTACGCGCCGGCCAGCAGCTGCTCTCGTGTCGCGCCGGCCAGGATCGCCAGCGCAATCGCGATGGCCGCGACGGGAATGACCGGTCCAAACGGCACGACAAATAGAGCCGGCTTGACCGTTCCTTCGAAACGGTGGTCGCGCAAGCGCAGCGTGGAGGCGCACGTCGCGACGTACACGATCAGGCGGCTGATGGCGCTGACCGCAGCCATCGTCCGGAAGCTTCCGGAGACGGCAAGCACCACCGCGACCGCGGCCGTGACCAGTATCGCGGTCACTGGTGTGCGGAAGCGCGGGTGGACTCTTGCGAAGAACGGCGGCAGATCCCCCTGCTCCGCGAGCGCGAAGAGGTTGCGTGAGCCGGACACCGCCGAGCCCATGTTGTTGCCGGAGGTCGATATAACCGCGCCGAGCGTTATCAGGGCGGCGCCGCCGGCGCCGAGGAACATGGCCGCCGCATCAGCGAGCGGCGTGCTGGATGTTGCGAGTCCGGGCAGCGTGCCAAGCGCCACGATCTGCGCCAGCGTCAGCAGGGCGGCGACGATGACGATCGTCATGATGAGCGCGAACGGCATGTCCCGGCGAGGATCGCGGGCTTCCCCGGCAACGACCGGCACGATCTCGTAACCCCCGAACGCGAAGATGAGCAGCAGGCCGCTGGCCGACAAGTCTTTGAGCGACACGCCGGCCGCCGGCATCAGACGAGACCAGTCGACGAAAAAGATCCCCACCAGGATGAACGTCGCGAGAGGCAGAAGCTTGCCGATCGTCAGCGCGTTTACGACGAAGCTGCTCTCGCGAATGCCCCGGATGTTGATCGCAGAAACGACCGCGATGATCGTCGTGATGAGCAACGCGCGCGGCAGTCCCGTGGTGACGACGGGCCAGTAGAATCCGAGCGACAACACGAGCACGTTGATCACCGACGCCCAGCTCGCCGCCCGGGTGAACCAGAGCATCCAGCCGACTTCGAAGGCCGCAAAGCGGCCGAAGGCGGCGCGCGTGTACAGGTAGGGTCCACCCGTCCCCTCAAACCGGCTGGCCACTTCGGCGAACGAGAGCGCGATCAGCATCGAGGCGACGCCGACGGTCGCGACCATCCACGGACTCCAGCCGCCGGCGCTGGCGGCCAGCGCCGCGGGCAGCGCGAACACGGCGCCGCCGATCACCTGGTTGACGCCTAGAGCGGTCAGATCCCAGCGGCCGAGCTCACGCTTGAGTGCGGGGACGGCCGGGGGGCTGGTAACGGAAGGCACGGCGGAGGTTGTATCATTTCCACGGGCGGAACTCACCAGCAAACAGGCCGCAGACGTACGCAAGACTCGGCGACACACGGCAACGAGGACGAGAGAACCGAGATGGCGCAGCCGCGAGACATCGTGATCAAACCGCGCGACGTGATGCCGCAGGGGGCACGGACGCTGCCGGCGGCGTACTACGTCGATCCCGCCTACTTTGGCCGCGAGATGGATGCGCTGTTCGGGCGCATGTGGGTCTGCGCCGGCCGCACCGAGCAGGTCGATCGGCCCGGTCGGTTCTTCGTGCGCGAGCTGCTCGGCGAGAGCATCATCATCACGCGCGCCCAGTCAGGCCGGGTCAACGCCTTCTACAACGTGTGCCGTCATCGGGGGACCAGGCTGTGCACGGAATCCGAGGGGGCGTTCGCGGGGAGTATCCAGTGCCCCTACCATGCCTGGACGTACGACCTCGAAGGGCGCCTCGCGGGGGCGCCGCACATGGAGGAAGTGCCGCACTTCCGCAAGGACGACTACCCGCTGCACCGCGTGCACGCCGACGTCTGGGATGGGCACATCTTCATCAACCTCTCGGCGGACCCGCAGCCGCTCCGCGCGCAGCTCGCAGAGCTTCCGGGCAGGTTCCGGCAATGGGGCATGGACGATCTGCGCCTCGGCCACCGGATTGTCTACGACGTCCGCGCGAACTGGAAGCTGGTCATTCAGAATTACAACGAGTGCCTGCACTGTCCGAACCTGCACCCGGCACTCAACAAGCTGTCGCACTACCTGAGCGGCGAGAACGAGCCGCTGCGCGCGACCTACATGGGCGGACGGATGGACCTGCGCCCGGGGGTCGAGACGCTGTCGATGGACGGCACCTGCCCGCGGGCCTTCCTGCCGGGGCTCTCGGCCGAAGATGCGCGCCACGTGTACTACTACGCGATCTTCCCGAACATGCTCCTCAGCCTGCACCCCGACTACATGCTGGTGCACACGCTGTGGCCGATCGCTCCGGATCGTACCCTCAACATCTGCGAGTGGCACTTCCAGCCCGAGGAGCTCGCCCGACCGGGATTCAATGCCTCCGACGCGATCGATTTCTGGGACATGACGAACCGCCAGGACTGGCACGTCTGCGAGCTCTCGCAAGCCGGCATCTCATCGCGTGCCTACACGCCAGGCCCGTATTCGAACCGCGAGGATCTGCTCTACGCGTTCGACCGGATGATTGTCGACGTCCACGGCGGCGGAAGCCGTCGCGGTTTCACCTCAGAGGGAACGGAGTAAGGTGACATTCGGAGCGGCGAGACGGGCCCGGCGGGGAGAGCCGGTTCAGGCCGGTGGAGTCGCGGTCTTGCGCGCCGGGTTGAAGAAAGGCCCCGGAACCACCTTTGCCGTCACCTGATGCCGGGCCGCCTCCACGGTGACCTCGATCTGAAGCGTCGTGCCGGCCTCGTAGTGCGGCCGATCGAGCGTCGCGAGCGCAATCATCTTCTTCAGGACCGGCGACCACGTCGTGGATGTCGCCTTGCCCACCTGGCGCCCCGATCGGTACACCGGGACAGCCACGCGTGATGCCGTCGCCGAGACCGCGGGAGCAAGCCCGAGCTTCTCGTAGATGCGCTCGACCTCGGTCCACTCGATCGCGAGCCCGACGACCTGCCGGGCGTGACCGCGGCTCTGCTCGTCGCGAAGCGCCTGCTGCCCGATGAAACGTCCCTTGTTCGGACTGACCAGCCGGCCGAGGCCCATCTCGTACGGCGTGTAGGCCTGCGACGGGATCATCGCTTTCTTGCTGCTGAAGAAGTCCACTTCGATGAGCAGCAGCCCGGCCTCGATGCGTGCCACGTCGAGGGCGAGCATGCCCGCCGGCTTGATGTCGAACGGCCTGCCCCGTTCCATCAGCGCGTCCCATACGCGCACGGCGTGCTCGGCTGGCATCCAGATCTCGTAGCCGAGATCCCCGGTATACCCGGTGCGGGAGATCTCCACCTTCACGTCCGCGATCGTCCCGGGCGTCACCCGGAAGTATTTGAGAGCGTCGATGTCAGCCTTGGCGACGGCCCGCAGCAGCTTTGCGGAGGTCGGTCCCTGAAGCGCCAGCGCCGCGGTTTCCTCGGAGATGTCCGCGATGGCGACGTCGAGCCCGACGGTGTTCTGGCGGAACCAGCGCAGGCTCGGATCCGCCGCCGTCCAGCGGAACGTCCCCTCCGCCAGCCTCGACACGGTCCCGTCGTCGATCACCTTCCCGTGCTCGTCGCACCACGGCGTGTAGAACACCTGTCCGACGGACATCTTCGAGACGTCGCGCGTGATGATGCGGTCGACGAAGCGTGCGGCGTCGGAGCCGGTGATCAAGTATTTGAAGAGCGGAGAGACGTCGATCAGCGCTGACGCGTTGCGGATGGCGTTGTACTCGTGCTCGTGGTGCCCTTCGTAGGCGCTGACGGCGTAGTAGCCGGACCATTCGCGATAATTGAGGCTTTCACAGAGCGCGAAGGTGCGCTCGTGGACGGCGGTTCCTATCGGCATAGTCAGCTCGGCTGCGAGGTTCGCGATTCGCGGTTCGCGGTTCGATTATAGGTTAGAATACCGCCCGGTTCCTGATGCTCGCGCTGCTCTGCTCTCGTACGTCCGGCCTCTGATCTCCGCGTGCTCTGGCACGCGCTCCGCATTCCGCAGTCCGGCCTTCGCGCTCGTCAACCGCAATCGTCAGTCCGCAATCGGTTATGTCCAGCTACGACGTCATCGTGATCGGCGGCGGCCACAACGGCCTGGTCAACGCCGCGTATCTCGCGCGCGCCGGGCGGAAGGTCCTCGTCCTCGAGCGGCGTCACGTGCTCGGCGGCGCCGCGGTCACCGAGGAGATCTACCCGGGGTTCAAGTACTCGGTCTGCTCGTACGTCGTCTCGCTCCTGCGGCCCGAGATCATCCGCGAGCTCGACCTCCCGAAGCACGGCCTCGAGATCCTGCCGCTCGACGGAACGTTCACGCCGATGCCGGACGGAGACTACCTCTGGCGCGTGAACGATCACGCGAAGACGCGCCGGGAGATCGCCCGCCATTCGAAGGTGGACGCCGAAGCGTACGACGAGTACGGCAAGGCGATGGTCGAGATGGGACGCTTCGTGAAGCCGATCCTCACGATGACGCCTCCCGATCCCACGTCGCTCAATCCGCGCGGGCTGATGGATCTGCTGTTTCTGGGACGCCGCTTCCAGGCGCTCAGCGACGACGGCAAGTACAACCAGATCCAGCTCATGACGATGAGCGCCGTGGACTTCCTGGATCAGTGGTTCGAGACCGATGTGCTGAAAGCCACGATGTCGGCGTCGGGCATCATCGGGACGTTGCTCGGAGTGCGCTCCCCCGGAACCGCCTACGTCCTGCTCCACCACTACATGGGAGAAATCGACGGCGCCTTCCGCTCGTGGGGCCTCTCGCGCGGAGGCACGGGCGCGATCTCCGAGTCCATCGCCGGCGCGGCCCGAGAGGCCGGCGTCGAGATCCGCACCGAAACCGCGGTCTCGAAGATCATCGTGAAGGAGGGCGTCGCCCTCGGCGTCGTGCTGACCAACGGCGACTACCTCACCGCGGGCGTCGTCGCGTCGAGCGTGGATCCCCACCTCACGTTCCTCGAGATGGTCGGCGCGGAGCACCTGCCTGGTGAATTCGTCGAGGACGTCCGCCGCTACAAGTTCCGCGGCTCGTCCGGCAAGGTCAACCTCGCGCTCGACGGGCTGCCGGACTTCAAGGCGCTGCCCGGCTCAGGTCCGCACCTCCGCGGCGCGATCTCCATTTCGCCGAGTATCGACTACATGGAACGTGCGTACGACGACGCGAAGTACGGACGTTACTCGCGCCGGCCGTACATCGACATGGTGATTCCAAGCCTCACGGATCCCTCAGTGGCGCCTCCGGGCAAGCACGTCGTGTCGTGCTTCGTGCAATACGCGCCGTACCACTTGAAGGAAGGCAGCTGGGACGATCACCGCGAGGCGTTCGGCGACACGGTGATCAACACGCTGGCGGAGTACGCGCCGAACATCAAGGATCTCATCCTCCACCGCCAGGTCCTGACTCCGTTGGACATGGAGCGCGAGTTCGGGCTCACAGAAGGGAACATCTTCCAGGGAGAGCTCACGCTCGAGCAGCTGTTCTTCCTCCGGCCCGCGCCCGGATGGGCGCAGTACCGGACGCCGGTGAAGAATCTGTATATGTGCGGGTCCGCCACTCATCCGGGCGGAGGCATCATGGGCGCGCCGGGTCGTAATGCGGCGATGAGGATTATCAAAGAGACATGACCGCCTCTTCCCCCATCCTCATCATCGGCGCCGGCCACAACGGCCTGACGACGGCGTTCTACCTCGCCAGGGCAGGATTGCGGCCGCTCGTGCTCGAGCGGCGCTCGATGGTGGGCGGCGCCGCGGTCACCGAGCCGCTGGCTGACGGCTACACCTGCCCGACGCTGGCGCATGCGATCGGACCGCTTCGCCCGTCGGTGGTGCGCGACATGCGGCTCGCGCGGCGCAAGGTCGACTTCGTCCAGGCGGACCCGCGGCTGGTGGCGCTGTCGCCGGACGGCAGGATGCTGGCCCTGTCGGCCGATACGGCGCGCACGGCCGACGCGATTCGCGCGTTCTCGCCGAAGGATGCCGAACGATATCCCGAGTTCTCGTCGACGTTGGCGCGGCTCGGAAAGTTTCTGTCCGCGCTGATGGAACGCACGCCCCCCTCGCTGAGCGCGCCCGCGGCCGGAGAGCTGTGGGACCTGCTGAAGATGGGCCGCCGGTTCCGCGCGCTCGGGCGGAAGGACGGTTATCGCCTGCTGCGCTGGGGGCCGATGGCCGTGGCGGATCTCGTCGGCGAGTGGTTCGAGACCGACCTGCTGCAGGCGACGATTGCAGCCCGTGGCATTTTCGGAACGTCGCAGGGGCCATGGTCGGCCGGGACGGGCGCCGTGCTGCTGCTCAACGCCGCGATCGATCCCGCGCCCGGCGGCAACAGTGTGTCGGTCAAAGGGGGACCCGGGGCGCTCACGCGGGCGATGGCGAGCGCGGCCCAGGACGCGGGTGCGGAAATCCGCACGAATGCCTCGGTCGCGCGCGTCCTCGTCCGCGATGGACGGGCGACCGGCGTCGTGCTCGACGACGGCACGGAGATTCCCGGCTCCGCGGTGATCTCGAATGCCGACCCGCGCCGAACCTTCCTGAATCTCGTCGACCCGATCGATCTCGATCCCGGCTTTCTGACGAAAGTCCGCAACTACCGGTGCCCGGGCGCCACTGCGAAGGTCAACCTGGCGCTTGGTGCGTTGCCGGTTTTCTCCGGCGTCGCGAACCCCGGCGATCTTCGCGGCCGCGTGCACATCGGGCCGAGCATCGATTATCTCGAGCGCGCATTCGACCCGTCCAAGTACGGCGAGATCTCCCCGGAGCCTTATCTCGACATCGCGCTGCCGACGCTGCAAGACCCGGCGCTGGCGCCCGCCGGCAAGCACGTGATGTCGGTGTATGTGCAGTTCGCCCCCTACACGCTTGCCGCGGGGCATGACTGGACCGAGGGGCGCGACGTGCTGGCTGGCCACGTCATGCGAACGCTGGAGCGTTATGCGCCGGGCATCGAGCAGCTGGTCGAGCACCGCCAGGTGATCACGCCGCGCGACCTCGAACAGACGTACGGCCTCACCGGCGGTCACATCCTGCACGGCGAACATTCGCTCGACCAGCTCTTCACGATGCGACCCATTCTCGGGTGGGCGCAGTACCGGACGCCCATCGCCGGCCTGTATCTGTGCGGCGCCGGCACGCACCCGGGCGGTGGGATCACGGCCGGCCCCGGGCAGAACGCGGCGCGCGAAATCGTCAAGGATCTGAAATAAGCAGGAGCCGATTGTGCGTATTGCCGCACCCACCGCGCTTGCGATCGCCGCGCTCGTCGCCGTCGCGGCATGGCAGCGCCCTGCTCCCGCCGTCTTTGGCTTCACTCGCGACAGCGCGGCCGCGGAAGCGGCCCTCGAACGCGACTTCCTTGCGTTGCCATCGGCCGAGCGCATCCGTGACGAGCACAAGGTGTTCGCCGGCGAGCCGCACATCGCGGGATCCGACCGCGATCACGACCTGGCGATCCGCACGCGCGACCGGTTCCTCGAGTTCGGTCTCGAGCACGTCGAAATCACGACACACGACGTGCTGCTCCCCTGGCCGGAGGAAGTCACCGTCGAGATGACGGCGCCGGAGCCATGGCGCGCGTCCATGCGGGAAGATCCGATCGCGGAGGATCCCTACACGCAGATCGCTCCCGCGAAAGCGAGGTTGCCGTACCACGCGTACTCCGCGTCCGGCGAGGTGACCGCGCCGGTCATCTACGCCGGCAGCGGCAACCCGGCCGACTACGACGCGCTCAGTCGCCGCGGCACCGACATCCGGGGCCGGATCGCGCTCGTTCGATACTCGGTGCCGTACAGCTATCGCGGCTTCAAGGCGCTCACGGCGCAGCAGCGCGGCGCCGCCGGCATCCTCATCTACTCGGATCCGGCGGACGACGGCGCGGGCAAAGGCGCCGTGTACCCGAGGGGTCCCTGGGGCCCCGAAAGCCATATCCAGCGCGGCGGCGTCGTCTACGACTTCATGGTGCCGGGCGATCCGCTGACGCCCGGCTGGGCCTCGTTGCCGGGCGCCCCCCGCATCCCGAAATCCGAAGCCACGTCGCTGCCGACAATTCTCAGCGCGCCGCTGTCGTACAAGGATGCACGCGTGATCCTCGAGGCCCGGGATCCGATCGTCCACATGAAGGTGCGGTCCGACGATCGGACGAGAGCGATCTGGACGGTGACGGGGATGATCCGCGGCAGCGACAGACCGGACGACCTGGTGATTGTCGGCAATCACCGTGATGCCTGGATCTACGGCGGCGTGGATCCGTCGAGCGGATCCGCCGCGCTGATGGAACTCGCGCGAACGCTCGGAGCGCTCGCGCAACGCGGCTGGCGCCCGAAGCGTTCCATTCTCTTCGCGAGCTGGGACGCCGAGGAATTCACGCTCACGTCGTCCACGGAATGGGGTGAACAACACGCGAAGCGATTGAGCGACGGCGCCGTGGCCTACTTGAACGTCGACAGCGCCGCATCAGGATCGGCCTTCAGCGCCACGGCGGTCCCGGCGCTCAATCGCCTGATCGCCGAGGCGGCGCAGTCGGTTCGCGATCCGGTGTTGCGGATAACGGTGGCGGCCGCCTCGCGAGACCGGCGCGGAAGAGCGCGCGGCGCGCTGCCGACGGGCTCATCCGACGAACTGGTCGACAACCGGCTTGGGAGCGGGTCCGACTACACGGTCTTCCTGAATCACCTGGGAATCCCGGTCGCCGATCTCACGTTCGACGGGCCGTATGGCGTGTACCACTCGCTCTATGACACGCACGAGTGGGTGGCGCGCATCGGCGATCCGGGATTCCGCTATCACGTCGCGCTCGTGCAGCTCTGGGGGCTGATGTCGCTCCGCCTCGCAAACGCCGACGCGGTTCCGCTCGACTACGAGCCGTACGCCGATCGCATTCTGACGTTCATCCAGGAAGTCGAGGGCCGATCCGCGACGTCCGTCGGTCTGGCCGTCACGGGTCAGGCGTTCGGGGACCTGCACACTGCAGCGGCCGAGTTGAAGACGGCCGCGGCCGCGTTCAATCAGGCGCGCGACGGCGCGATCACCCGGCTCGACGCGACGGAGCTCGCACGGCTGAACAGCAGGGCGATCAAGGTCGAACGCGCGCTGATTGATGCTTCGGGCATTCCCGGGCGTCCGTGGTATCGGCACGAGATTTACGCGCCGAAGTACACCTACGCGCCCGAAGTGCTTCCGGGCGTCGCGGAGGCGGTCGATGCCGCCGACAGCGCCCGAGTCACCGCACAGGCAGCCCGCCTCGCAGCGGCCCTGCGACGCGCTGCTCAATCCCTGATTCCTAATCACTAGGCCTGGGGCTCTCGGCTCTCGGCTCTCGGCTCTCGGCTCTCGGCTCTCGGCTCTCGGCTCTGGCAAGAGCCTAAAGCCCAAAGCCTGGCGCCTAAGGGATTTAACCTTGGCTCGATGGCCAGGTCTAACCCTTCAGACTCTGGAATCGTGTCGAACGCGGCCCCGGCACGCCATCTTTCGCAGCCAAGAGGTCACCCATGCGCACAGTGCAGCTCGTTCGCACGACCCTCACAGCGGGGGCGATCGCTCTCGCGTCCGGCATCGCGGTTCTGCCGGCTGCAAACACGCGCTCGGCCGTCCCGGCGAACCCGGACGCCGCCGCGATCGTGCACGTGCTGAATCGCATCGGCTTTGGTCCCGCGCCCGGAGACGTGGAGCGCGTGCGCCGCGTCGGCCTCGACAAGTACATCGAGCAACAGCTCCACCCCGAGCGCATTGCAGACCAGGCCATGGCGCAGCGCCTCGCGGGCTTCGAGACGCTCACGAAGAGCAGCCGCGATCTCGCCGAGAACTACTTCATGCCCGCCATGATGGAGCGCCGGCGCGCGCAACAGCAGGCAGCCGCAGAGCCACCCACTGAGCAGCCGGCCGCGGAGCAGCACGCAGCCGCGGAGCAGCGGGCAACAATGCCGTCCGGGGACGCCGGGAGCGCCGACAAGCGGGCGCTGCGGACGCCCGGTCAGGTCGAGGCCATGCGTGCCGAGCGTCTGGTGTTTGCCGAGCTTTCGCAGCAGAAGGTCCTTCGTGCCGCGTACAGCGAGCGGCAGCTCGAAGAAGTGATGGTCGACTTCTGGTTCAACCACTTCAACGTGTTTGCAGGGAAAGGGGCGACACGCCTTTACCTGATGGAGTACGAGCGCGACACGATCCGCCCTCGCGTGTTTGGACAATTCCGCGACCTGCTCGGAGCCACCGCGCAAAGTCCCGCGATGCTCTTCTATCTCGACAACTGGCAGAGCTCGGCGCCCGAAGGCAGCCCGCGCGTCGGCGCACCGAGGCTTCGCCCGAATCGAGGGCTTTTCGGTGGCGGTCAGAACGGAATCGGCATCGGAGCGCGACGCGGGCCACCGAGGGCCGCGGACCTCTCGCAGACGGCGCCGAACCGGCGTGCCCGCGGGTTGAACGAGAACTACGCGCGCGAGCTGATGGAGCTGCACACGCTTGGCGTCGACGGCGGCTATACCCAGAAGGACGTGCAGGAAGTCGCGCGCGCCTTCACCGGCTGGACGATTGCGAACCCCCGCCAGGGAGGGGGATTCCAGTACGAGGCGCGGATGCATGACGCCGGGGAAAAAGTGGTGCTCGGGCACCGTCTGAAGCCGGGAGGAGGGAAGCACGATGCCGAACAGGTGCTCGACATCCTCGCCTCGCATCCCTCCACCGCGCGCTTCATCGCGACGAAGCTCGCGCGCCGTTTCGTGGCCGACCGGCCCCCTGCATCACTCGTGGATCGCGGGGCCGCTCGCTTTCGTGAAACCGGCGGCGACATCCGCGAGGTCGTGCGGACGATCGTGACCTCGCCGGAGTTCTTCGCGAAGGCTGCGTATCGTGCAAAGGTGAAGACCCCGTTCGAGTTCGTCTCGAGCGCCGTGCGCGCGGTGTCGGCCGAGGCCGTGAATGCGCAGCCGCTGGTTCAGGCGATTCGCGACCTGGGGATGCCGCCGTACCGGTGTCAGCCGCCGACCGGCTATGCGGATCGCGCGGACGCGTGGGTCAACACCGGCGCGCTCCTCAACCGCATGAACTTCGCCGTCGCCCTGACGGGCGGGCGCATGCGGGGCATCAGGACCTCTCCGCAGGGTGACGTGATAGTCGAACAGGTGCTGGCTGGCAATCTCTCGGACGCAACGCGTTCCACCGTGGCCAGGGCGGCAGAGCCGTCGCAGATGGCCGCGCTGCTGCTGGGCTCCCCTGAATTTCAGAAAAGGTAGGACGCCATGATCTCGCGGCGCATCTTTCTCAAGAACGGAGGCCTTGCGCTCGTGAGCCTCGGGTTTGCGCCAGCGTTTCTGGCGCGGACCGTCGCCGCGGCAGACTCCCGCCGCCGGGTGCTGATCACAATCTTCCAGCGGGGCGCCGTGGACGGCCTCAACATGATCGTGCCGTTCGGCGAGCGCGACTACTACGCCGCGCGGCCGACGCTCGCCATCGCGCGGCCCGGCGCGGCCGCCGGCTCCGCGATCGATCTCGACGGGTTCTTCGGGCTTCACCCGCGCCTCGCCCCGCTCGAGCCGCTCTACGACGCCGGCCAGCTGGCTGTCGTCCACGCTTGCGGATCGCCGGACGGCACTCGATCCCATTTCGACGCGCAGGACTACATGGAGACCGCGACCCCGGGCATCAAAAGCACCGAGGACGGGTGGCTCAACCGCTATCTGCACGCACGCGAGCATCGGGCGGCGACCCCGTTCCGTGCTGTCGCGCTCGCGCCGCAGCTTCCTCGAGCGCTGCGCGGCATCGAGCCCGCGCTGGCCATCGGACAGATCAGCCAGTTCGGCCTCCGGGCGGCCCAGGGCAGCGACATGGTCCAGACGTCGTTCGAGTCGGAATACGCCGGCGCCGCCAGCAGCGTGCTGCGCTCGACCGGGCGCGAAGCGTTCGACGCCGTCCGGATGCTGAAGACCGCGAACCCCCAGCAGTACGCGCCGGCCAACGGCGCGCAGTATCCGCGGTCCGGATTTGGCGACGCGCTCCGGCAGATCGCGCAGCTCATCAAGGCGGACGTCGGGGTCGAGGTCGCCTTCGCGGAATCCGGCAACTGGGACCATCACGCCAACGAAGGGGCGGCCACCGGCCAGCTTGCCACACGGCTCGACGATCTCGCTCGCGGCCTCGCGGCTCTCGTGCGCGACCTCGGCGATCGCATGCAGGACGTCGTCGTGCTGACGATGTCCGAGTTCGGACGGGCGGTCGTGGAGAACGGCAGCCGCGGAACCGATCACGGGCACGGCAACGCGATGATGATCCTCGGCGCAGGCGTGCGAGGCGGGAAGGTCTACGGCCGGTGGCCGGGACTCGCGCCCGAGCAGCGCTACGAGGGACGGGACCTGTCGGTCACGACGGACTTCCGAAGCGTGTTCTCGGAAGTTGTGCGCGGCCACCTCGGCCTGAAAGATACGAGCGGGGTGTTTCCCGGGTTTGTGAATCAAACAGCGCTCGGGTTTCTGTGAGCGCCGGCAGGGACGATTCCCGTAGCGCAGCCCTTCAGGGCTGCCGGCTGAGATACACTCCCTCTCGTGCGACTGATCGATCTTCCCACGCCGTGCGCCCTCATCGAGCAGTCCCGGGTGGAGCGCAATATCGATCGCATGCAGGCCGTGGCCGACTCACACGGCCTCCGGCTGCGGCCACACGCGAAGACACACAAGAGCCTGGACTTCGCGCGGCTGCAGATCCGCCGCGGCGCCGTCGGCATCTGCTGCGCCAAGCTTGGAGAAGCGGAGGTCTTTGCCGCAGCCGGCATCGAAGACATCCGCCTTCCCTATCCTCTGAATCCCGTGAACGCCGCGCGCGTGCTTGCGCTTCTCGAGCGCACGAACCTGTCCTTCATCGTCGATCATCCGGACGTCGCGCGCGGGTGGTCGGAGGCAATGCGGGCGGCCGGCCGGGAGGTCGACGTGCTCGTGAAGGTCGACGTCGGCCTCCATCGGTGCGGAATCGATCCTGAAGCAGCGGGGGCCGCGGAGTTCGTCCGGGAGGTCGCGGCGCTGCCGGGGCTCCGCTTCAAGGGACTCCTGAGCCACGCCGGGCACGCCTATGGCGTGACGTCGCAGGAGGAAACCGCGGCCGTGGCACGCAGTGAAGCCCGGCTCATGACGTCACTCGCGGATCGTGTGCGGCAACTGGGTGTCGCGGTCGACGAGATCAGCGTGGGGGCGACTCCGACCGCGCGATTCAGCGCGAAGGAACCTGGACTCACGGAGCTGCGGCCGGGCAACTACATCTATTACGATCGCATGCAGGTCGCGCTCGGGGCCGCGACGTGGGAGGACTGTGCGCTGACGGTTCTCGCACGCGTGGTCACGACGCACGAGCCGGATCGAATCATCCTCGACTGCGGGAGCAAGACCTTGACGACGGACCTGGCCCGATGCGCAGGGGCGGCCGGATACGGCGTCGTGCTGCAGGCGCTGGATCAGGCCGCACCGGATGAATCGCTGGTGATCGAGCGGCTCTCGGAAGAGCATGCGACCGTCCGAGCTACGCGCGGGTCGACGCTGAAACCGGGGGACCTCGTGCGAGTCGTCCCGAACCATTCCTGTGTCGTGTCCAACCTCATGGACCACGTCTGGCGGGTCGACGGCGCGGACGTGCTTTGTCGAATGGACGTGTCGGCCCGCGGACGGATTGCGTAGTAGACTCAGGGCTCGCGTTCGCAGGAGAGCGCGGCAAAGCTGAATACATGATGGCCCAAGAACAACCAGGTGAAGCGCTCGGTCTCGTGGAAACGCGCGGCTTCGTGGGCATGGTGGAAGCGGCCGACGCGATGGTCAAGGCCGCCAACGTGGTGTTCGTGGGATGGCAGAAGGTCG
>CAYZBZ010000010.1:0-34576 GCA_964476725.1 uncultured Vicinamibacterales bacterium
TGCCTCCGGAGCTTCAGCGGTCGCTGCTCGCCTTCCTGCGTGCGCAGCGCGGCGACGGTCCAGGGCAGAAGGACTGAGCGGGAATTTACCGACGGGAACGGCCGCGTCGGGCGACTCCTCTCATCGCTTTTCTGATCGCCTACCGGGTGTCCCCGGCTGTGCGCGAGTATGCCTTGATGGCCGATCTCCGCTTCATCACGGCGACACATGCCTGGCGATTCGGCGGGTTCGCGTTCCTGGTGCTCGACACCTACGGTGTGTTGCTGGCCTGGCCGGCCGGACTAGGCGACATGGCCATCGGGGCCGCCGCGCCGTGGATGCTCGTGGGCCTGGCGCGTGAGCCGGGTTCGCCGTGAGCCGGAAATTTGTGACTGGAACGTGCTGGGGATTCTGGATCTCATCGTCGCCGTCACCGTTGGGGCCGTCGTGCCGCTGCTGTTTCCCAAAGTGAACAGTGTGATACCGACGGGCGCGATGACGCGACTCCCACTCGTGTTAATCCCCGGGTTCTTTGTGCCGGGGCACATCGTCCTGCACGTGATCGCGCTGGCGCATGCGCGCCGTGCGGCGTCGGCGCCGCGCTCGCGATGAAGAGCTGCGGGCGGCTCAATTCTGTGGACTGGTCTCAGACACCGCTGTGTGCGCCTGCAACCGTCGTGTGCCGGCGGCGCTCCGCGGCGGAAGAGTCCGCGCCGATTCGTTCGACCTTGCAGCAACCGCTTCGTCGTTTGAGCAGGCTCGAGCGATTGTTCGCCAAGTCGACCAGGCAAGATGGGCGCTCCAGGTCCACCGAACCAGCCATCCTCGTTCCTCGTCGATCGACTTCGCACGCCGTCTGGCCCAAGCACTCGATCCACGGCGTGACTGACGTGTCAGAACGACCCATCGCGATCACGACGACTGTCCCCACGATTGTCCCTGCGGCACCCAAAAACAGGGCCTCCAGAGCCAACGGCAGCCAAATCGCCCGATCGGAGAAGCTAAAGAAACGGAAGGATTTACGAGGAAATTGAAGGTGTCCGAGAGGCGGGATTCCGTTTAGCAAACCGCCGCCTCCTTCAGGCGGCATGGATGAGCCAGTTGCGGAAATCGTCCAGTGTGGTGAGCCAATCTTTTCAACTACTTGCGGGCGACGGACCTCTCGCCGGATCTTCACGTTGCCCTATTACGAGCCCATTTCATGAGGGTTGTTCTTTAGCCGCTTGAAGCACCCGGATGCTCGCGTCTCACCAATCGCATCTCTTGTTGACTTCGTCGCAACTTGTTCACGTGCAACACGATCCTCTAGGCGAAAGTCCGCAGCGCTTCGCCTATTCATTCATTGGGATCCGAAAGACCTGTCGTTCGCTAGCACATCGTCCGGCGGCCAGGCGAGCGCGAGTCTGCGCCCATAACGCTCAGAGACCGACGCCGCCCTAACTATCGCGCCTACGTGGCCCGCACGAGCGCGTTCGTGCCATGGCCGCAGCGTAGGCCGAACTGACAGATGGAGCCCTGGGGCTTCGGGCCCGGGGTCACCCGATCATCATTCCCCTGATCACGATCAGCGTCAGGAACACCGCGCCGGACGCGGCGGCGACGAGAAAGCCTCTCTGGATGTTGGTCTTCCGCGCGACGAGGCCGATGAGCATCGGAATCACCGTCCAGCCCACCGATGCGAAGGAGAAGAAGAATCCCACGGCGCGGCCCATGGTGTCGGGCGGCACGCTCAGCAGGACGACGGCCATCATCGTGGGGAACACCGGTCCGCAGGCCAATCCGGCAAGGAGGATCGTCGCGGAGGTCGCCACACGGCCCTTCACAAACACCAGCGCGAGCATCAGCACCACGCAGGTGACGCCCATCGCCACGAGCAGCGCCTGTTCGTTGCTCTCTCCAAGAAGCCGCGTCAGGACGCCAGTGGCTCCCAGGATTGAGACGATGAGGCGGCTGCCCGTGAAGCCGAGCCAGAAACCCGAGAGCGTCAGCGCGCCGAATCGCTTCGCGCGTGCTTCTGGAACATCCGACGGAATCTGTCGAAGGACCAACGTCGTGGCCCACCCGGCCACGGACGTTTCCAGTGGCACGAAGAAGAGGAAGGCGAATCCAAGCACCCAGAAGAGCGGGCTCGCGAGGAGCGCCGCCGATCCGCTTGTGGGCGCCGCCTGCGCGATCGGGGCGGCCGCGGCCAGAACCTGGGGCGCCATCGGTGGAGGCTGCATCTCGGCGAAGATGCCCAGAACGACAGGCGCCGTCGCGAGCATCGCCAGCAGCAGGAGCCCTCTCGAGTACCCGAGCCTTCGAAGGATCAGCGCCAGCACCATCGGCGTGACGAACGCGCCAAATCCAAAGACGAAATCGAAGAAATTCGTCGCCCAGATGAGTTGCTCGCGCGGGCCGTCGGCCGGAACCGCCACCCGCATGAGGACGTTGCTCACGTTCACCTGCGCCGCCCATCCAATTCCCAGCAGCACCACGGCGACCAGCGCGCCACGGTAGGTGCGCGTGCGGGCGAGGATCAGGATGGACGCCGCGACAGCGACCGAGCCTGTCAGCCAGACGCCCTTGCGGCCAACCGCGTCCGTCAGGAATCCGCACAACAAGATGGTCGGGCCGAACATCGTTCCGAAGCCGCCGATGAGGCGGCCGACCTTCCCTTCATCGATTTGAAGTCGATCGGCCAGCGAGAGCTTCAGCCCGCCGACCAGCGCGTACGCCAGGCCCATGATAGGCAGGCTTGCCGTGAGGAAGATCTGCAGGTAGGTGGGATGGGAAAAGTCCACGTCAGATGGGCCGGATCAAAATGTGCTCGTACTCCGTCCAACGGCCGGTGTCGTGGGCCTGCAGTGCGATCGGCCTGATGTGCACGTTCTGGAGCCTGTCGTACTCCATCACCGTGTAGCCGTTGCCCCTTCGACCCCTGGGAAATCTACCACGACCGCGACAGGTTCGCCCGGCCATCTGTACGAAACAACGGGCTCGAAGGCGAACGTGAGACTGATGTCGTTCCTTCACCACCCCTCAGATTCTCGATCGTTCCAAGACGGTCACAACGGCGCGGCGGCTGGCGGTTTCTGGAGACCGCGAATACCGACGGGAATCGGCTGCGTGAAACTGGCGACCGTACGTCACTTCTGCGGAGTACAATCTGGTAGCATGGCCTTTTCGGTGATAGATGACAATACGATTAAGATTACTCGTTGCATTCACCGTCGGCTGCGCTTCCACAAGCCTCGCGCAGGATCTCGTGCGCGTCCCGGCCGGCACATATGAGGTGCCAGACCAAATCACAACTCTCAAAGTGCAACTTTCCGTGAGCGAGTTTCTGCTGGGTGCCGCCGAAGTGACTCAGAAGGAGTACGAAGCCGTCACGTCATCGAATCCTTCCGTCTACAAGGGGGCCGATCGCCCCGTCGAGAATGTCAGTTGGTGGGATGCGATTCGCTACTGCAACCTGCGAAGCGCAAAAGAAGCCTTGACGCCGTGTTATGACCTGACCAGCGGTGAACGGGACTCAGCATGCACAGGATACCGGCTGCCGACGGAGACCGAATGGATTGTCGCGGCCGGTCCAATGCCGCGCGATCAACAACTCCTCGACGTCGCCAATCTCGGTGTCCCCAGTACCAAGAGTCTTGGCGTGTTCGAGCCGATCATCAAGAAAGGAACAGCCCCGGTTCGTTCACTGAAATCCAGCGAATCTGGTGTGTTCGACTTGCGCGGTAACGTTTGGGAATGGACTGGCGATTATTTTGACCCAGTCACAAGCCCCGATGCCGTGCGCGACCCTTCTGGTCCCCCATCCGGCCTGGCGCGGGTGATTCGCGGCGGGTCCTTCGTCTCCTCAACCTCGCGCTGGTCTCGCGATTTTCGCTCGTCGATGAACCCTGGCTCGCGCAGCCGGTTTACCGGCTTTCGAGTTGCCCGTGGCAGCCAAGAAAAGAAACCGCCCGAGCCGTCCGCCTCTGAAGCCTTCTTCCGTCGCTATAACGAAGCGCCGCAAGGCTTCGAATCCTCCATCGGTCCACTGACCGCGCTGGCGCCTGCCTGGAAGCAGAACTCCGCAAAGATCCGTGCCAAATGGGACAACCTGCTTAAAGAGCCGAAGCTACCGAGCGACAAGCCGACAGCTCGCGTTGTTCGCGCCGTCTTACAGCGTAATTTCGCAGGACAACTCATCGAACTCGAACTCGAGCCGGGCGTCTGGGAGAAGGTATACGTCCTGAGGCCGCGGAACAGCGCTCGACGCCCCTTGCCGGTCATGATTGTGCCGTTCTATGACGTCGATACTCCCGCTGCCGCCGACCTTGGCGGGCGAAGCTATGCCCAGGACAGAGGAGTGAACGCGTATGCCTACACTGCCGCTCAGCACGGCTATCTCGCCGTCGCGGTCCGCTGGTTTGGCGAGAGCTACGGCGAGTCCTACAGCGAAGCAGTCGCCAATCTTGCCATGCGTCACCCTGGCTCTACGGGGCTCGGAAAATGGGTCGCCGATGCCCGCCGCGTCGTCGACTTCATTGAAACCCTACCCGATGCGGATGCCAGCCGGATCGGCATCATCGGCCACTCCCTGGGCGGCAAGATGGCCCTCTACGCCGCGGCATTCGAGCCTCGCATCCGGGCGACGGTGTCGTCGGAACTCGGCGTTGGTTTCAAAATGTCGAACTACGATGATTACTGGTATTTGGGAGATAAGCTCGCGAGTGCGCCCGCCGGCACCGATCAGCACGAACTGATCGCCCTCATCGCGCCGCGCCCATTTCTCCTCATCGGCGGCGACGAGTACGACAAGCAGGATAGCTGGCATTACATCAACGCCGCGCGCGCAGTCTACGAACTCTCGGGTAACGGCAAGAACATCGGCTATTTCAACCACCACAAGGGACACACACCGACACCCGAAGCGGTCTCAGTCGCCTTCGATTGGCTGGACCACTTCCTACAGCCGTAAATGCGAACCACACGCCGTTCCGATGCGTCCAAGATGGCCAGAAATTCTCGGTTCCGACGCCTCGCTCCTCGTTGCTGTTGACCGGTCATTTTCGCGCCATTGACAATGTAGCTGCCTGGAGCTACATTTGTTCAATGAAGACGGTAGGACTTCGGGAGTTGAAGAACCGCCTGAGCGAGTACGTTCGGGGGGTCCGGTCGGGCGAGGGCGTACTCGTGACCGATCGCGGAGAAGTCGTGGCGGAACTCGTTCCGCCCGGACAGGTGACTGACTGGCCGGGCGTTCCCCCCGGACTCGTCGCACTCGCGAAGGGTGGGCGGTTGACGCTCGGGGCCGACAACGATGGGGCTGCGTATCCGAAACTCTCCCGTTTGCTGAAGCGGCATCGCGCGGCTGAACTCCTCGATGAGGAGCGTGGCATCCGGTGAAGATCTACGCGGAGTCGAGTGCCGTGCTGGCGTGGCTGCTCGGCGAAGACGCCGCGCCGCGTGTTCGAGAGGTACTGAGTAAGGCCGAACTCGTGATCGCCTCCGATCTCACACTCCTCGAGTGCGATCGCGTGCTGATCCGCGCCGTGGCTCTTGGTGAGATCGACGAGGCGGCCGCTGCCGATCGGCGCGCCCACCTGAACGCAGCGGCGACGCATTGGCACGTGTTGCGACTGAGCGCGGACATCGTTGATCGAGCGAGGCAGCCGTTTCCCGCGGAACCGATCCGCACGCTCGACGCAATTCACCTGGCGTCTGCGCTGGCGGCCCGTTCCGGCGTTGCGGGCGTGGAACTCCTCAGCCTTGATGATCGCGTTCGCCGAGCAGGGGAGCAGCTGGGATTCCGCCTTCAACCAGCGTGAGCTCCACCGGCAGGGGGACGTTGCCCTTTTCTTGCCCTTTGCGTGCAACAATGGGCAGCAAGCGGAGGCAAAGATCGACACACTACGAAAGCGAAAATCGACCGATCTTTATTGTGTGAAGTGGGCGATCCGGCAACCTCGCGCAACGAGCCGCAAGAGGCGGCTGAAGGTCAATCCCTTCATCCCGATCGTGCTGCTCTGGATCGGCGCTTTCATCCGGGATCGATCGATCTTTTTCTGAGACGCAAGCGATGCAAGTCGGGGGCGCTCAAGCCGGAGCAGCGCGGACCGGCGATGCGGTTGTTCCACTCTGCCCGCGAACACGCTGACATCGAGAAGGAATGGCAGAGAGCGTCGGAAACGGAGCGGGCCGCAGAACGGCCATCAGTCGCCGGACCGCTCGATGCCTTTCGCCGAGTCAGCTAGGTGAGAACTGTGCTCAATGCACAACCGCGAGAATCGAATGCTCGTGTGGCAGCGGCGCACAGGTCTTCATGCGGTACGACCGCAAGCCCAAGCGCGTCGTTTCGCGAAGACTCTACGTGTTTCAGGGTCTGCCCGGTGTAGCCCGAACTGGCTCAACGGCTGTTGATCAAATTATTTGGCGTCGCCGAAGATCTTTACGCGTTGGGGGTGGGCTCTCAGCCCTGCCCATAGGCTTGCTTCAACACCTTGACGTCGAGCTTGACCATCTTGAGCATGGCCTGCATAACTCGCTTGGTTCTCTCGGCGTCTTTGTCCTGCAACATTTCGGGCAGGATCGTGGGAACGATCTGCCATGAGACGCCGAACTTGTCGGTAAGCCAGCCGCATTGCTGTGGTGCGCCGCCCTCCAGGAGCCTGGTCCAGAAGTCATCGACCTCTTCCTGCGTCGCGCACATCACGACGAACGAGATGGCCGGTGAGAACTTGAACATCGGGCCGCCGTTGAGGGCCAGGAACTCCTGCCCTTCGATTTCGAACCTGGCGGTCATGACCGAGCCCTTCGTTCCCGGGCCGGCTTCTCCGTAGCGCGTGACGGTGCCGACCTTCGAGTTCTTGAAGATCGAGGTGTAGAAGTTCATGGCCTCCTCGGCCTTGCCGTCGAACCACAGGCATGGAGCGATCTTTTGCATCTGTAATCCTTCCGCAGATGACGATAGCTCGGACGAGCGGTTTTCGCGTGTTTTTACGTAACGACGAAACTAGGGTAGGCTGGCGAGGACGTGACCGAGACCACCAGCGAGCTTTGGCCGGCGCTGCCGTACGACGCGTGGAAGGATACGTACGCGACGCTCCACATGTGGACACAAGTCGTCGGCAAGGTCGCGCTGGCCCTGGCGCCGCCGCTGAATCATGGCTGGGCGATCGCGCTGCACCTGACTCCCCGTGGCCTCTCCACGCGACGCCTGGTGCACGGGAACCGGTCCTTTACGATGGAGTTCGACTTCATCGACCATCAGCTCGTGATCCGCGCGTCTGATGGCAGTGAACGTACAGTGCGCCTCGAGCCCCGGACCGTGGCCGATTTCTATCGCGAGGTCATGGCCGTGCTGCGCGCGATGGGTCTCGAGGTCACGATTTGGCCGATGCCCGTCGAGATGCCGTCGCCGATCCGATTCGAGAAGGACACCGTGCATGGCTCGTACGATTCGGCGTTCGCGAACCGCTTCTGGCGCATCCTCGCCCAGATCGAGGACGTGTTCACGCGCGGCCAATGCGCCTTCATCGGCAAGAGCAGCCCGACGCATTTCTTCTGGGGCAGCTTCGACCTGGCCGTCACCCGTTTTTCGGGCAGACCCGCGCCGCCACGGGACGGCCCGGCGTTCATGCGCGACGCGTATTCGCATGAAGTGATCAGTCACGGATTCTGGCCCGGCAGCGCGCCAGTGTTGGAGCCGGCGTTCTACGCCTACGCGGTTCCCCAGCCACTCGGATTCAAGGAGCTCAAAGCGCGACCTGACGCCGCCTTTTACCACCGTGAACTGGACGAGTTTATTCTGCCGTATGAGTCCGTAAGAACAGCCGTTTCGCCCGAGGCTGCGATCCGTGCGTTTGTCGAGTCCACCTATGAACAGGCCGCCGATCTCGCCAAGTGGGATCGCGCAGCCCTGGAGCGTGCGGTTCCGAGAGAACGACGATGACCGACCAGTCCTGTGTGCACATCACGGCGGTGACGACTGTCAAGCATCCGACGCGCCGGGAATGCCAGGAGTGCGTGAAGATTGGCGCGAGCTGGGTCCATCTGCGCACCTGTCAGCAGTGCGGCGTGACGCTCTGCTGCGACAACTCGCCGAATCGGCATGCCACCAAGCACGCGAAGGCAACCGCGCATCCGGTCATTGCGTCGGCTGAACCGGGCGAGCGTTGGTTGTACTGCTATCCAGACGACAACTTTGCGGAGTATTGATGTCGCGTTCCGTTGTCGTGAAGACGGCTCCGGCTGATCACAGGCAGTTCGCCGAAGACGTCGCGTACTACCTGTCACTGACCCCTCGTCAGCTGCCATCGCAATATCTCTATGACGAGCTCGGGTCGGCGCTTTTCGAGGCGATCTGCCGGCTGCCCTGGTACCGCATCACACGGCTGGAACAAGAACTGCTGAGGCTCCACGCGCACGACATCTTCACGCGCCTGTCTGCGCTCTCGACACTGGTCGAGCTCGGATCCGGCAACGGCGAGAAGCTGGCCACGCTGATGGATGCGCATGCGCGTGGCCCGATGACCGTGCATCTGGTCGACGTCTCGCCGAATGCGCTGGCGGCCGCGATCCGGGCCCTGAACGTGTACCCGGACCTCGCCATCGTCGCGCATCGAGCGACGTATGAAGCGGGGCTGGCGGAAGCCGCGCGCGAAGCGCGAGCCGGTGGCCAGGAGCTCGTGCTCTTTCTGGGATCGAACATCGGCAACTTCGATCCGCCAGGCGCCGATGCGTTTCTCCACGGCGTGCGCGCCGCGCTGACCAGCGGCGACTCGCTCCTCCTCGGCACGGATCTGGTCAAGCCGGAAGGCGAGCTGTTGCTCGCGTACGACGATCCGCTCGGCGTCACCGCGGCCTTCAACAAAAACCTGCTCGTGCGCGCGAATCGCGAGCTCGGGGCGGATTTCGACCTCGATGGCTTCGCGCATCGAGCGGTCTGGAATAATGATGCGTCGCGAATCGAGATGCACCTGGTCAGCGTTCGCCGACAAGCGGTTCGCGTGCCGGCCGCGCACCTCGACATCACCTTTCAGCCGGGCGAGATAATCTGGACGGAAAGCTCCTACAAGTACCGTCCCGGCGATGTGCTGGCGATGCTCGATCGCGCCGGTTTTGACGCTCTCGACCAGTGGGCGGCCGACGGCTTCGCGTTGACGCTCGCCGGCGCCAGATAGAACCGCATGACAGGGTCGCCGGTCGTGCAATTCGAAGACGTCGGATTCCGCTATCCGAACGGCAGCCCGGGCGTCGGCGGCTTCACGCTCTCGGTCGATCGCGGTGAGGTGGTCGTGCTTGTCGGGCGCAGCGGCGCCGGGAAGAGCACGATCCTCAAACTCGTGAATCGCATGGTGCTGCCTCAATCCGGAGTGGTTCGGGTCGAGGGTCGCGATACGCGCGAATGGCACTCCATCCGGCTGCGGCGGCGGATTGGCTACGTCCTGCAAGAGGTCGGTTTGTTTCCCCACATGACCGTCGAAGAGAACGTCGGCCTGGTGCCGCGCTTGGAACGATGGCCTGCCGATCGGATCCGCGCTCGTGCACACGCTCTTTTGGGGTTGGTGGGCCTTCCGCCAGGGATGTTCGCCTCGCGCTGGCCCTCCGAGCTGTCGGGAGGTCAACGTCAGCGGGTCGGGGTTGCCAGAGCGCTTGCGGTCGACCCCCCGATTCTCCTGATGGATGAACCGTTCGGCGCTTTGGATCCGGTCACGCGTGCCGAGCTCCAGAGGGAATTCACGCGGATTCAGCAGCAGCTGACGACGACGGTTATCCTCGTGACACATGACATGGCCGAAGCCTTCGCGCTCGCGCGGCGGATTGGTATCGTCAACGCCGGTGCGCTCGTCGTCTGCGACGTGCCCGTTGCCGTCGCGCGTTCCAGGGATCCGCGCGTGAAAGTGCTCCTCGACACGCTGAGTACCGCGCCAGAGATCGGCGCCATGCCGTGAGCGGGCTGCTGCATTTCTGGCAGACGCACGCGGCCGAGCTCTCGAGGCTTGTCGCGCAGCACGTCGTGCTGGTGGCGGTCTCGACCGGTACGGCTGCGCTCGTCGGAATACCAGCGGGCGTTCTGGCATTCCACCGGCCGAGGCTCGGCCGTCCGTTGCTGTTTCTTGCGAACGTCGCACAAACGATCCCCAGCCTTGCGTTGTTCGGCTTCCTCCTGCCGCTTCCCTTCATCGGCGGGGTCGGACCGCGTACTGCGCTCGTCACCTTGACGATCTACGCGTTTCTGCCGATCGTCCGGACGACGGTGGGTGGGCTGCAAAGCCTCGATCGTTCGGTTGTCGAGGCCGCGTGGCCATGGGGATGACTTCGCGACAGTTGCTGCTCCTGGTGGAGCTGTCCCTGGCGATGCCCTCGATCGTGGCCGGGCTCAGGGTGGCCACCGTGATAGGCGTGGGCACCGCCACAATAGCGGCCGCTATCGGCGCGGGCGGGCTGGGTGAGTACATCTTTCGCGGGTTGTCGATGGTGGACACCACGACTATCCTCGCGGGCGCGATTCCTGCGGCTGTGCTGGCGCTGGCGGCCGACGGCTGCCTGGCGTGGCTGGAGTATCGCATGCGGCATCGCCGGGCATCGTTGCACGGTCCAGCGGTCGCTGCCGTTATCGCGCTGTCGATCGTCACGCTTCTCGTGTGGTCCGCCACGACACGCGCATCAGGATCGGTCGTCGTCGTCGGCTCAAAGAATTTCACCGAACAAGTCGTGCTCGGGGACCTGATGGCGCAAGCGATCGAGGCGGAAGGCGTCCCTGTCGCGCGTAAGCTCAATCTTGGCGGCACATTCATCTGCGATCGGGCGCTCCGATCCGGCGACATCGACCTGTACGTGGAATACACGGGTACCGCCGTGACGGCGGTGTTTCACCAGGATGTGGCCCACGATCCGCGACGGGCGTTCGAGCAGGCGCGCGAGCTCTATGCTCGGGGCGGGATCACGGCGCTCGAGCCTCTCGGGTTCAACAACACCTTCGCGATTCTGGTCAGAGCTCGTGATGCGCGGCGGCTTGGCTTGCGATCGATCGCAGACCTGCGGACGGCCGCGGCCGGGTGGACGCCGGGATTCGGCTACGAGTTTCTCGAGCGTGCCGATGGCTATCCCGGGCTGAGCCGGACCTACGGGTTACGGTTCGGCGGCGCTCCGCGCGCGATGGATCTGTCGCTCATTTACAAGGCGCTTGCCGATGGCCAGGTTGACGTGATCGCCGGTGATGCGACGAGCGCTCAAATCGACGCGCTCGATCTGACCGCGCTCGACGACGACCTGCACTATTTCCCCCCCTACGACGCGGCGCCGGTCGTCAGGACCGCCGCGCTGCTCGGTCACGCGGAGATTGGACGGGCGATGGCCCGGCTGGCTGGACACGTCACCGAGAAGGACATGCGGGCGATGAACCGCGCGGTCGATGTCGACCGGCGCGGTCCTGGCGAGGTCGCCAGAAGGTTCCTGGCCACACTCAAATGAGAGGGCATCTCTGAGCGCGCGCGGCAATCTCAACGCGAGTCGCGCACGCAGCGAAACGTCGCATAGACATACGGATAGCGGGGCCGGAACCAGTTGCGGAACGTGGGACGAAGCAGCTCCCGGGCGGTGACCGGTGACGCCCCCTTCATCACGAAATGCCCGCCGTCGAAGAAATCAGCCGAGTACTCTGGATAGGCAGGCATCGGCTTGAAGCCAGCAAACGGTGCGAACACCGTGTTCGTCCATTCCCAGCCGTTGCCAACCAGGTCGTCGATGCCCCATGCGCTACGTCCGGCGGGATGGCTCCCTGCGGATTGCGGATCCCAGGCGAAAAAATCGAAGGCGCCATGTTCGGGTGTTGGAGCGGCGTTCCCCCACGGATATTGACGGACGTCGCCCAACGAGCTCGAAGGTGTGCCATACGCCGCTTGCTGAAATTCGGCTTCGGTCGGCAGACGCGCGCCGCACCATTTCGTGTACGCCGAGGCTTCAGCCTGGCTCACGTAGACGGGCCACGACAATGGCAACGGTATCAAGTCAAACATGCCCCGCCAGTGCCATGCCTCGTCGCGCCGCTCCCAGAACAGAGGATGCCGGACACCTTCGGCGCCGAGCCACGCCCAGTCGTCGGGCCGCCACCACTGGGGGGCGTCGTAGCCGCCGGCCTCGACAAATTCGAGAAAGGCTGCGTTCGTCACGTTGTGGCGTTGCATGCTGAACGCCGGAACGTCTGTCGTCGCGCCGGGCCGCTCGTTGTCCCACCCGAACGTGAAATGGTCCCGATCGAGGCCGAGTCTTGCGCGCCCGCCCGGCACCTGGATCCATTCTTGGCGCGGAGCCGGTCCGTCACGCGGCGCACGGTAGCCTGCCGGACGTTGCTTCTGATCGAGCCGCAGCCGATGCCACATATACAGGAGCGTTTCCTGATGCATCGCTTCGTGTTCGAGAATCGCGAAGGCGGCTTCGGCCCCCTCGAGAAGGGGATGGCCTGGCCGATCGAGGTCCGCATGCTCCAGCGCGTCGAGCACCTGCCGGTCGGCTTCATCTGCAAAGCGCTTGACATCATCGCGGCTGGGCCATCCGGCCTGTGCGTCTTGCGCGGAGGTCGCTGAGGGCCCGGACGATTCATGCGGATCGATGCCGCGCGCGAACAGCGTCTCAAGAGTCGCGTTGATGCTCAGCCGGCCCAAGCCGCGCTTCACAAGGGTGTTGAAACTGAAGGCCGGCAAATGGCCCTCGTAGAAAACAATGGGATGGCGCAGCGCGATTGGACGGCTGTAGTACGCCTCTTCATTGACCAGATCGAACAGCATCTGTGAGCGTGCGCGGTTGCGCAGATACCAGTCGACGAGGATCTGACGGCTGAATGTGGACACGTCTCTCAATTATCACGAATCCGCGACGCAAAAGGAACCCGTTCTGAGAAGCCCCGGGAATCCCGCGGACCGACGCCAAAGTATGATGGACGTCCGACCCTGAGCGTCGCATCCTCCATGTTCGTGAGGGTCCGCTCGACTGCAGCGCGGGTGCCGGGCCGACGTCATCAAACCAAGGAGAACATCTCATGCCCATGATCACGACCACAGACCAGACGCAGCTCTACTTCAAGGATTGGGGTCAAGGACAGCCGGTGGTTTTCAGCCACGGCTGGCCACTCACCGCAGACGCATGGGACGACCAGATGGTGTTTCTGGCCTCGCACGGTTACCGATGCATCGCCCACGATCGCCGCGGCCACGGGCGCTCGAGCCAGCCCTGAAATGGCAACGAGATGGACATCTACGCGGACGACCTGTCGGCACTCGTCGAAGCGCTGGACCTGCGCAATGCGATTCATGTCGGCCATTCCACCGGCGGCGGCGAAGTCGCCCGTTACATCGGCCGCCACGGCACCAAGCGCGTGGCCAAGGCCGTGCTGATCGCTGCCGTAACGCCGCTCATGCTGAAGACGACCGGCAATCCCGGAGGACTGCCCATGGAGGCATTCGATGGGATTCGCGCGGGCGTTCTCGCCGATCGGTCGCAGTTCTTCAAGCATCAAAGCGTAGACGGTTTTCGTCGGCCGCCGGTGAAGGATCGATTGCGGTCCTTCGAGGCTGCGCCATTCGGTGAGAGAATCTGACGCGTGCACTTACCGGCCCTTCTGCTGAGTCTTTTCCTCATCGCGACAGTGCTGTGGGACGCCTTCGAGACCGTCGTACTTCCCCGCACCGTGAGCCGTCGTCTGCGCGTGACCGGCCTGTACTTCCGCGTCACTTGGAGGTTGTGGGGTCAAGTGGCCGCGATGTTCCACAATGAGGGGCGTCGAGAGCGCTTTCTCGCCATCTTCGGGCCCCTCTCCCTCCTGGGGCTTGCAGGTGTCTGGGCCTTTGCGCTTCTGGTCGGCTTCGCAGGTGTGCAGTGGTCCGCAGGGTCGAACCTGCGGTCCCTGCTCGGCCACGGCCGTTTCATCGACGACCTCTACATGAGCGGGACGACATTCTTCACATTAGGGTTGGGTGATGTACAGCCGGTGGGACGTGTCGCCAGGTTTCTGACCGTCGTCGAAGCGGGCACGGGGTTCGCATTTCTCGCCATTGTGATCGCGTATTTTCCTATCCTGTATCAATCGTTCTCGCGCCGGGAGGCGCAACTGACGCTGCTCGACGCGTGGGCGGGTTCGCCACCTGCCGCAGCCGAAGTGCTGCGGCGGCTCGCCGTGCGGACCGAGCTGGCCGCGCTGGACCCGTTTCTCAAGGACTGGGAGTACTGGTGTTCGGAGCTGCTCGAGAGTCACATTTCGTATCCGGCCGTGGCCTTCTTTCGATCGCAGCATCAGCGGCAGTCCTGGGTCTCGGCGTTGGCGGCCATTCTGGATCTGTCCGCGCTCGTGGAGGTGGGGATTGAAGGCGTGCCCACCTGGCAGGCGCACGTGACGTTCGCCATGGCCAGACACGCGGCCGTCGATTTGACGCAGGTACTGCACGCCGTTCCAGACACCGCTGCCGATCGCTTGTCCGATAATGAGTTGGAGGGGCTGCGTCGCCAGATCGAGGGCGTCGGTCTCAAACCCGCTCGGTCGTTGGAGGCCAACCGCCGTTTGTTGGACTTGCGTCGCTCGTATGAACCCTACATCACCGGACTAGCTCGTACATTAATGATGCCAACTCCGTCGTGGTGGCACCAGCACGCCGCGAGGGACAACTGGCAGGCGAGTCCGAAAGGCGTCGGCGACGCGCACCTGTAGATAGCAGTTGGGAAATCCTGAGCTCGTAAAGCCTGATGTACCATTGGGTATGTTCGCGGCGCAGGTGAGCCGGCCCGTTGTCGGCGTGTCGCTCTACGTGCTCGCCGAGTTGCTCGGGTGGTTCGTCCATCCGCTGTTCGCCATCGCTCTTTTCGTGTTGATGGTCGTGTACCAGGCATGGACCAGCCAAGACCTCCGTCGTGGCAACCCGAAACGCGAACTGTCCCGTGGACCTTGCGGGTAGCGTCGGTTTTGGTGTTCGCCTTCCACGTGACCAGGCCGGCGTTTCCCCCGGCCTAACTGGTGTCCTTCGCAAAAACTCGCTCGGCGCCATCTGTGTGGAGACCTTCCTGCTGGACGTTGCCCTTTTCTTGCCCTTTTGGTGCAACAACGAGTGGCAAACGCGAGCAAGTGGCGGCACAAAGCGAAAGTCGAAAATCGCCGGATTCTACGAGTGACGGCGCACGATCCGGCAACGTCCAGCACAGGGCCGCAAAGGGCGGCTAACGATGTTTTTTCCGCCTGTTAACCGGAGGGTTGTAGGTTCGAATCCTACCTGAGGAGCCAATTCTTTCAATGAGTTGGCGGGTATTGTCAGGTTGAGAGGGTAGCTGACAAAGTAGGCGGATGACGAGCCAGGTGCCCTGCTATCACGGGTATCGATTCCCGCCCGACATCATCAGCCACGCCATCTGGTCGTCCTCTACCATCGCTTCGGTCTCGGCTTCCGGAATGTGGAGGACCGGCTCGCGCAACGGGGCATTACGGTCACCTATGAAACCATTCGGCAATGGTGTCAGCGCTTCGGTTCGGTTTACGCGCGAGGTCTTCGGCGCCGCCGCGGTCGGATGGGTGACACCTGGCATCTGGACGAACTGTTCGTCACGATGCAGGGTTGCCAACAGTATCTGTGGCGCGCTGTGGACGAGGACGGCGACGTCATCGACATCCTCGTGCAGTCGCGACGGAATCGGCAAGCAGCCGTGCGATTCTTCCGGAAACTCCTGAAAAGCCAGGGCTGTGTCCCACGACGGCTGATCAGGGACAAGCTCCGCAGCTACCAGGCCGCACGCCGTACGGTGATGCCGTCCGTGGTCCACTGCACAGATCGGTACGCGAACAACCGCGCCGAGGTCTCGCATCAACCGACCCGACAGCGCGAGCGCCCAGATGCGCGGCTTCAAGTCGGCGGCCCAGTTGCAACGCTTTGCATCCGTCCACGGCGTTGTGCAGAATCTCTTCCAGGTCGGCCGACATCTGCTGCGGTCGGTGCACCACCGCTTGCTCCGAACGCGGGCGTTCGTCGAATGGGATGCGGTGACGTGCGCCCGCTGAACGAGCGCGGACGGTCGACCTCGAGAGGGAGAAGCGCACTCTCTACACCAAGTTGACAATGCCCTGCACGAACAGAACTGTGAGCGTCTGTCCGGCGGCGACACACCCGCACACCCCGCACGCACCGCAGCACCCCTCATCTGGGCCATTCTCCACGGGCCGGGATGGACGGCTTCTTGCTCTGGCTGAGGTGCCCGCGTCCTTCGCGTCCGCGGGCGCACCGTTCGAAATTCAGCTTATTGACCTGAACGTCCGCACTGAGGCGGATGGGAGGGTTTGACGAGTGACCGTGCACAACCGGAAGACCCCTTTTCCTCCCGCCGGCAGGCGGCGCCAATCCGTCTGCGCGACGGCTGTGCTCTTGGCCGCGCTCGTCGCGCTGGGTACGGCTGTGAGTGGATTCGAGACTCCACAGCATCCGACCGATCCATCGCCGAAGCTGGACCGCGCGCTGGCGAAACGGGTGACCGATGGCGGTCCCGATCGCGTGGACATCATCCTTCGCCATGCGCACCGAGCTGGAAAGACGACGAGGGACGCGGTTCGCTCCTTTGGCGGTACCGTCCGCAAGTCGCATCCGATGATCGAGGCTGTGTCGGCGGAAGTGCCCGGGTGGGCGCTGGAGCGGCTCGCTGCGCGCATCGACGTGCTCTCGATCTCGCTCGACGCGCCGGTCAGCGTCCACACGGCCACTGCGACGCCCGGTCAGCCCGGCGACGGCATTCTCCGGCAGACGCTCGGCGTGCCTGCCGGCGTCACCGGCGCCGATGTGGGCGTGGCGGTCATCGACTCGGGCATTTCTCCATTGAGCGGCTTCGGGCAGCGGGTTGCCGAGTTCCACGACTTCACGGGTGGCGCGGATCGTCGCCAGCAGTTCGACGACTTCGGGCACGGCACGCATGTCGCCGGACTGATGGGAGGGGACGGCTCCCTCTCACCAACGGGTGAACCGACGGGTGTGGCGACGGGCGCTCGCCTCATCGTACTGAAAGCGCTCGATGCCAACGGAACGGGGCGCACGAGCGACGTGATAGCGGCCATCGAATTCGCCACGGCCAGCCGGGCGAGCCTCGGCATCGACGTCATCAATCTTTCGCTGGGACACGTCATCTATGAGCCCGCGGGCACGGATCCGCTGGTCCAGGCCGTTGAATCGGCGGTGCGCGCCGGCATCGTCGTGGTGATCTCGGCCGGCAACATCGGCCGCAACCGAAGCACCGGAGAGATCGGGTACGCCGGCATCACGTCGCCCGGCAACGCGCCCTCGGCGATTACTGTCGGAGCGATTCGGGCCGGGGACACCGTGGCCCGCGGCGATGACCGTGTGGCGGGATACAGCTCGCGGGGTCCATCCTGGTACGACGGGTACGCGAAGCCCGACCTGGTTGCGCCTGGTCACGCCCTGATCTCGACTGCCGCGCCGGGAAGTACGCTCTTCGAGCGATATCCGGAGCTGCGCGTGACCGGGCATTTCATGCGTCTCAGCGGAACCAGCATGAGCGCGGCGGTCACGTCCGGCGTCGTGGCGTTGATGATCGAGGCGAACCGTCGAGCCAACCCCGATCCGGCCAGCCCCTCGATCTCGCCCAACGCCGTCAAGGCGATACTCCAGTACACAGCTCTACCGGTGACCGACGATGCGGGCGCGCCGTACGACGCGCTCACGCAGGGAGCCGGCTCGCTGAACGCAGCGGGCGCCATTGCTGTCGCGCGTGCCGTCGACACGGGGGCCCCCCTCGGCAGCGGCTGGTGGAACCCGGCCTTGATGCCCGCCGCTCGCGCGACCACGATTGGCGGCGAAACGATCGCGTGGGGCCAGGCGGTGGTCTGGGGCAACACGATCGCGTACGGCGACACGGTCGAAGTCAACCAGCCCGCATGGGCGACCGCCGTTGTCTGGGGCAACGCGGTCGTCTGGGGTAACACGGTTGTCTGGGGTAACACCGTCGTCTGGGGCAATGCCGTGGTGTGGGGCAACACGGGAGTCGGCACGTCGGAGGGCGAGGCGGTCGTCTGGGGCAACCTCGTCGACGTCGAGCTCCTCGTGGTTCGGGGGAACAGCGACGAAGGTGGTCTCATCGTCTGGGGCAACTCCGAGGTCGATCCGGTCCCGCGGACCGGGGCGCCCGCCGTCCCCCACGTCCGGCCGGATCGAGGCCGGAAACCATCGACCGGCGGCCACCGCTAGTCTCCAGTGCGCGAACCACGAGCCGGCTGGTCGTCGGTGTACATCGGTGGCGTCGTTCTGGTCGGCGGCGCGGCCATCACGTACTCGCTCGTCGAACTGCTGCGTCAGCCGGTCGACTGGCGATGGGTCGTGATCGCCGCCCTGACGCTCTTCAGCGGAGCCACAACGCTTCGCATGTCATCGGTTCCCGTGAGCTTCTCGATTGCCGAGACGTTCACGTTCGCCGCGCTGCTGATGGCCGGTCCGGCGGCCGGCACCATCACGGTTGCGCTCGACTGCCTGTCTGTCTCGCTCCGCCTGGCGCGCGGCGGGCTCGCTCCGCGGCGTTTCGTCTTCAACTTGTCTGCGCCGCCGCTGGCGATGTGGATTGCCGGCCACGTGCTCTTCGCGCTCGCCGACCTGTCGAGCGTATCGAGCGAGCCGGAGCACTTCGGCCGGCTTCTGGCGCCGCTCGGCGCCGCGGCCGCCACGTACTACTTCCTCGACACGTTCCTGATCGCACTCGCGATCGCGCTCGACGAGCGGCGTCCGGTTCTGAGAATCTGGCGCGACAATTTCCTGCCCCTCTGGCTGAGCTTCTTCGGCGGCGCCTATGCCGCGGCCCTGCTGGTCGTGTTCCTGCGCGAGCTGAACATCCGCTTGCTGATCCTGATGGCGCCGCTCCCGCTGATTCTGTTCGCGGCCCTGCGGAGCTGGCTCGCGCGCGTGGACGATCGCGTTCGTCATCTCGAGCAGCTCAATCGGCAGGTCCAGGCGCTGAACGAGCAGGCCGCGCTCCGCGAGCAGGCGGAATCGGCCCTGAGGGAGCGCGACGAGCTCTTCCACGCGGTCTTCGACAATGCGCTCGACGCGCTCGTCGTGTTCGACGACGAGCGGCGCTTCCTCGATGTCAATCCTGCGGCTCACCGTCTGCTCGGCACGAGCAGAGGGGATCGGCTCCCGGAGCGGCTGGACGCCGTGCTCGATCCCGTGTCCGCCGTCTCGATCGACGGGCGTTGGGCGTCGTTCCTCGAGGCCGGCGAGGCACGCGGGGAGATGCGGTTGATCGGCGGCGATCGGAAGCCCCGGGTCGTCGAATATACGCAAAAAGCGCAGGTGATGCCGGGACGCCACCTGGCCGTGTGGCGGGACGTCTCCGAACGGAAGCTGCTCGAAGACCAGCTCCGGCAGTCGCAGAAGATGGAGACGGTCGGGCGCCTCGCCGGCGGCGTCGCGCACGACTTCAACAACATTCTGACGGCGATCATGGGGTACGCCGCAATGACGCTGGAGCGAGTCGACGGAGAGACTCGCGAGGATGTTCAGGAGATTCTGCACGCCGGCGCGCGCGCGGCTGCCCTGACGCGGCAGCTTCTGGCCTTCAGCCGCAAGCAGGTCCTTCAGTCCGTCGTGCTCCACCTCGACGATGTGGTGGAGGGCGTGGAGAAGATGCTGCAACGTCTGGTTGGCGAAGACGTCGAGCTGAAGATCGCCCGCCGTCGCGGGCTCTGGAGCGTACGGGTGGACCCGGGCCAGTTCGAGCAGGTGATTGTCAACCTCGTGGTGAATGCCCGCGACGCCATGTCAGAGGGCGGCGTGGTGACCGTCAGCGTCGTGGAGAAAGAGGTCGACGCGCCGCTGCCAGCCTGGAGCGTCGAAGAGCTCCCCCCCGGACAGTACGTGCAGCTCATCGTCAGCGACACCGGCGTGGGGATGACGGAAGACGTCCGGGCGCAGGTCTTCGAGCCGTTCTTTACCACCAAGGGCGTCGGGAAGGGCACGGGCCTGGGCCTCGCGACCGTGTACGGGATCGTGCAGCAGAGCGGCGGCTACATTTCGGTGGAGAGCGCGCCCGGGCGCGGCGCGACGTTCACCGTATCACTGACGGCAGTCCCCGGAGCCGTCGCCACGGGCGTGGCTGGCGCCGACACGGGGTCTGTCGCATGCGGAGCGGAGACGATTCTGCTCGTGGAAGACGACCCGGCCGTCCGTTCGCTGGGGCGCACCACGCTCGTCAGGCAAGGCTATCGCGTGATCGAGGCCGCCACGGGCATGGAGGCATGCGATCTGCTCGACAACCGGGGCGAGCCGGTCGACCTCGTGCTGACCGACGTCGTCATGCCGGGAATGAGCGGGCCCGAGCTGGCCCGGCGCCTTCGTGTCCGGTATCCGGAGCTCAAGATCATCTACATGTCCGGTTACCATGATGATGCGCTGCTCAGACATCGCGTGCGCGAGAAGGAAACGACGTTCCTGCCGAAGCCGTTCGTCCCCAAGGACCTCATCCGGCTCGTCCACGACGTCCTGACCGGCGAGACTCCAGTCTCTCGACAGCATTGATCCCGCTTGATTTCGCGCCGGATTGGCCCTACCAGAAAGTCCATCTCGGCGAATTCGGGAATGGTGACGGCTTCTGAAGGACGCGTGCGGTTTCGATCGAACAGAACCAAGTTGGTTCTTTCTTCGAAATCGCGACCGGTCATCGACCGTCGTCGTCGCGACCGTCGGCGGAGAGGGGCATCAACGACTCTCGCCATCTAAATTGTCGCCGCGCCCGCGGTAAGGGGGAGCGGCCATTCGGGCTGGTCGAGGGGAGTCGGGCAGTCTGGTCAGGCCGCCTGCCGTTCGTACCGGTGATGAAGCCCGCCGACCTGCGGGATCGCCACGACTCGACCGTCGCTCGGCATGGCGATGGCGCGAGGAATCGGCGCGTCCTTGCTCAGCGACAGGTGCGTGCGGGACTGTTCGTAGTCCGCACAATAGACGTGCATGAGCCGCTGCAGTCCGGTCGCGCTCAAGACGATGACGTGATCGAGACACTCGCGCCGCACGGATCCGATGAACCGTTCGACGTACGCGTTCTGCCACGGGGAGCGCGGGGCCGTGAGGACTTCTTCAATCCCCAGGGCCTTCGCGGTGCTCGCCCAGCCGGCGAACGCGTGATCGCGATCTCGGACGACATAGCGCGGCGCCTGGTCCCAAGGGAACGCCTCTCGAAGCTGTTGACTCGTCCAGGCCGCCGTCGGATGTTCCGTGACCGCCACGTGCACGATGCGTCGCCGTGCGTGGGCTAGAATCACCAGGACGAACAGGGGGCGGCCCGTCGCGGCCGGCACCACGAAGAAATCCGCGGCTATGATCTGCGCGACGTGGTTGGCCAAGAACGTGCGCCACGTCTGTGACGGCGGCTGTCGACTTTCACGACGACGAGCGCGGGTCGCCATTCGGTACACACGCGCGCGAGCCACATCCAGAGCCAGCGGTCCGTTTTCGCGAGCCGTACGCGCCGGGGTCGTGTTCGTTGAAGCACCTGCAACTGATGCCGCAACGCCAGCACCTCCAGCTGCAGGACGGCGCGCGCGCGCGCAATTTCGCAGGGTCAGCAGGACCGCGAGGAAGACGGACATGATGGGTCCGGGAAGCGTATGCCGTGGTCGCCTGCAAGATCAACGGTATCAACAAGAACCGACTTTTCAGCAGGCACAGCTGCGCACCCTGCTGTTCGAGACCGCGCCGCACGACGTCGTGTCGTTCGCGGCCGCTACCGTCGTCTTGTGTGCGGTGGCGCTGGTCGCGTGTGCCGCGCCGGCCCTCCGTGCGAGCCGCGTGAGCCCGATCACGGCGCTGCGGATCGACTAAAATGCTGCCGCATGAGCGCCACGCCGTCGCGGTTTCCGCCGCCTCCACCTGACAGAAGAACGGGCGGACGCCGCTGAATCTGTGATGGCGCCAGTGCTCAAGAAGACGGGCTGTCTCCGGCGTGACCTGCCACTGGTGGGCTTCGGAAAGGAACGCCAGGAATCGACGTTCTGACGCACTTCATTGATAATCGAGGTCGGATCGTATTGCTGCTGCTTGGTCGACAGCCCCTGGCCTTCGTCGAAGATGATCTCCTCTTGCGTCGCTACACGTTTCCGCTTCTTCGGGCTGCTTGTCACGAGGGAGTCGTGCACGCCAGCGGTCTTGAATCCGCGCCGTTTAACCTCTCCGATCGATCCGAGGACGCCAGGGACGAGACCTGCCGAGTTGGGTGGTCATGGGTTCCGTGCCGAGGCGCTCGGGGGTCGTTCGGAACGCAAATGGGATCAGGGAAATCGGTAAACAGCACGGCGTCACTCAGGAACTATCCGTCCCGCACTGCGGCGCGCTCGTATAATCACGCAAACATTGGCCCTCACCCCCCGGCACGCCACGGCGTTGACGAAGTCACTGCACAGATCGGGCACGCCCATTACGGTGGTTCAGAACTGGCAGGCTGGGTTGAAGACCGAGAGCGACGTTGGGCGGTTCGAGAATGAGTGAATCGGTCATCAACGTGTCGGAGCTGACGCGCTGCTTCGGTGCCAAGACGGCCCTGGCCTCGGTGAGCGTGTCCATGCCACGCGGGGCGGTCTACGGCCTCGTCGGCGCAAATGGAGCGGGCAAGACGACGCTCATCAAGCATATTCTGGGTCTGCTGCGGGCGGAAAGCGGCTCGGTGCGCGTCTTCGGCCTCGATCCCGTCGCCGATCCTGTCGCCGTCCTGTCGCGCATCGGCTATCTTTCCGAGGAAAACGACGTCCCAGGGTGGATGCGCGTCGACGAGCTCATTCGCTACTCGCGCGCGTTCTATCCGGCATGGGACGATGCATACGCGGAGGAACTGCGGAGGACGTTCGCGCTCGACGCCGCGGCGAAAATCAAGAATCTCTCGAAGGGACAAAAGGCGCGCGCGGGACTGCTCATCGCGCTCGCGCATCGTCCTGAATTACTCCTGCTGGACGAACCTTCATCCGGGCTCGATCCCATCGTCCGGCGCGACATTCTCGGCGCCGTCATCCGCACCATCGCCGACGAAGGACGAACGGTGCTTTTCTCTTCGCACCTGTTGGACGAAGTGGAAGAGGTCGCCGATCACGTGACGATGATCAACAGCGGCAGGATCGTGCTGAGCGCTCCGCTGGCCGCCATCAGAGAATCGCACCGCGTCGGCGAACGGGTGCCGTCCCTCGACGAGATTTTCGTCGCCCATGTCGGGACGTCTGCCGAGTCAGGCCCGGACGATTAAGTCATGCGTTCCCCCGCTCGTGCCATCGCCTGGCAGTTTCGCCGGCGGCATCTCTGGGCCCTCGTCGCCACGGTCGGCTACCTGCTTGTCCTGGCGACGATCAAGCTCCTGATCGGCGGGCCTGTGGAGCCCGTCCGGCTGGATCCCCCTGATGGCAGGGCCGCCGTGGTGATCGCCCCGCTTTCGGCGGTGTTCATGTATTTCCTCGCGGTGTTCAGCTTCGGCCTCGAAGGTGATCTGGTCGCACGGCCTTCGATCTATCCCGCCCGCATGTTCACGCTGCCGGTGACGACCCGGGCGCTGGCGGGCTGGCCGATGCTGTATGGCGCGGCGGCCATGGCCAGCGTGTGGCTGCCAACGGCACTGTTCGCACGGTGGCCGTGGGCAATGGACGCCCCTGTAATCTGGCCGGTACTGCTGGCCGCGGCATTTCTCGCCTGGACGCAGGCGCTGACGTGGATGCCATACGGTTTGCCAGGCCTGCGCGTCATCGTCACCGTACTGTGGCTGGCCGCGCTGGACGCCGTCTTTCTCCTGGCGATCCATTACAAAGCCCCCGAGCCCCTGATGATCGCCTTCCTGGCACCGCAGATTCCGCTCGCGTATCTCGTCGCCTGCTACGCGGTTGCACGCGCCCGCCGCGGCGACGTGCCCGACTGGCGCGGACCGTTCGCGCGCCGCGCACCGCTCGCCAATGCGCGCCCGCACCAACGCAGGGGTTTTCTCTCGCCGGCCCGCGCGCAAACATGGTTCGAGTGGCGGCGTCATGGCCGCACGCTGCCGGCGCTGGTCGCCTTCGTCGTGCCGATCGAGCTCTTGTTGTTGTTCATCCCCGGCAACGACACGGCGCCCATCGTGTTCTTGATACTGTTCGTCGCGCTGATCACGCCGCCGTTCATGGCCTGCTTCGCCGCTCCGGCGCTCAGCACGTCGACGGCGTTCATGGCAACGCGGCCGCTGACCAGCGCGGAGCTGATCGCCGCGAAGGTGAAGATGACGATCTGGAGCACGCTCGCCGCGTGGCTGCTGGTCGTCCTTTTCAGTTTCATTGCACTCATGCTGTCGAGCAGGATGCCGGTCGTCGTCGAACGTGCGCGCGCCGGCATCGAAGTCACGGGGACGCTCCGCGGGATTGCCGTCGTGCTGTTGGTGTTCGCGGCGCTCATCGCCTCGACGTGGAAGCATCTCGTGCAGAGCCTGTGCATCGGACTGACCGGCCGCGACTGGTTGATCAAATCGAGCGTGCTGCTGGCGCTGGTGGCCGTCGTCGCGCTCGGACCGCTCGCCGATGGGATCATCAGGGACCAGAACGTGCAGTCTGTGATCTGGAACGGGTTGCCGTGGATCCTCGTCGCTCTCGTCTGCCTGAAACTGATCGCGGGCGCCTGGGTCGCCATCCGGCTGCATGACAGTCGTCTGCTGAGCGATCGCGCGCTCATGACCGGCGCGGGGTGCTGGCTCGTGACGGTCGCCACGCTCTACGGTGTGCTCGAGTGGTTCGCCGCGTCGCCGCTCATTCCGCGCTATTTCCTCGGGGCGATCGCGATTCTGTCCGTTCCGCTGGCGCGCGTGTCCGCGTCGCCGCTGGCGCTGGCGTGGAGTCGGCATCGATGACTCCCCCCACGGAGAGAAGCCCAATCGTCATCGGCGCCGTGTTGGGCTGCATCTGTGTGCCGCCACTCCTCGTCCTCGTCAATGCCGCGTCGTTCTACTCGGTGAATCGGACGAGCGGGACGATCGTGACGTCGGCAGGCCAGACGCGCGAATACATCCTCTACGTTCCCAAGAGCTATGACCGCAGCAAGCCCACGCCGCTCGTCATCAGCATGCACGGTGCCAAGAACTGGCCGTCCTTTCAGATGAACCTCAGCCAGTGGAACAAGGCCGCCGACGCGAACGGCTTCATCGTCGTCTACCCGGCGGGAGAGGGCGGCGGGCCGAAGACATGGTCCATGAGAGGGAGGCAGACGCCCTCGCGCATGCCGGATGTCGTCTTCATCTCGGAGTTGATAGACAAACTCGAGACGTCCCACAACATCGACTCGGCACGGATCTACGCCAACGGCCTGTCGAACGGCGGCGGCATGACGTTCGCGCTGTCGTGCACGTTGTCCCATCGCATCGCTGCGTTCGGACCGGTAGCGGCTGCGGTGACGCTGCCACTGGATTGGTGCCCCGACTCCCGCCCCGCGCCGATGATCGCGTTCCATGGGACCGCCGATCGATTCACTCCGTACACCGGCGCGAAGGTATGGCTCGCGCCCAAGCCGTTTCCGAGCATCCCGGAGTGGACGGCGAACTGGGCGCGAAGAAACCGGTGCGCGCCGACGCCGGTCGAATCAGCCGCCGCGTCCGACGTCACGCGTCTCGAATACACGGACTGCGCGGACGATGCGAGCGTGGTGTTTTACACGATCAAAGGAGGGGGCCATACTTGGCCCGGCGGCCAGCCGATGCCGGAATGGCTTGTCGGGCCCACGAGCCAGAGCATCGACGCGACGAGTCTGATGTGGGCGTTCTTTCGTCAGCATCCGCTTCGAAGGAAGTAGATTTCATCCCTGGTCCTTCTGGCTTTCCCCTCATGCGGTCCACGTATACAAGCCGGAACACGACGTCGTCTTCCTCCAGAATTCCTTCGACGAGCTGTGCCGGCGCGTGTCGCTGAGTAAGTGATGGCAAACTGATGGATCCCATAGCGGCGAGCCTAATTACTCCTCCCTGGTCGCCAAGGGACGAGCGAAGCGCCGCCGCTGCAACCGTACGGCGGGGCTTTCTCGGAGGGTCCTTCCTATTGGCTAGAGTGCCGGCCGTCTCGGAGGCGTTGGTGAGGTTCTCCGGGGGGACATGCATCTTTCTTCAGGTCTGGCGCAGCACCATCATGGGATCGGTGCGCGTCGCGCGCGTGGCTGGCGCGAGACAGGCCGCCAGGCCCATTCCCAGGATCACCGTGACGGTCCCCAGGATCACGACCGGCTCGTATGGAGCCACTTCGAAGAGCAGCGATGCCAGTGTTGCGGCTGCCCCCATGCCTAGCGCGACACCGAGCACCAAGCCTGCGACCAGAGGCCGGAGCGCGTCGCTGAGCACCGCGCGCACGATGTTTGTCGACGTGGCACCAAGCGCGAGGCGCACCGCGAACTCGCGGGTTCTGCCTTCGACTCCGGCGGAGACGACCGAGTAGACCCCGAGACACGCGAGTAGCAGACCGGCGCCGGCAAAGGCCAGCATCATTCGCATTTGAAAACGCCTCGTGGCGAGGGTGCTCTCGAGCACCGCCTCCATCGTCCGCACCCGTTGCAACGGCATCTGGGGATCGAGCGCGGCAACGGCATGTCGGACCGCGCCAAACGCCGTTTCTGGCTCGCCGTACGTTCTCACCGCCAGCGAGAAGTCGCTCGCCGTGCCAGTCCAGTAGGGCACGTACGTCGCGAGGCCGGCCTGCTGGTCGAGGCCGCGCAGTCGCGCGTCGGCCACGAGGCCTACCACCTCCCAGTCACGGTTCCGGTTGCTGCGCGTAAATCGCTGGCCGAGCGGATTCTGATTCGGCCACACGAGGCGGGCTGTGCGTTCGCTGACAAGCGCCACGTTGCGGCCGTAGTCGTCGGCTGTGAGCCAGCGCCCCGCAACGAGCGGTAGACCGAGCGCGCGGAAGTATCCCGGACTCACCTGGAGGTGATTCGCCACCTGGAGTTCCACGATGGGCCGGGTATCCCCGACGGCCGCCACGGTGTCGACGGTTGTTTCGCCTTCGAGTGGCAACACCCGAATAATGCCCGCGGCTTCAACACCTGGCGCGGACTGCACGCGTAGCAGCAGCGCCTCGAAGAATCGCGCGCGGCTGGCCGATTCGGGATAACGCGCCTGCGGTAACTTCAGGTCGACCGCAAGCACGCGCGCCGTTTGAAAGCCCGGATCGACGCGGAGCACGTTATGCAGGCTCAGCACGAGCAGTCCGCCGAGCACGAGCAGCGCCGACGTGAGCGCGATCTCGGCGCCGACCAGCGAGCCGCGGACGGCCGCAGCACCCGGTCCTCCCGTTGTCGTATGCGCGCCGGCTTTCAGCGTTTCGCCGGTCTCGCCGCGCAATACCTGCCGTGCGGGCAGCAGCGAGCATACGATCCCGCAGCACAGCGCCGTGACTACTGCGAACCCGAAGCCTGCCGCATCGAGACGTACCGATTCCAGCCGCGGAATGCCGGGGGGCGCCAGATGAATCAGTGTTCGCAGACCGGTCCAAGCGACCAGCAGACCAGCCGCGCCGCCCGCCGCGGCGAGCAGAAAGGTTTCCGACGCCACAAGGCGCAGCAGGTCGCCGCCATCCGCTCCCATGGCGCTCCGGATGGCGAGTTCGCGGCGGCGCCCGATCCAGCGTCCGCCGAGGAGGTTCGCCACATTGACGCAGCCAATCGCCAGTGCCGCAAGGACCGAGGCAAGCAGGAGAACCAGGGGCCGGCGCCATGGTCCCAGTATCTGATCGCGCATCGGCCGCACTCGCGTCCTGGGGTGAACGGGCGCCGCGCGGAATTCCGCTTCGGTTATAGCGTCGAGCTCGGCCGCCACTTGCGTCGGCGTTGCTGTGCCTGTCATACGGACGATCGCCGTGTTGTCGTACTCGCCGGGCGAGCGGAGCAACTCCTGCGTCCAGGCCAATGGCCTGAAGAACTCTGGGACGCCGGTCTGGAAACGAACTTCAGACAGGTCTTCGAGGCGCCCGAGCCCGACGGAGGCGGCGAGCACTCCTACCACCTGCGTACGCTTGCCATCGAGGTCGATCATCCGACCCACAACGCTTCGATCACTGCCAAAGCGGCGGCTCCATAGCATGTGGCTGAGGACCACGACGGCGTCCGCGCCTGGCTGGTCCTCGGTCTGTGTGAATTCCCGTCCCACCAGCAGGGGCAGCCCGAGGACGGCGAAGAAATTCGGTGAGACGCGCGCACCGACGAGGCCTTCGGGTTCTCCCGCGCCGGTGAGCGTACCGGTCGTGCCCGCCAGCACGGCGAACTTCTCGCACGTGGTGCGGCAGGCATTCGTCCACGCCTGAATCGAGCGCGGGTTCGCGCCGAGCACGGGATAGCGCTCGGCAATCTCAGGCACAATCTGCTGCACAACGGCCAGACGTGAGGTATCGCGGAACGGTAGCGGCGCGAGCAGGACCGCATTCACCAGCGAGAAGACGGCCGTCGTCGCACCAATGCCGAGCGCGAGCGTCACCGTGACGGCGAAGGCGAACACGGGGCTGGCGGCGAGCGCGCGCGCCGCGTACGTGAGTTCCCTAATCACGGTCGTCACAGATGGGGCGAATGGCTGGCGTGCAACGAAGGATGCGACGTGAGCGTCTGTCATCTGTCGTGCTGCGGCGGTGCGTGGATACTTCGAGGCAACGAGCGCCGCGGCAAGCTCTGGCCAGTCCGGCACTTCGTCCACGACCCGCGCATACGCCTCGTTCTCGGACGCGCCGCCGGCACGCGCCGCGCGATAGACGCTTTCGAGCTGGATGGCGATCTCCTCGACGATCTCGGCCTCGCACGCGGGGGGGCACCGGAGCGCCGGAAGACGCGCGCGGACGAAGGCATACCAGTCGTTGGGCATGGCGAGCTCACGCGTGCCGGAACTGGGCCACCTTGTCGAGCGCTTCGAACATCTTCCGCCACCCACGCCGCTGTGCTGCGAGCGCCTTTCGGCCCGCTGCGGTTAAGGTGTAGAAGCGGCGGCGGCGCTCGCCAGACTTCTCGACCCAGCGGCCGACCACGAGGCCCCGGCTCTCGAGCCGATACAGGAGCGGGTACAGCGAGGGCACACGAACTTGGATCTCGCCGTTGGAGCGCTGCTCGATGAGCAGTGCTATCTCGTAGCCATGGCGCGCCCGCTCCTCGAGAAGGGCGAGCACCAGCATCTCGGCACTTCCCTTCTGAAGCATCCGCGGATCCACACTCTTCTGTGACATATATCGAGACAATATATATATGGATGGAACATGTCAAGCTATTCACCGCGGCGGTTGGGCTGTCTAGTGCAGGGCGTGCCGCGGGGTCTCGGCCGGTGAGGCTCTGCTCCCGCTGGACGTTCGTCAACACTGCGGCGTCACTCAGGACCGGCCCTTTCTTGAGGACGCCACAATAGGGCCCGATGACCACACATCTGCCCGATTCTTCCGCTGCGCGACGAGTCGGGCAAGAGCAGTAGAGGTGAGCTGGCAGTGCGGGACCACGCCGCATGACTCGCGAGTAGCGTTAAATCAGGCCTATCGTCTGAAAATTGCAGATTCAACCCCCGGCTGCGGCGGCGAACGCCGTCTGCCCGCCCGGCTGAGGTTCGCGGCCCCCATTCCACAGCAGCGCCGTAGAGAAGCCGAACAGGATCAGTAGACTCAAACTGGCTGTGGCGGGCAGCAGCAGCGTGCTGACCGGGTTGGGGGTGAGAAAGTAGAAGGCGAATAAAACCGCGTGGACAAGCACCGGGTTGGCAAGCAGGAACCAGCGCGGATACGCTGTGTGCCCGCTGAGAATCGCTGCGCCAAGCCACATACTGCCCACGAATCCCGCCAGGAAGACGACTGCCTGAAGTGGCTCGACGAACTGGTGCGCATTCGCTAAAAGATGAGTCAGCACAGTCTGCGTTTCAGGCGATGCGCCGACCCCCGCCTGGACGATCAGCGCGAGGCCGGCAATGCTGCCATGAAAGGCCCCACCTGCCGCCGCCACATAGCCCAGTAGCGCCGCGACTGGAATGGAGAGCCATGCCCCGCCGGGTTTGATCCCCTCGTAGAGGTGCCAGATGGCGATCAGGTAGAAAGGCAGCATCAGCACGCCCAGGTAATGGCCCAGCAGCAGCCGCCACATTGGAATCGTGAGCAGCACGGCATCCGATTCGTAGCCGCCCGCCGAGGAGTACAGCAGCGAAATATCCGCGATGCTCATGGCGATTCCGGTGATGATTCCGACGATTCCAGTTAGCCGAAGTAACTTGAGGGTACGCCCTTGTGCGATCATGAGGAAGCTCCTTCCCGACGACCCGGGCCGATCGACACATTCCTACGTAACGCGTCGAGGCTGGATTGGAGCGACCCGCCAGCGCATATACGCGACGAACGTTGCCATCGCCAGCAGCACCACTGTGGTGACGGCCGAACTCACTTCACCACGCGCCACATGAAAAATCGTGGCACAAATCATCACGATCATGATGCCAGCCGCCGCACAGGAGACGAGCCACGGCTGAATGCGCGCGAAACCCGGAAGCGTCAGTCCCACTGCCGCCAGTATTTCGGCGACGCCGAGAAAGAGCTGAAACCAGCGCGGGAGTGACGCGTTCAACTGGTCGACCATTGCCGCCGGTGGAAAGAGAAACAGGCACCCGTGGGCGAAGAACGCCAGCGCGAGCAACACCTGGAGCACCCAGAGCAGGATATTCATGCGGTCCCTCCATCTGAAACGAGCCCGGTCGCTTCGTGCGCACCAAACGATCCGTTGTTCAGAGGCAGCGCTCCCGCTCGTCCGCGTCCCGCCTCGACTGCGCGCGCCAAGGGCGCCCTCGCGCTGGCAAAAAAGAAGAGGCTGGTCACGTGACCACGAAAGCGGGTATCCCGCGCGCGATATACTCCCCCATCCCGCCTGCACTGAGGGGCGAGGTCAACTCGCGCACACCTGAATCTGGTGCCGCTATCGATCACGGTCAGCTACGCCAAGATCCGGGTTCATCATAAGCCAGGACAGGTCGCACACGAGGGGCAAGCGGAATTCCTCGACGCGTTTCGGGTCGATCGGTCCTGAGTAGTCGTCATGTAGCGAGCCAATGACGTAACGCTCCGGTTCAACGAATCGTTCGTGCTGGTTAGCGACGCGTTTCGATGGCGAGCTTAGTACCAAACCCGATGAGCATCGTGCCCGTCAACCGATCGATGGTCTTGACGACGTTCGGGCGCCGCAATCCTGCTGCGAAATACTCTGTGGCTGACGTCAGGAGCATGAACCAGAGAATGCCCTCTGTCGCGTGGATCGCAGCCAAGCCGATTGTAAACAGCGTGACCGGAACACTGCGTGGAACGAACTGAGGCAGAAACACCATGTAGAACAGGCCCACCTTGGGATTGAGGATATTGGTCAGGAAACCGCGCGCAAACCAACGGCACACGTGCTCCCGTGAGTTCGCTCGTGCAGATGGCGATCGGTCCGTTTCGAGCTGCGCCCCACCATGTCCGGCTCGAAAGACCAAGCGGCAGCCGAGAACCATGAGGTAGCAGGCACCTGCTAGCCGCAGAATCTGGTACGCAGTTCGCGACGCATTCAACAGCGCGCCCAACCCGAGTGCCGCGGCGAGTCCCCACATGAGACAGGCCGTACAGATCCCGGCGCCGGCCCACATGGCTCTGTTGCGGCCTTCAACGGCAGCGGTTCGTAGCACGAGCGCGGTATCCAATCCTGGCGTGATTGTCAGGAGTCCCGCAGCGATCGTGAACGTCAGGAGTGCTTGGCCGAGAGTCATGGGCTTCTCCAGCTATCGTTAAGGTGGACCCCGATCAACTCCCACCATGTCGGGGCGTTCGGTGAATCGTGCAACAACTGCGTCTTGGGAGGGGCGGCCCGGAAGCTCACCGATCCTGATCCCCGCCGTGATTTCCGCCAAGGCCAACGAGTCACTGCTAGGGACGCCATGCGACTGTCGTAGGGTCAGGTGTGCCGCGTAGCCGCCGTATCCGGGCGCGCATCTGGCCTGTCGCGCCTCGATTACATACGCCACAAGTAACTGAGCTTGACGAAGAGCTGCCGTCCGATCGGCTCGGTTGGATTGCGGATCCGCTCGAGCGCCGCGCCGTCGCCTGGCGCGCGCACGTTTTGAAATCCGGCCGTATAGCCGACAAAGAGCGCCGTCCCCGGTCCGGTCTGCACGGTCAACAGCGCATCCAGCCCCAGGCGCTTGTCCCGCACCAGGCGTACCCGTTCCTCGTTCGGGAGAATGGCGCTGTAGTCCACGATGGCCCGGCCGGATACGGCGCGCGTGAACTGGTACTGCACACGACTGCGCGCGATATGGTTCGTAAAGACCGTGCCGGGCTCCAGGCCCGTCTGCCCCGTGTGCGTAAGACGACTGAGGAGATAGCTCGGTTCAATGCGGAGACGCGGCGCGGGTCGGATGGTCAGGCCCAGCGACGCGTTCGTCGACCGCGCGACGTACGGATCGTGCCCGGATGGCGGGACATAGTTTGGCGTCGCGCCCCACTCGACGCTCTCATTGATCGCGAGCCACTTCACCCACTCCGTGGTGACGTTGATCGTCTGAAAGCGCTCGCGCAGGTCGACGCCGGCCACGCGCTCCCGTTGCTCCACGCGCCGGACGAACACACTCGTGCGACCCTTCAAGTCCACCTGAAAAGGGAAGCGCACAATCCACTCCTGTAGACCTCCGGCGTAGGCCCAGTTGAGCCGCACGTACGAATTGGGGCCGACGGCGACCACAGGACCACGGCGAGGTCTCCAGCGATACTCGCCGTAGTGCTCGATCTGCCGGAAGTCGACACGCGGCACGAACTCGAGTGCCGCCCGGAATGCCGGATTGCGGTCGCTGTAGAAGACCGTCGCGAACACCTTCCGTCCGGTGTACATGAGCGCCGCGTTCGTGGCTGTGCCCCGCGCGCCAGACGCCTGCTGCGCGGACGTCGTCCAGCTCCACACGGTCTGGCCGACGGCGACCAGGTTCCGTCCCATCTTCCATCGACCGTCGAGCGCTAGCAAATCACTCCCGTCGACGTTCGTATGCCGCGACGTGGCAAACACGCCGACGCTGGACTGATGTCCGAGCTCCCGCACCACCCGTCCAACAATGGCTGACGCGCGGGCACCAGACGTCGCAGCGCCTCCAGCGGCCGGTCCGCGATCTCGGGCGACGAGCCCGCCCACCGCCCAGGGACCAAACTTGCCGGTGAGACGAACACCCAAGTCTGGATCTTGAATGCGGCGTGAGAAGAACAGCATGTCCGTCAGGTTGCGCGTAGGAGGAACGGCGCTCAGACGGAACAAGGAGGCGTTGTCCAAGAAGAACGGGCGCTTCTCCGGGTAGAACAGCTCGAACCGCTGGTTGATGCTGACCTGCGGCTGATCCGACTCCACTTGGCTGAAGTCCGGGTTGATGGCCACGTCCAGCGTGACCGCCTGGCGGAGGATCGCCTTGGTGTCGAGACCGACGCGGGCTTCCGTCCTGTTCGCCGTCATCGCCCGACTCGCATCGAGGTAGCTGGCGCCGGTGGCCGCCGCGTAGGGAATCAGCTGCAGCCGGCTGCTCGCCCCTGGCGGATCGGGCCACGCGACGTCGGCAAACTGCTGCGTCGTGCCTTCGACACGCCGCGTGATGTAGGGCCAGAACGCCTGCTCGCTTCTCCGGGGCAGCGCGCGCGCGAGCGCGAGGCCCCACGCGGTGAGGCTGTTGTCGGTCCTTAGGCTCTTGAACGGAATCGTCATCAGCACAACAAATCCATTTGGCGTCCGCGCGCCGACGGACTCCCACACCGCGTCGAAGCTATAGTCATCCTCGCGCCCTTCGCTCAAGCTGGCGTCGGCCTGGATGCCGAGCGCGTTGACCGAGAAGAGGTACGCCCGCTGCCGGTCGTGGAACGTGTCGAGCAGGACCATGACTTGATCGTCCTGCTGGATTTGATCGCGTTGGCTCAGGTGCGCGCGGATCGCATCCGGCCGCCGGTCCCAGCAGCGGAACGCGACGTACAGGGCACGCCGATCGCGCGACAGATACGCCGTGGTCCGTTCGGACGCGGGCTCGCCGTCGTTAGGGTCGCGCTGGAGAAAGTGGTCGATGACTAGTTCACCCTGGGGCGGCGTACCCTCACGATAGTCGTCGAGGAGCGGAGGTCTGGAGACGGTCGGAATGACAACGGACGATCCGGCGGGTTGGCCGGTGGCGGCGACGGCGGCGGCGGCGAGAAGACTTGCGTGTAATAGGTGAAGCATGGTACGTTATACGTATAACACATACGGAGCAGTTCTATGAATGCCGACGTCGAGAAGCGGGACATGGCGTGGCTGCTCCTGCTGCATCAACTGCCTGCCGGAGCCGCCAAGGCACGGGTCAGGGTCTGGCGGCGCCTGCAGCAGTTGGGCGCGGTCGCCCTGCGCGGTTCAGCGTACGTGCTGCCGCACTCTCCTCAGGCCCTGGAGGATTTCGAATGGCTGCGGGCCGAGATCGTCGGTCTGGGCGGCACGGCCGGCCTCTTCGTGGGAAGGCCACTCGATTCTGGAGCGGAGGCGGAAATGGTCAAACGGTTTCGCCAGATGCGGTCAGCGGACTATCAGCAGCTGCGCACCGAAATCCGGGCGATCGCGCGCCGCGCGGCGCCGCGGGCGCGTGGTGGGCGGGTTGACGCGTC
>CAYZBZ010000011.1:0-32577 GCA_964476725.1 uncultured Vicinamibacterales bacterium
TTCTTTCCTCCGTCGGAGTACATCATCGGCGGCAAGGACCCCGGCACCTACATGAGCGAAGGGATCCAGATCGCGCAGCAGGGGGCGTTCGTCGTGCGTGATCCGGTGGTCGCGTCCGTGCCGCCGTTTGCGCGCGACCTGTTCTTTCCTTCGCACGAGCGGCCGGAATACTACGGCCTCCGATTCATGGGGTTCTTCATCAAGGATCCTTCCGCCGGGACAGTCGTCGGACAGTTTCCTCACCTCTTCCCTGCGTCGATCGCGATCGGCTACGGTCTCGACGGCCTGACGGGAGCGCGCCGGACCGTCGGCGCGTGGGCGATTCTCGGTCTCGTCGCCGTCTATTTCGCCGGAGCGCGGCTCATCGGACGGACGGCCGCCGCGGCGGCCGCCGCCCTCCTCGGGCTGCACGTCATCCAGGTGTGGTTTGCGCGCTATCCGAACGCCGAGGTCGTGATGCAGGCGCTGCTGTTCGCGGCGCTGCTCGCGAACGCGCGCGCGCACTACGACGGAGATCGGTTCTTTGCCCCGGTGGCGGCGGCGCTGCTCGGCCTGCTGCTGTTCCTTCGTTTCGATACCGTGCTCGGGATAGCCGGGCTGTTTGCGGGGCTGGTGCTCGCGGCGCTGAACGGCCAGCGCCCCCGCGTGACGTTCGCCGCCATCTTCGCCGCCATTGCGGGACTCGCCGCGATCTATCTGCTCGGCCCGATGCGATGGTACGCGCATCTGCCGATCGTGTTTCTCAGCAACCTGCCGTGGTGGGAGTACGTGGTGCTCGCGGCCGTGGGGGCCGCGGCAGTGGCGGCGATCCTGTGGGCTCCCCGCGTCCCTGCGATCGCCGGTGGAGTGGCACGCTGGACCCCGACGTCCGTGACGGTGGCGATCTGGCTGCTCGCGCTTTACGCATTGTTCCTGCGGGAGCCGGGGGGCAAGCTCACGACGTACGACGCGTACGCGCTGCGGACCTTCACGAATCTCTACCTGACGCTGCCCGCGCTCCTGGCCGCGCTCATGGGCTTCGCGCTCGTGGCGCGGCGCTCGTTCTGGCGCGACCCGGCGCTCATCGCGACGGTCGCGATCTTCTCCTGCTTTCTCTTCTACAAAATCCGCATCGTCCCCGAGCACTTCTGGATGGCCCGGCGTTTTCTTCCGGTCATCCTTCCGGGCGCGCTCCTGTTCGCCTCGGCGGCGGCGCTGAGCGGCACGCGGGGCGAGCGACGTGGCGCACGGGCGGCGCGGTCGCTCATCGGCGTCGTGTTCGTGGCGCTGCTGGCGCTCCACTACGTGCGGGTGAGCGCGCCAATCGTGCGACACGTGGAGTATGCCGGGCTCATTCCGAGGCTCGAGCAGCTCGCAGGGATGGTCGGCCAGAACGATCTGGTCATCGTCGAGGGACGCGACGCCGGCGGCGACATTCACGTGATGGCGCTTCCGCTCGCCTACATCTACGCGCGCAACGTGCTCGAGCTGAGCCCGGCGAGGCCGGACAAGGCGGCGTTCGCGGCGTTTCTCGAGTGGGCGAAGAGCCGCCATCGCCGAGTGCTCTTTCTTGGGGGGGGAGGCACGGATCTGCTGTCCTATCGCTACGGCGTCAAGTCCCTGGCAAGCGAGCGCTTCCAGGTGCCCGAGTACGAGACCCGCCAGAGCGGCCTCCCACGGTTCGTGCGGCAGAAGGAATTCGACTTCGGGCTCTACGCGTTCACGCCCCCTGAGCCGCGCGAGGGGCTGTGGTTCGACCTCGACGTCGGGGTGCGCGATGACCTGCACGTGCTCCGCTTTCACGCGAAAGAGCAGAGTGGCGGGCGGACCTTCCGGTGGACGCATGCGACGTCGTACGTATCCGTGACGATCATCCACCCGTCGAGCAGCGAGGTGACGCTCTGGCTGAACGACGGCGGGCGGCCGCCCAGGGTCACACCCGCAGACGTCAGCGTGTATCTCCACGGCCAGCTGCTTGGAGTCGTGCGGGCGGGCCCGCAGTTCTCGCCGCACCCTCTGACCATCCCGCCGGACCTGGCCGCGCGCGCCGCGGCCTCCGGCGATCCGGTCGAGCTCAAACTCGTCACGTCACTGTGGAATCCGCACCGTGTGCTCGGCAGCCCCGACGACCGCGACCTTGGGGTGATGGTCGATCGCGTGGCGGTAAGATAGGGGCAGCCTCAATGTCCCGGCTGCACATCGGCGATCGTCGCGAGCGCGCGCTCGTCAGCGCGGCGGATCGCGTGCTGTCGGTGGCCGCGGCCGCGACCCGTCCGCTCAGGCGGCGCCGCCAGCCCCTCGAGCCCCGCCGCATCCTCCTCCTTCGGCTCGAGCGTATCGGCGACCTGCTCATGGCGCTCCCCGCGATCGCCGACGTGCGAGCGCTGGCTCCCGCGGCGGAGATCGATCTGGTCGTCGGGAGCTGGAATGCCGATCTCGCCGGAGCGATGGCGCCCGTGACCCGCGTCGCGACGCTCGACGCGGCATGGCTCGCACGCGACGGCGGCGGGCTCGGCCTCCCGTCGCTTGTCCGCGCGGCCCGGCAGCAGCGGCGAGCGCAGTACGATCTGGCCATCAACTTCGAGCCCGACATTCGCAGCAACCTGCTCCTTGCCGCGTCCGGCGCGGCATGGACTGTGGGGTATCGAAGCGGCGGCGGGGGGGCCCTCCTGGACGTCGCGCTCGACTATGACACCCGGGCGCACACGACCGACAACGCGAGACGACTTGTCGCCACGGTGTTTGGCGGCAGCCCGTCTTCGGAGACCGGGCGGATCCTCGTCGTGCCGCCGGAGGCGCACGCCCGCGCGGCCCGTCTGCTGCCGGCCATACGCGGCCCGCTCGCGGTGGTCCATGTCAGCGGCGGCCGCGCGATCAAGCAATGGGAGCCCGATCGGTTCGCGGACGTCGCGCGCCGGCTCATCGCCGCGTCCAACGCGACGATCGTCCTTACGGGATCGACGGGCGATCGACCGCTGGTCGATCGCGTGAAGCGCGCCCTTCCGGCCGCCAGCGTCATCGATGTCGCAGGGGATCTCGATCTGCTGACGGTGGCGGCCATTCTCGAACGCGTGGATCTGCTGATTACGGGAGACACGGGGCCGATGCATCTGGCGGTTGCCGTCGGCACGCCGGTCGTCGCCGTCTTCGGGCCTTCGGAGCCCGCCCGCTATGCGCCACGCGGACCCCACGATCGTGTCGTCCGCGTGGATCTCCCCTGCAGTCCGTGCAACCGGATCCGGCTTCCTCCGGCCCGCTGCGTCGGCCACACTCCGGACTGCCTCGCGTTGGTCAGCGCCGACAGCGCCTTCACGGCCGCGATGTCCGTGCTTGCGGGCTCGAGACATTCCGCCCGCACGTCCACCGCATGACCGACGACGTCCTCATCGTCGATAGCGGGACCGGGCCGCGGCGGATCCGACTCGACGAGTATCTCGATGCCGCGGCGGAGGAGCGCGCGACCGCGGCGGCGCATGCCTGGATCAAGCGACTGCGTCACGCGAGCGTGGACGGGCGGCCGCTCCGCCGGCGGTTCACGCTGCGCGGCGATTCGCTTTGGTGGTTTGCGGAGCTGTACCTCCACAAGCAGCAGGCGATCCTCGAGCTGTTCCGCACGCTGGCCGCGTTGCAGGAAGCGATCGCCCGGGAGCGCCCGCTCGAGATCCGCGTCGCAACGGCGAACCGCGTGCTGCGCGGCGTCGCCCCGCAGATCGCGCGCGCCCGGAAGATCCGCTACCGCGGAGCTGCCGGCTTCGGACCAGGGTGGCTGCGACTGGCCCGTCTGGATCTCCGAGCCATGGCGTTGACGCTCGCCGCGCGTGCGTCGCGGCTCCGAACCCGCCGCGTTCCGGCGAACGCGGTTCCGACGTCCGTGGCGGCGTTCGTCCATCGTGCGTTCTGGCGGAGCGGCGCCGCAAATGGAAACGCCGAGTCCTACATCGGGCAGGTCCTCGAAGCGCTCGAAGGACGGCTCGGCGGCAGCGTGAAATACGTGGGCGTCGGACCGCAGGCGAACTACGCCGCCAGGCGGTGGTGGCACCCGTTGCGCCGCCGCGACACCGCGTCGTTCGTCATCCCCATCGAGGCGCTGGCACCAGCCGCCGCGCTGCGAGACTCGGCACGCATCTGGCGCGAGCGCCACGCGCTCTGTCGCGCGCTGTGGCGCAGCGTCGATCTGCGGGCGCATGCGGTGATCGAGGGGTGCGACTGCTGGCCTGTGGTGCGCGAGGAGCTGGCAGGGATTGCGCTGCTGCAGTGGACGTGGTCGGCGCGCGCCATGGACGAAGCGGCCGCGGCGCTCGACGCGCTGCAACCTGCTGTGGCGCTGACCTACGCCGAAGCCGGCGGGTGGGGTCGCGCGCTGATGCTCGAGTGCCGCCGGCGCGGGATTCCGTCGATCGGGCTGCAGCACGGCTTCATCTACCGACATTGGCTCAATTACCTGCACGAGCCGGACGAGATGGCGCCCGACCGCGATCATCCCGCGGACGCGGGATTCCCTCGTCCCACGCTGACGCTGCTCTTCGACGAGTACGCGCGGCGCCACCTGGAGCAGGCCGGACGCTTTCCGCCCGAGTCACTCGCGGTGACGGGCAGCCCCCGGCTCGATGCCCTCGTCAGCGCCGCACGATCGCTGAGCGCGGACGACATCGCCGCCGCCCGCGCCTCGGCCGGCGCCGGCTCGCGGTCGCTCGTGCTTCTGGTCGCAAAGCATCGCGAGGTGCGCCGCGTGCTGCCGGCGCTGGCGGAGGCGGTCGCGGCGATGCCCGACGTGCAGCTCGCGATCAAGACACACCCGGCCGAAACGCCAGACGTGTACGCGGCGGTCGCCGCAGGCCGTGAGAACATCCGCGTGTTGCCGGCGTCGGCGCCGCTGGCGCCGCTTCTGAGGGCGAGCCGCGCGGTCGTCACGATGAACTCGACCGTCGCGATCGACGCCGCCGTGCTCGGCGTGCCGGCGCTGGTCATCGGACTGCCGAACAACCTGTCTCCATTCGTCGACGCGGGCATCATGGCGGGCACCCCCTCGCAGGGGGGGATCGGTCCGGCGCTCCACCGAATCCTGTATGATGAGGGATTCCGCCTGCAGCTCGAACGCGACCGGATCGCGTATCTGTCGCGCTTCGGCATGGCATCGGACGGTCAAGCGGCCGCGCGGGCGGCCGAGACCGTGCTGGCCGCAATGATCGGCCGCGGGCCGTCGCCGGGCGGCCTGTGACGAACGTTTGAAAGGACAGAATATCGATGCGTGTTCTCATCACGGGCGGGGCGGGCTTCGTCGGAAGTCACCTGTCCGAGGCGCTGCTCGATCGCGGCGACGAGGTCTTCATCCTCGACAACCTGTCGACCGGGTCGATCGACAACGTCGTCCACCTCAAGTCCAATCCGCGGTTTCATTACACCATCGACACCGTCACGAACGAGCCCGTTCTCGCCGAGCTCATCGATCGCTGCGACATCGTGATGCATCTCGCGGCGGCGGTCGGCGTGAAGCTGATCGTCGAGCAGCCCGTGCACACCATCGAAACCAACGTGCACGGCACGGAAGTCGTCCTCAAGCATGCGAACAAGAAGAAGAAGCTCGTGCTGATTGCCTCCACCTCCGAGGTCTACGGCAAGAGCGTGGACGTCCCGTTCCGCGAGGACGCCGACCTCGTGCTCGGCGCCACCACCAAGCACCGGTGGGCTTACGCGTGCAGCAAGATGATCGACGAGTTCCTGGCGCTGGCGTACTGGAAGGAACGGAAGCTCCCCGTAATCATCGTCCGACTGTTCAATACGGTCGGGCCGAGGCAGACGGGGCAATACGGCATGGTCATCCCGAATTTCGTGCGGCAGGCGCTGGCGGGCAAGCCGATCACGGTGTTCGGAGACGGCACGCAGTCGCGCAGCTTCACGTACGTGGGGGACGTCGTCAGGGCTATGGTGGCCTTGATCAACGATCCCCGCGCGATCGGCCAGGTGTTCAACATCGGCAACGCCAACGAAATCACGATCGGGGACCTCGCCGCCAAGGTCAAGAAGATGACCGGAAGCGCCTCTGAGATCGTGACCATTCCCTACGATCAGGCGTACGAAGCCGGCTTCGAAGACATGCCGCGGCGCGTTCCCGACATCTCGCGCATCCGTGCGCTCGTGGGGTACGAGCCCACGGTCGAGCTCGACGAGACGCTCACGCGGGTGATCGAGTACTTCCGTCAGCTGTAGTGCACCTGAATGTCCCAGTCCTTCAACATCAAGGCGCGCACCCGCAAGGCGGCAGAGAGCGTGCTCCGCAAGCAGGCGAAGCCCATCCGGCGGCTCCTGCTCGCAACGGGACGGGACCGCGCGCCGCTGATGCCGGAGATCGTGCAGATCGAGAGCACGAACATCTGCAACGCGAAATGCGTCTTCTGCCCGCGCGACGACATGCATCGGCGGCAGGGCATCATGAGCGTCGAGCTCTTCCGCAAGATCGTGGACGAATGCGTCGAGCTCGGCATTACCCACGTCCGGATGCACAACTACGGCGAAGCGTTCATCGACAAGCGGCTCGTCGAGAAGGTCCGCTACGCCAAGGAGCGGGGGGTCAAGGAAGTCGGCGTGATCAGCAACGGCTCGCTGATCACCGAGGAGGCGGCCCTTGGCATGATCGACGCGGGGCTCGACGCGATCAATATCAGCGTCGATGCATCCGGCAAGGAGGTCTTCGAGTCCACCCGCATCGGGCTGAAGTACGACAAGGTCATCGCGAACATAGAGCGCCTCGTGCGCCTCCGTGCGGAAAGCGGGACGCGCAGGCCCAAGCTGATCCTCTCGTTCGTCCGGCAGAACAACTCGGCGGACGAGCAGGCGTTCATCGAGCACTGGCGGGCGATCGCCGACAAGATTCACGTCACCGACCTGCACAACTGGGCCGGAACCCTCAACACGGAATCGGACGTGAATTACCCGTGCTACCGCCCGTGGCTGACCTTTACGGTGCTGTGGGACGGCCGCGTATCGCTGTGCTGCGCGGACTTCGACGGCCGGACCATCCTCGGAGACCTGAACACCTCGTCGATTCGCGAGATCTGGAACGCCGAGCCCTACCGGTTGGCCAGACGAGAGCACCTCGAAAGCGGCGGACCCGATATCTGCCGGGCCTGCGACCTTCCACGCAAAGACTCCCCGCTCTGGATCACGAAGCTGGTGTGAGACTTGGCAAAGCATTCGACCTTCAGCCTTCGAACTTCAGACTTCTAATAACCCGTCCCTTGAGTTCGCGCGACCGTCCAATGGAGCGTATACTGGATCCATCGGGCAGAGGCCAACCCATGCAGAAGCTCTTTCGCTGCGCCGCCGTGCTGGTCGTCCTCGTTCTGGGTTCCGCGTCGTGGGCGGCGTCAGGCGAATTGAAGCTGACGCTCGGCGACGGCCGCGCCACGCTCATCGCCCAGGACGTGCCGCTCCGCCAGATTCTCGCGGAGTGGGCGCGGATCGGCAAAACCACCATCGTCAACGGGGACAAGCTCACTGGTCCGCCGCTGACGCTCCAGCTCGTGGATCGGCCCGAGCGCGAAGTGCTCGAGGTGCTCCTGCGCTCCGCCAGCGGGTATATCGCCGCGGCGCGCGAGGTCAACCTGGCGGGGGCCTCCCAGTTCGACCGCGTCATGATTCTGCCGACGAGTCGCGGGCCCGTGGGTGTGGCGGCCGCGCCTACTCCCCAGCCGTTCCAGCGTGTCAACGTGCCGCAGCCGATGCCCACTGACGACGACGAGCCGATCGACCCGAACATGGTCCCCAACAACCAGCCGGTTGGCGTGCAGAACCTTCCGGGTTTCCCAGGGCAGCCGTTGCCGAACCCGACGCAGTTGGCGCCAGGTCAGCCGCAGCCCATCCTGACGGCGCCACGGCCCGGCATGTTGCCCGCGCCTCCTCAGGTCCAGCCGAATCCGTATGGGACCGTACCGCAGCCACACATCCTGCGGCCGCCCGGGGGACCCGGCGGAGGCGACGAGGACTCGCTCTAGACGCCACGCGCTTTCGGCGCCGCGCGCCGATCCTTACGGTAGAATCAGCACCACCATGACCGCCAGCCCACCGGTGGTGCGCCGCGGCGAGTACGCTAAGCGCGGCGATTACCATCGGGTGCCCGATCCCGACTGGGACTACTATCCGACCTACATCGCGAAGCTCGAGGCCGTGCGCGGCTGGCTGAATGGCGCGGCGGCCGGCGCGCGCGTGCTCGACGCGGGCTGCGGTGAGGGGATCCTCGTCGAGGAGTACGCCGGCCGGCTGGCGATTGAAGGGATCGATCCGAACTATGCGTCCGATTGCGTGCGGACGGGTTCGCTGATGGCGCTGCCGTACGCCGACGCCACCTTCGATCGCGCGCTGTGCCTCGACGTCCTGGAGCACCTCCCGTTCGAGGAACAACCTCGCGCCCTGGCCGAGCTCTTCCGGGTGCTGCGCAGCGGCGGGGAGCTCCTGGTATCGGTACCCAACCTGGCGCACCTGCAGTCGCGCGTGCATTTCCTGCTGCAGGGCCGCCTGATTCGCACGGCGTCCGAATACAAGCACCCTGGCGACCGTCCCGCGGCCGAATACATCCAGCTGGGCTGCTACGCGGGCTTCGTGCTGACGTCGCGGCGCGGGATCTTTCCGACCGTCCCGGTTCTCACGCGCTGGATCCGCCGCCATCCCAGAGCGCTGCAGCCGCTGCACCGCTGGCTCTCCCGTCTGCTGCCCGTGCCCGGATGGTGCTTCCTCAATCTCCTGGCGTTCCGGAAACCCTGAACCGTTGCTTCAGAAGATCCGCGAGCCGTCCAGTACCTGACGCCGGTCGATTACGGCATCCTCGCGCTGCTCGCGAGCACGCTCTTCTTCTTTCTTCTTGCCGTCAACGGCACGCTGCTGGTGTGTCACCGCCCGTCCGGAGCGGCTGCGACGCGAGCTCCTCGCGGGTCAGCCTCCGGTAGATCTGCCGCGGCCTCGGCCGGCTGCGCACGAAGCTCCACAGCTCGCGAAGCTGATCCAGGTACCCGAACGCCTCCTGAAGGTTCATCTTGCTTTCGCCTGCCGTGCGTCCCTCGAAGACGTACGGCACTTCGACGATGGTGGCCGGCTGGCCCCGCACGAGCAGCTCGAGGCAGATTTTGAAGCCCCCGGCGGAGATGCGGACCTCCTGCGCCAGGTCGCGGCGAATGAGGAAGAAGCCGGACGTCGCGTCGCGGATGGGCGTCAGCCCCCGGGCCATCACGCACGCGAAGCGTGACATCAGCAGGCGACCGAGCGGCCAGCCGCGCGTGCCGCCTCCCGGAATGTACCGGCTCCCGATCACCAGGTCGGCTGAGGTCGATTGCATCACGGCAAGCATGCGCGGCAGCATACCGGGCGGATGGCTCAGGTCGGCGTCGATCACGCCGACGACCGGCGCCGAGGCCGCGGCAAATCCTTCCACGACCGCGGTGCCGAGGCCGAGCTTGCCGGACCGATGCACCACCGTGATGCGATGGCGCCTGGCCAGATCTTCGGCGAGCACGCCGGTCCCATCGGGTGAGTTGTCGTCGACGATGACGAGCTCGCCGTCGAGGCCTTCTGCCGCGTTCGCGGCGAAGATCGCCTCCACCAGATCGGTCAGACGATCGCGCTCGTTGTAGGTGGGAACAACGATCGAAAGGGTGGCGGGACCTGGAGGAAAGGCGCTCAAGGATGGGACTCGCAAGCACTATAATTCAAGCGCCCGGCTCTCTTACATGACAAACCGTCTGTTCCTGGCGCTCGCGTGCGTTCTTCATTCCCGCGCTGGTGGCGCTGGCGATGCCGCTCGTGTTGTTTGCCGCGTATGTCGTCGCGGGCGCGCTCGTCCGGCTGGCATTCCTCTACGAAACCCGCCCAAACGTGCGGCTGGCGGCCGGCCTCGCAATCGCGCTGCTGGTGTCAGCGGGCCAGGTGGCGCAGTTCGTTCAGTGGGCGGCCGGCCGTTCCTACAAGAACTACCAGGCATCGCTCGAGCTCGGCCGGCGGCTGCCGGCGGGTACGATGGTCCACGGCAAGCTCGCCAATGGCCTCGCGCTGGAGAATCGCATCAGGCCGATCTTCGTCGGTCGGGGCTTCGGCAACTACGAGGACCGGAAGACGCGCGATGATGTGCGATATATTCTGACTTACGTCGCGCCGAGCCTGGGTTACGAGTCGCAGGCGCACAACCCGATCATCCGAGACGTGATCGACGCCTACCCGGACCAGAGGATCATCATGACGTTCGACGTGGCGGAAACCGCCACGGGGCACGATCGCGCGGCGCTCATAGACAAATTCGGCGGCAGAGAGCGGCAGACAGGACAGATGGGCGGGCGTGCGAAGGATTGACGAGGGCGCCATCAAGGCGCACGCGGACTTGCGGTTCCGGTCCGAGTACGACTACGCGCTGTTCGAGTATTACCGCAGCGCCAAGGTGATCGCGTTTCTCGAGCGCGCGGGCGTCACGGTCCGCGGGCGCGTCCTCGACGCCGGCTGCGGCGGGGGCGGCATGCCGCTGTCGCTCGCTGAAGAGGCGGCCGTCGTCGTCGGCATCGATCCCGCCGAACGGTTCCAGGATGCCGGTGTGCGCCTCGGCCGCGAACGCGGCATGCGCAACCTGCACTTTGCGCTCGCTGACGGCATGGCGCTGCCCTTTCCCGATGGCGGGTTCGACCTCGTGCTCTCCCATGCCGTCATCGAGCACGTCGCCGACGCGCCGCTGTATCTGCGCGAGTGCGCGCGCGTCCTCGCGCCGGGCGGGCACGTGTATCTGTCCACGGCCCCGTACCTGTCGTTCGCCGGAGCACACCTGCCCCGTCTGAAAGTGCCGGTGCCGCTGCACCTGATCGTCGGCCGGCGCCTCGCGTTCGCGACGTTCCGGATGCTCGCGCGCCACGCGACGTGGGCGCTCAGGGAGCCCGCCAACGAGAATTCGTTCATCAAGGCGGCGCGCCGCGGCGAGGTCAAGCACGACGACCTGCTCGAAAAGGTCCGCGTCGCCCGTCTTCGGAGCCAGATAGCCGCCGCCGGGCTGCGCATCGTCCGCGAGGAGCTGCACGTGACGGCGACGGTGCGGCGCCTGCCGGCGCCGGTCGCGCGATGGCTGCGCGACAGCGCGCTGACGCAGGACGCGCTCATCAGCAACATGGAATACGTACTGGCGGGAGCGTAAGTGGCGGAGATCGATCGATACAAGCCGGACGACAAGCGCTCGGTGGAGTCGCTGTACCGGCGCGTGTTCGGCAACGACGCGGCCGAAGCCAGCCGCCTCCGCTGGGACTGGCAATACCGCCGCAACCCCAACAACCCCGGACACGAGCCCGAGATCTGGATCGCGCGCGAGGGGCCCGCCATCGTCGGGCAATACGCCACGATGCCGGTGAAGCTGTCGATCCGTGGACAGGAAGTCCAGGGGTCGTGGGGCATGGATGTGATGGTCGCGCCGGAGCGCCAGCGCCAGGGGCTCGGAGAGGTCCTGTTCCGCACGTGGGACCGGAACGTCGGCGCGTCGCTCGGACTGGGACTGTCGGACTCGTCGTATCGCCTCTTTCAGAAACTGCGCTGGCCGGACGTCGGGCCGGTCCCGTGTCTCGTCAAGCCGCTGACGCGCCGCGCGCTGCGGCGCCCGAACTGGCCGGTGCCGGTCAACCGGCTCGTCTCCGCGCTCACGCTGCCTATCGTCAAGATCGTCGCGCGCACGAGGCCCCTGCGCGCGGAAGTACGGATGATCCAGCGATTCGACGACACGTTCACGAAGATGTGGGAAGAGCTGGGCCCGAAGTTCGGGCTCGCGGTCCGGCGGGACGCGGCGTACCTCAACTGGAAGTACGTCTCCGCGCCGCACGTCCGGTACAGCATCGCCGTGCTGCGCCGCGACGACAGGGACATCGGCTATGCCGTTTACCGGCACTTGTACGAGCCACGTGGCCGCGTGACCCTGCTCGTCGACTTTCTCGCGGACCCGGACGACGAGGCGGCATTCAGCACGCTGCTGCAGTGGGTCGACCGCGAGGCGCGACAGGCCGACTCCGACAAGATCCGCGCGTTCTCCACGCACGTCAGTTTCCGTCGCATGCTCCGCCGCTCCGGATACTTCCAGGTGAAGTCGACGATGGAGTTCGTGGTGAAAGTGAACGCGGTGGACGTCGAGCCCGCATTCTACGAGAGCACCGACGACTGGCACGTGACGCTGGGGGACTCGGACCAGGACCGATGAACCTTCTCGTCGGCATCGACACCGAGGGGGACAACCAGTGGGACGCCACGGCCCGCGCGAATCAGACCTTCGAGAACATCTACGCGTTGCCGCGGCTTCACGCGCTGTTCGCCCGGCATGGGGTCCGCCCGACGTACGTCATCACGTATCCGGTTGCCAACGATCCGCGATCGGCTGACGTGCTCGGCGGGCTGTTGGCCGGCGGCGATGCCGAGATCGGCGCCCACCATCACGCATGGGAAACGCCCCCCTGCACTGAGGACGATGTCCGGTGGCATCCGTACGCGTCGTCGCTGCCGCGGACGCAGTTCGAGCGCCAGCTCGAGTCGCTGACCGCCGCCATCACCGCCGCTGTTGGCCAGCGTCCCGTGTCGTATCGATCCGGCCGGTTCGGGTTCTCATCGGACCATGTTGCGGGGCTCGAACGGCTCGGCTATCTCGTCGAGTCGAGCGTCGCGCCGCTGTTCTACGAGTCGCACAAGGGAGGGCCGGAGTTCGTGGAGGCGCCGCTCACGCCGTACTTCCTCGCCTACGACAGCGCCACGAGACCGGGCTGCAGCGATGTGCTCGAAGTGCCGGTGTCGTCAGCGCTCAACCGCCGGCTGCCGAAGGCGCTGCAGTATGCCTATGCGCGGGCCCCGCGGCCGTACACGACGAAGCGCGTCCTCCGCGCGCTGAGGGTGCTGCGGATGCGGTGGCTGCGCCCGTCGTACTCCTCCCTCGATGACATGATCGCGCTGGCCAGAGACCTCGCAAAGGCGAACGAGCCGGTGCTCAATCTGCTGTTTCATTCGAGCGAGGCCATCGTCGGCGGAAGCCCGTACAACCGCACGCAGGCGGAGCTCGACGCGTTCTGCGATCGGCTGGACCGGTTCCTCGCGTTTGCCACGCGCGGGCTGGGCGCGGCGCCGGCCACGTTCGCGGAGTTCCGCCGCGCGTACTCCGGCTGATGCGCATTCTCCACGTCACGCCACACCTCCCGCCGGACCAGGCGGCCAATGCGCTGCTGCCGTGGCAGCTGGGCACGTGGGCGCACGAGAACGGCGACGAGGTCGAGTACGTCGCCCATCCTCCCCGCGCGGGTGGCAGCGCCTCCCTGCCGGGCCCGGTGACGTGGCTTCCGCGCAGGGGTAGAGGCGGTCTCTACCGGGCACTGCGTCTCGGCTCGATCGTGGACGCCCTCAGGATCCGCCGGACGCTCGCGCCGCGCGTCGAGCGCGCCGACGTCGTGCACGTCCACAGCAACGGCCTGCTCGCTGAAATCGCGGTTCTGTCCGCGCGGCGGCAGGGCAAGCCTGTCGTGCTGACGTTGTACGGCACCGAGATCTGGCATTACGAGCCCAAACGCGTGGGACCGGATCTGTTCACGCGCGCATACAGCGCCGCCTCGTACGTGACCTACTACAGCAATGGGCTGATGACGCGCGCGCACGAGCTCGGCCTGGGCCGCGGCAACTCGCGCGTGGTCTACCCGCCGGTCGGCCCCGGCTTCACGTGGCACGACGAGCAGGCACAGGCGGCGGCGCGCGCCGCGCTCGGCATCACGAGCCGTCACTTGCTGCTGAACGTCAAGCGGCTGCATCCGCTGGCGGGCCAGCGGGTCCTGCTCGAGGCGATGAACGACGTCGTCCGGATCCATCCCGACACGCGACTGGTGATCTGCGGGACGGGGCCGCTGCACGATGAGCTGAAGGCGGCAGCACGCTCGGCGGCGGTTGAGCGACACGTCACGTTCGCCGGACTCGTGGAAAATGCAACAGTCGCGCGGTACTGCGCCGCAGCGGATCTCTTCGTGCTGCCGTCGCTGCTTGAGGCATTGCCGACCGTCGCGGTCGAGGCGCTGGCCTGCGGAACGCCTGTCGTGTCCAGCGACAACCCAGGCGGCCTCGAGCTGAATGGGCTCTTCGGGCCGGACGTCTCAATCGTCCCGGGCAGCCAGCCGGTGGCGCTTGCAACAGCGATCGCGCACGGCCTGGAGCACAAACGCCGGACACTCCCGGGAACCCGGGAGACGATCGAGCGCGAGTTCAGGCCCGCTGCCGTGGCGGCCCAGTACTGGGCGATCTACGAGGCGGTCCGCCGGGGCCGATCGTGATGGTAAGGTGGTTCGAACACTACCGGGGAGTAATCAGTGGCATTAATCGACAAAATCGGCGAAGACATGAAGACGGCGATGCGGGCCAAGGATCAGACGCGCCTGATGCCGCTTCGAATGGCGAAAGCGGCGCTGGTGAACCGTGAGGTGGAGAAAGGGCACGCGCTCGACGAGGCCGAAGCCCAACAGGTGGTCGCGTCGCTCATCAAACAGCGGCGGGACTCCGCGGAACAATTCCGAAATGGCGGACGCGAAGAGCTCGCCGCGCGCGAGGACGCGGAGATCGTGATACTCGAGGCCTACCTGCCGCCGCCCGTCGATCCTGCGGATATCGAACGCGCTGTCGACGAGGCCATTCGGGAGACCGGCGCGACCTCAGCCAAAGATCTGGGGCGCGTGATGAAAGCCGTCATGCCGAAGCTGGCGGGGCGTGGGGCGGACGGACGGACGATCAACGACATCGTCCGCCGCAAGCTTGGCGCCTGAGAATTCGGCAAACCTTTTCCACGCATGTGCCGTCTAATCGTTTTGAAAGGCACGCACAGGCCTCTCATCCATCCTCCAAGTAGCCCCTGCCGCAAGGCAGGGGCTTTTTTTGTACTGTTCGGAATCGGACGACTTGTAAAAGATGTAAAGTGCGCGTGTGGTACGCTGACCTCCAGATGAGCGTCATCACGCCGGTCATCACGCCGGTCATCACGCCGGCCATCCCATCGGTCCTCACGCGGTGAGCTCGAGGCTCGCCCGTTCCGCGGGGGTCATCGGCGTGGCGACGATGGCCAGCCGGGTGCTGGGGGTCGCGCGCGAGACCGTGCTCGCCGCACTCTTCGGGGCCCGGATGGAGATGGACGCCTTCAACGTCGCCTTCCGGATCCCCAACCTGCTGCGCGACCTGTTCGCCGAAGGGGCGATGTCGGCGGCGTTCGTGCCGACCTTCACGCGGACGCTGACCCTGCGGGGTCGCGACGCCGCGTGGCGGCTGGGCAACCTGGTCATCAACGCCCTGCTGATCGTCACCGGCCTGATGGTCGTTCTCGGCATCGCCTTCGCGCCTCAAATTACCCACGCGATCGCGCCCGAGTTCGCGACCGTGCCGGGCAAGCTCGAACTGACCACCCGTCTCACGCGCATCATGCTGCCGTTTCTGACGACGGTCGCGGTCGCGGTCGCGATGATGGGCATGCTCAACTCGCTGCACCGGTTCTTCATTCCCGCGCTCTCGCCCGCCATGTTCAACGTCGCGACGATCCTGTGCGCGTTCACGCTCGTGCCCGTGATGGGGCGCGTGGGAATGCCGGGAGTGACCGCGATCGCCATCGGCACGTTGCTCGGGGGCCTCGGCCAGGTGCTCGTCCAGTGGCCGCTCCTCCGCCGGGAAGGCTTCCGTTATCGCGCGACGTTGGACTTCACGGACCCCGACCTGCGCGAGGTCCTGCGTCTGATGGGACCCGGGACGGTCGGGCTGGCGGCGGTGCAGATCAACGTGTTCGTGAACACGTTCCTCGCCACGAGCCAGCAGGAAGGGGCGGTCTCCTGGCTCAGTTACGCGTTCCGCCTCATGTATCTGCCGATCGGACTGTTCGGGGTGTCGATCGCGACGGCCGCGCTGCCGGACATCTCGCGGCATGCGACCGCGGGCGATACTCCCGCGATGCGCCGGACGATTTCCGGTGCGCTGCGCATGATGCTGATGCTGAACGTGCCCGCCACCGTCGGCCTGATCGCCCTCGCCCAGCCGATTGTGGCGCTCCTCCTCGAGCGCGGGCGGTTCACTGCCTCGGACACTGCCGCAACAGCCTCCGCGCTCATGTTCTACGCCCCGGGGCTGCTTGGATACTCGGCCGTGAAGATTGCCTCGCCGACCTTTTACTCCCTGCGCGACAGCCGCACGCCGGTGATCGTCAGCGTGCTCTCGGTGCTGGCAAACCTGGGCATCAACCTCACGCTGGTCCGCGTGATGGGATTCCGCGGTCTTGCGCTGGGCACCGCGCTTGCTGCGATGTTCAACGCGCTCGCGCTGCTCTGGCTGCTGGAGCGGCGCCTGGATGGTCTGGATGGACGGCGCCTCGCGATTGCGCTGGCCAAGATCGTGATCGCGTCGATCCTGATGGGCCTCGCCGCCCACTACACGTCCGCCTGGCTGACGCACGCGATCCCCAGCAGCGCGTTCTACTGGAAGGCCGTGCGGGTAGCCGCGGCGATTGCGGTGGGCCTCGCGGTGCTGGTCGCCTCGGCGCGGCTCCTTCGAATTGCCGAGTTCGAAGAGGCCGTGAAGCGGGTCGTCCGCCGCCTCAAGCCGACACCATGACGAACCAGACGGCCGTTCCCGGCTGGTCCGCTTCCGTGGGTCTCTGTGTGCCGCTGTGGGAGTGATCGCTTCCAGGCTCCGCCTGCACCCGACGATTCTCCTCATGGCCGGCGCCCACGTGATGGTGGACGGCTACAGCAACATCTACGCGCCGATGCTGCCGCTCCTGATCCCGCGCCTCGGACTGACGCTCGCCGCGGCCGGCACGCTGACGATGCTGTTTCAGCTCGCGGCGTCCGTGGCCCAGGTGGGTTTCGGTCACGTGGCGGATCGGTGGCGGCCCCGCGCGCTCGTGATGATCGGGCCCGTCGTCTCGGTGTCGCTGCTCAGTCTGATCGGCCTGGCGACGTCGAAGGCGGCGCTCGCGGCCATCCTGGTCGCGGGCGGCCTCGGCGCCGCGGCGTTTCATCCACCGGCCGCCGCGCTCGCCCATCGGCTGGGAGGGGAACGGCGTGGGCTCGCGATGTCGGTCTACATCACCGGCGGGACGCTCGGGTTCGCGCTCGGCCCGCTCGTGTTCGCCCCCTTCGCGCAGCACGTCGGCATCGAGTGGACGCCGGTGCTGGCTATTCCCGGGCTCGCGGTCGTGGCGTTCTTCCTGCGGCGGGTGCCGCCGATTCCGGTCCATCCGTCGGCCTACGGCGGGCTTTCGGCGCTTCGTCCGTACGCGAAGCCGCTGGCGCTCCTGTACTTGATCGTGGTGCTTCGCACGCTGACGTCGCTGGCGTTCGCGACGTTCGTGCCCGTCATGCTCACCCGGCGGGGTTACACCATCGGCGAGGCGGGGGCGGCGGTGGCGCTGTACCTCTTCGGCAGCGGCATCGGCGGGTTCTTCGGCGGCCCCGCGGCGGATCGATTCGGCGCGCGCAAGGTGATTGCGCTGTCGCTCGTGGCGTCGTGCCCGTTTCTCTTCGTCGCGCCGTTCCTGACCGGCGGGCCATTCGTGATTGTGCTCGCGATCGGCGGGTTGTTCCTGCAGTCGACGCTTCCCGTGAACGTCACGTTCGGGCAGTCACTGGCGCCCGTGAGCGCGGCGACCGTGTCGTCGCTGATGATGGGCTTCGCGTGGGGAACCGGCGGCCTGAGCGTTCCCATCGTCGGGCTGATCGCGGATCGCGCCGGCATCGAGCACACGCTCGTGGGGCTGGCGGTCGTCCCGCTCCTGGCTGCCGCATGCGCGCTGCCGCTTCCCGCGCGCGCTCGGGCGTTCACTGCAGCGCGGCCCGCCGACGTCATTATTCCCGACGCGGGGCCCTGACGTCGCTGTGGTACGATAGCGTCTTTTGAAACCGGGGACATGACGCGCTACGCACGATCCTCCGCCTTCAGCCACTCGTTCGGCCCCGGACCCGTCACTCCGGCCGTCACGTGGATCATCTGGACGAACGTCGGCGCCTTTGTCGCCACCATCATCTTCCCCATCCTCATCGACTACCTCGGGCTGATTCCCGAGGCGGTGATCGAACGCCTCTGGATCTGGCAGCCGATCACGTACATGTTCCTCCACGAAGGGATCTTCCACATCCTCTTCAACATGCTCGGTATCTGGATGTTCGGGGTCGAGCTGGAGCGGCTGTGGGGAACGAAGTTCTTCGTCCACTACTACGCCGTCACCGGCGTGGGCGCGGCGGTCACGACCGTGATCGTGGCGCTGTTGCCGTTCGCCGCGACGTCCCAGACGTACGCGGCCGTGACGATCGGCGCGTCGGGCGCGCTCTACGGGATTCTGCTGGCCTTCGCGCTCTATTACCCGCACCGCCCGATTCTGATGTTCATGCTCTTCCCGGTGCCGGCGAAGTACTTCGTCATCATCATCGGCGCGATCTCGTTCCTGTCGTCCACGAGCGGCGGCGCCCCGACGATCGCGCATGCCGCGCATCTCGGCGGGATGATTTTCGGTTATCTGTATCTGCGGAGCGGCCGCGGCGGACTGACGGCGGAGATCAAATACCGCTACCTGAAATGGAAGATGAACCGCCTGCGGCGCAAGTTCGACGTGTACTCGGGCGGTCGATCCGACCGGGATCCCCGGGTCCACTGAAATTAGGCTTTGGGCTTTGGGCTCTAGAAGGGGCTTTGGGTGACCTCTAACGAGAGCCCTGAGCCTAAAGCCTAGAGCCTGATTCATCGGCTGTGTCTTCAGCCTTCTTTGTGAAAGTACGTGTCGGTGTGATCGAGCCAGTCCTGCCGGATGGGGCTGAACAGATCCAGCTCGAACGTGTCGTCGAGTGCCTCGGCCTGGTGGTCCACCCACGACGGAATGTGCAGCACTTCCCCTTCGCGCACGGTGATCTCTTCACCGTGGATCAGAAACTTGAGCGCACCCTGCAGGACGTACGTCATCTGCTCGCTCTCGTGCGAGTGCATGGGGACGAGCGCCCCCTTCTTCAGGTAGACCTGCGCGAGCATCTCGCGCTCGCCCGTGACGATCTTGCGGGAGATCATCTCGGTGACTTTCTCGAGGGCGATCTCGTCCCAGCGATAGAGCCGGACCGGCGGTGCGCTCACGGTGGTGGCCTTTCGTGGCTGCGGAAAAGAGCGGCGATTATACCCCGCGGCCGACAGTCTAGCCGCCGAAGCGGCGCGCGCGCTGGCCGCGAAGGAGGCCCGCCTTTCACGCGAAGACGGTCGCCTGTCTCCACGCCCCGGGCCCGAAAGCGCTGCGCGGCCGGATGTTATAATGTGGCGTTTGGCCACGCGGCTGGTGGCCGCTCTGGAAGGGATCCCCCGCGCATGAAAAGTACGGCGGTCAGCAACGGGCGGAGCGCAAAGACAGAACGCGCGAGCGCGAGCTACGACGGGCTCACGCGCGAGGACCTGCTCCGTGCCTACCGTACGATGGTGCTGTCGCGCCGCATCGACGACAAGGAGATCCAGCTCAAGAGCCAGAGCCTGATCTTCTTCCAGATCAGCGGCGCCGGCCACGAGGCGGTGCTCGTCGCCGCTGGCATGACGCTACGGGGGGGCCACGACTGGTTTTATCCCTACTACCGCGATCGGGCGCTCTGCCTGTCGATCGGCGTCACTCCCTTCGAGATGTTTCTGAGCGGCGTGGGGGCCAAGGACGACCCGAGCTCCGGCGGCCGGCAGATGCCGTCGCACTGGGGGCACAAGCGCCTCAACATCGTCTCGGGGTCCAGCCCGACGGGGACGCAGTGTCTCCACGCCATCGGCAGCGCGGAAGCCGGCCGCCTGTACGAGAAGGTCTCCACGATCGAAGGGCGCGAGCAGCGGTTCCAGCCGGACGAAGTCGTCTACGTGTCGATCGGCGAGGGGGCATCCAGCGAAGGCGAGTTCTGGGAGTCGCTGAACGCCGCCTGCCTCGGCCGGCTGCCGGTCGTCTACCTCATCGAAGACAACGGCTACGCGATCTCGGTTCCGGTGGAAGTCCAGACCGCAGGCGGCGATCTGTCGAAGCTCGTCTCGTCGTTCCCCGGCCTCTTCGTGCAGAGCATCGACGGCACGGACTTCCTCGGCAGCTATCGCGCGATGACAGACGCCGTGGCTTACGCGCGCGCGCGCAAGGGGCCCGCGCTGGTCCACGCGAAAGTCATCCGGCCCTACTCGCACTCCCTGTCGGACGACGAGCGGTTGTACAAGACGCCCGACGAACGCGCGGCGGAGGCGAAGCGCGATCCAATCGCGCGCCTCGCCGAGTTCATCACGTCGGAAGGACTCGCCGCTCCGGCCGACCTCGAGGCGCTGGCGCGCGAGGTCGACAAGGAAGTGCTCGCGGCTGCCGACCGCGCGTTGCAGGCGGAACGGCCTTCCGCCGATACCGCGACCCTGTACGTGTACTCGCCCGACGCCGATCCGGCATCCTCCGCGTTCAACACGCCCGCGACGCCGCAGGGCAAGCCGGACACGATGGTCGCCGCGATCAACCGCACGCTCAAGGAAGAAATGGCGCGCGACCCGCGCATCGTCGTCTTCGGCGAGGACGTCGCGGATTGCAGCCGCGAGTCGGCGCTCGAGAAAGTGTCGGGCAAGGGAGGCGTGTTCAAAGTGACCCACGGCCTCCAGCGCGCGCACGGCGCCGCGCGCGTGTTCAACACGCCGCTGGCGGAAGCCAGCATCATCGGGCGCGCGATCGGCATGGCGGTCCGCGGGATCAAGCCGGTCGTCGAAATACAGTTCTTCGACTACATCTGGCCGGCGATGATGCAGATGCGCGACGAGATGTCCATGTTGCGCTACCGCTCGAACAACGAGTTCGCCTGCCCGATGGTGATTCGGACCGCGATCGGCGGATACCTGCGCGGCGGCGCGCCGTATCACAGCCAGTCGGGTGAGAGCATCTTCGCGCATTGTCCGGGCATCCGCATCGCGTTCCCGTCGAACGCGCAGGACGCCGCGGGGCTCCTTCGCACCGCCATCCGGTGTGACGACCCCGTTCTCTTTCTCGAACACAAGCACCTGTACCGCCAGACGTACAACAAAGGCGAGTATCCCGGCTCCGACTACATGGTGCCGTTCGGCAAATCCTCGGTACGGCGCGACGGCACGGACGTCGTCGTCATCACCTGGGGAGCGCTCGTGCAGCGCTCGCTGCTGGCGGCCCAGCAGGCCGAGAAGGACGGCATCAGCGTCATGGTCGTGGACCTGCGCACGATCGCCCCGTTCGACTGGGAGGGGATTGCCGCGGCGGTCACGAAGACCAACCGCGTCATCATCGCGCACGAGGACCAGCTGACGTGCGGCTTCGGCGCGGAGCTCGCCGCCCGCATCGCCGACCACCTGTTCGAGCACCTCGATGCGCCGGTGCGCCGGGTGGCGGCGCTCGACACGCCGGTCGCGTATGCTCCCAACCTGGAGGAAGCGATTCTGCCGCAGTCCGCCGATGTGCTGAGGGCGATTCAGGACATCGCGCGGTACTGACCGGTCCGCACCATGCGGGCCTCACTCTGGAACACCGCGTTTCTCTTCTCTGTCGCCGCCATCGCCGGGGCCCCCAACGCGGCACCCGCGTTGGGGTGGCTCGCTGTGGCTCCTGTTCTGCACGTGATGCCGGACGTGGAGGAGCGGCTTGCGGTCGGAGGACTGCCGGCACACGTGGCGGGCGCCTTCGAGGAAATCGCGGCGTGCCATGTCTCTCCGGCCGGCGAATTCCTGGTGTTCGATCGCCGTGCCCATTCGGTCTACGGCGTCCACCCCAACGCCGACCGCCCGACGAAGATCGTCCAGATCGGCGCCGAGACGGGTCGCATCATCCACCCCACGGCGTTCGACTCCGCTCCTGATGGCACGTTTGTCGTGGCGGACGCCCCGGGCGCCCAGCAGCGCATCCAGTTTTTTCGGAGCACCGGGAGCGAGCTGGGCGGGTTCATGATGCCGGCAGCCCGCGTCCCGCAGATTACGCTCGGCGATCTCCTTCTCTCCGGCATCGGCTCGCTGAAGTACACAGGGAACGGCATCCTGATCAACCAGCCCGAGCTCGGCGCGCTCGTGACGGAGTACCGGCTGAACGGCACCGCGCTTCGGATGTTCGGCGAGCTGCGCACCACAGGTCAGGAATGGGATCCGGCCCTTCACGCGGCGCTGAACGTCGGGTTGCCGCTGCTCAATCCAAAAGGGGGCTACTACTTCGTGTTCGCGTCGGGCGTGCCGATGTTCCGTAAGTACGACGCGGCCGGCACGCTCGTGTTCGAGCGGCACATCGAAGGGATCGAAGTGGATCAGTACCTGCGGCGGATGCCGACCACCTGGCCGCGGCGGCGCGCGGGCGGCGGCGAGTTTCCCATCGTGCCGGCGATGATTCGCACCGCGGCGGTGGATCGGAACGGCAACCTCTGGATCTCGCTCACCACGCCGTACACCTACGTCTACGACGGAAATGGGGACAAACGCCGCACGCTGCAGTTCCGGGCCGCCGGCATCGTCGCGCCAACGAGCTTCTTCTTCACCACGGACGGACGCGTGCTGGTCTCCCCAGGGTGCTACGCGTTCAGCGCCAAATGAAATCCGCGAGCCATCACATCAGTTTGCGATGGGCCTTCAGCCTCAGTGCACGCGTTCCAGCTTGAGGCGAATGTTGACGAAGTTGTACGGCGGCCAGTCCGGCTGCTCAGCGCCTGCGACCTCTCGGTTTCGTGGGCCGCGCTCCTCCGTCGCCGCGCGCCGGCGAGCTGTGCGCGGCCAGTATCCGCTGAATCTCCGCCACGAGCGCGTCCGGCAGACATGGCTTCGTGACGAACGAATCGCATCCGGCCTGCCGCGCGCCCTCCGCGTGGCTGGCGAGCGCATGCCCGGTCAACGCGACGATCGGGATGTGCTTCGTCCGCTCGTCCGACTTCAGTCGCCGGGTCGCCTCCCACCCGTCCATCCTCGGCAGCGCGAGGTCCATCAGGATGATGTCGGGCATCAACTCGAGCGTCTTCTCGACGGCCTCGACGCCGTTGGTCGCCTCGGCCACGCGGTAGCCGGAGAACTGGAGGTACGCCGCGTACATTTCACGCGCGTCCTGGTAGTCCTCGACCACCAGCACGAGCGCCCGCCCCACGTCAGTCTCGTTCATCGGCGTCTGAGCCGCGCTGGGAGCCGCAGCGTGAAAACCGAGCCTTCATCCGGCTTGCTCTGGAGATCGATCGACCCACCGAGCATCTGCGCAAGCCGCTAAGCTAGATCTCCTGATATCGGGCGAATCCGCTCGTGCCGTGGCGCCAGCCTGCCTGCCTCCTGCCCCACCTCCCTGGATGAGTCAGGTTCGCTGCGCTATCTCCGGGCGGTCCCAGGCTTCGAAATGGCCTCTACCAGCACGTCGCTGCACGTCGCCATGGGCAACGTCCTTCTCGACGCAGAGTGTGAATGCAAGCACACGGCCAGCTAAAGAGTCGGATTCGCTCGGGTTCCGCAGGTCGGTGTAATGGCTCTGCATTCCGCCAATGCAGAAGAGCGGCGACGTGTATGGGTGAGCTGGCTGGAAACGGATCGATCAGGCAGGGCTTCGCAGCTCGCGTTTGAGGATCTTCCCCGTCGCCCCCATCGGGAGCGACTCCTTGAACTCGACAGCACGCGGGTACTTGTACGACGCAAACTGCTCGCGAAACCACGCCAGGAAATCCTCCTCCGTGGCCGTCGCTCCAGGCTTCCGGACGATGAAGGCCTTGACCTCTTCGCCGAGACGCTCGTCGGGCACGCCCACGACGGCGACGAGCGAGACGTCCGGGTGCGTCATGATCACTTCTTCGAGCTCGCGGGGGTACACGTTGTAGCCGCCGCGCAGGATCATGTCCTTCTTTCGATCGACGATCGCCAGGTAGCCCTCCTCGTCCAGGACCCCGATGTCGCCCGTGTGAAACCACCCGTTGCGCATCGCTTCGTCGGTCGCCTCCGGACGGTTGTAGTAGCCCTTCATCACGTTCGGGCCGCGTACTACGATTTCGCCACGATCACCGGTCGCCACGGGGCGCCCTTCGTCGTCCACGCACCGCACCTCGACACCGAAGATCGGGAATCCCACCGTGCCTGGCTTGCTCGGCCTCTGCAACTGGTTGAAGCTCACGACGGGCGATGTCTCCGACAGGCCGTAGCCTTCAAGGACCCGGACGCCGAACGTATGTTCGAACCGGCGCAGCACCTCAACCGGCATGGGCGCGCCTCCCGAGACGCAGATGCGGAGATGTTCCGCAATGGACGCCGCATCCGCCTTTCCCGAGCCGACATGTTCGAGGAGCGCCCAGTACATCGTCGGGACGCCGATCCAGAACCCGACCTTCTCGCGGACGATCGTGTCCAGGACGACGGCCGGGTCGAAGCGCGGGAGGAGAACGAGGCGGAAGCCGCCGTAAAGGCCGGCGTTCATCTGGCAGGTCTGTGCGGTCGAGTGGAAAAGCGGCAGCGTGACGAGCGAGACATCCTGTTCCAACCCTCCGCGCGACGCGGGCAGCAGCATCTCCCGCGTCGCCGCGGCGTTGAGCACCATGTTTTCGTGGGTGAGCTGCGCCCCCTTCGGATGACCGGTCGTGCCTGACGTGTAGAGGATGACGGCCGTATCCCCCGGCCAATGCCGCCGCGTGTCGAAGTGCGGCGGCTGGCCCTGCATCAACTGCCCGAGCGTCACGGCGGGCGCGACAGGGCTGGGCGCCGCGGGGTTCGCGGTCATGACGACGAGATGCGGACAGGCCGACACGTCGCATGCCGCGCGGGCCATCCGTGCGATGGGCAGTTCCTCTGTGCCTTCGCACGCCAGCAGTGCCTTGGCGCTGCTGTCCTTCAGGTGATACGCGATCTCTCTGGGCTTGAGAAGGACGTTCAGCGGGACGACGACCGCGCCGGCCTTGAGGATCCCGAAGTACGCGAGCGGGAACCACGGCACGTTGGGGCACGACAGCGCGACGTGATCGCCCGGCGCGATGCCGAGTGTCAGCAGCCCGCCCGCCACCTGAGAAGCGCCCGCATCGAGCTCGCCGTACGTCATGTGCTTCACACCGAAGGTCACGGCGACCCGATCGGGCGTGAGCATCGCCTGATGCTCGAGCACGCTTGCGAGATTCAGCGTGGTGGCGTGGTGCATCATCGAAGTCTTTGAAGTCCTAATCCCATTCACTATGCACGGCTCCCGGTCGATCGGTGCGCTCGTACGTGTGCGCGCCGAACGCGTCGCGCTGCGCCTGGGTCAGGTTCTGCGGCAACCGGGGGGATCTGTACGAATCGAAGTACGCAAGAGCGGACGAGTGCGCCGGGAGCGGAATTCCGGCGTCAGCCGCGCGAACGATGGTGCGGCGCCATCCGGACTGCACGGCTTCGATGGCGTCTCCGAGGGTCGGATCCAGCAGAAGGTTCACGAGGGCCGGCTGCGCCGCAAACGCGAGACGGACCGGATCGAGCAGGCGCGCGCGAATGATGCAGCCGCCCTTCCAGATGCGTCCGATCTCCGCGAGATTGACGTTCCACGTGTGCCGATCGGAACCGGCGCGGATGAGCGCCATCCCTTGCGCGTACGCGCAGACGCGCGCCCCGTACAGCGCGTCGTGGAGATCGCTCAGCACCTGCTGCCGCTCTTCGCCGCGGTATCGGTCTGAGGGGGTCGGGCCGGCGAGCCCCTTGGACGCCGTCACACGCTCGGTCTTCAGGCTCGACAGCACCCGGGCGTCGATCGCGGCCGCGATCGTCGGGATCGCGACGCCGAGATCCAGCCCGACCTGCGCCGTCCATCGACCGGTGCCCTTCTGGCCTGCCTTGTCGAGCACCAGGTCGACGAGCGGCTGTCCCGTCTCTTTGTCCACCGTGCGGCAGACTCGGGCGGTGATCTCCGCCAGGAACGACTCGAGGGGACCGGCGTTCCACGTGTCGAACACATCGGCGGTCTCCGGGGCGCTCATGCCGAGCCCTCGCCGCATGACATCCCACGACTCGGCGATGAGCTGCATGTCGCCGTACTCGATCCCGTTGTGCACCATCTTGACGAAGTGCCCCGCGCCGCCGGGACCCACGTGCGTCACGCACGGTCCCGCTTCCGTCCGCGCGGCAATCGCCTCGAGCACGTCGCGAATGATGGGCCACGCCTCGGCTGGTCCGCCGGGCATGAGGGACGGGCCGTACCGCGCTCCCTCCTCCCCGCCCGACACGCCGCATCCGACGAAGTGAATACCGGTGCCCTTCAGCGCCGCTTCCCGCCGCGCCGTGTCTTCGAACCACGAGTTGCCGCCGTCGATGACGACGTCGCCGCGGTCGAGCAGCGGGAGCAGCTTCTCGATGGTCGCGTCCACGGGCCTGCCCGCCGGGATCATCATCATGATCCGGCGCGGTCGCTCGAGCGCCGCCGTGAAGGCCTCGAAGGTGGTCGTGCCCTCGAAGCTGGCGCCGGGATGGCTGGCGATGAAGTCCGTGACCCATTGCGATTCGAGGTTCCAGACTGCCACGCGAAACCCGCGCGACTCGATGTTGAGCGCGAGGTTGCGCCCCATGGTCCCGAGACCGATGATGCCGAACTGCGATCCGCTCATGCGACTCCTTCGGCTGCGGCAACCGCGCGTTCGAACGCGAGATCACGCGACCGGATCCGAAGCTCCTCGCCGACGAGGGCGGCAAGTCCCTGTTCCCCGAGCCACACGATGCGGGACGCGCCGCCGTGGCCCCGCAATCGCACCGCGGCCTCCACGCACGTGCGGCTCGACGCAAGACTGAGCGTCAGCGCTTCGTCGTCTCCCTCGAGCTCGACCCGCTCGATAGCCGCACCGCCCGGCTTCGCGCGCACGTCGATGTCGAGGGGACGGTTCCACTGAAGACTCGACGCGAGCCATCCAGCGAAGAGCCGCGCGCAGTGGATGTCGGAGCCCTCGATCTGCAGCCGATGGAAGCCGGGCGCCGCGGCACGCACCTCGGGAATGTCGAAGAAGTGGGCCATCAGCGCGCGCCATCGCGTCAACCGGGTCCACCGGAGATCGCTGACGGCGATGCGCTCCGCCAGCGTCCCCACGCGCCGCCAGACCTCGCGCGGATCCTCGGCGTCCATCACCAGTCGATCGGCGAGGTCGGCCAGGCCGTCGAGCGACTCCGCCGCCGCGCCGCCGCGCCACCACACGAGCGTCGGCAGGCTCGACAGGCGCAGCGCCGCGACAGCATTGTTCAGATACTCATGCCGAAGCCCCTCGAGCGCCACGGCGTGTTGCGCCACGCGCACGGTAGGAGCGGGATTCGTTCCGTACGAGATGAGAATCGCGCGTACGCCGATGTCTGTGAGCCCCGTCAGCGCCTCGGCCGCTTCGGCCAGCCGGTCCAGCGGACCCACGACGACGATCGTAGCAGTCAGTGCGAGAGGCGCGCACTTGCCTTCATCCAGCCACTGACCCGCCAGCCCGGTTTCGATCTCCGAGAACTTCACGTCCACGCCGAACGGCAACAGCCGGCCGGCTGATTCGCTCATAACGTCCTCCAGCGGCGGCCGTCGCGCTTCATCAGCGCATCCGCCTCCGAGGGTCCCCACTCACCCGCTTCGTACGCCGGCAATACGGACGCGGCCTCGCTGCGCCATCGGTCGTGCACCGGCGTGATGAGCGCCCAGGACGCCTCGACGAAATCGTGCCGGGCGAAGAGCGTCGAATCGCCGAGCATCGCGTCGAGCAGCAGCGTCTCGTAGGCCTCCGGAACGGACCCGCCGAACGCGCTGCCGTACCGGAAGTTCATCATCACCGGCGCGAGCTGCATGCGCGTCCCCGGCAGCTTCGCCTCGAAACGCACCGAGATCCCCTCATCCGGCTGCACGTTGATGATGAGCAGGTTCGGCGCGACGGGTGTAGGGCTCACGCGCTTGAAGATCTCCAACGGCGGACGCCGGAGCTGGATCGCGATCTCCGTCGTGCGCTTCGGCAGCCGTTTTCCCGTGCGGAGGTAGAACGGCACCCCCGCCCACCGCCAGCTGTCGAGCTGTATCCGCATCGCGACATATGTCTCCGTCGTCGATGCAGGGTTGACGCCGGGTTCCTGCCGATACCCGGGCACTTCCGCGCCGGCGACCCAGCCGGGGACGTACTGCGCGCGCACGACGTCCGGGGTGCCCGCGGTGCTCTCGTCAACGAGCGGCTGCATCGATAGGAGCGCGTCCATCTTGCGATCGCGCACGCTCTCGGCGGTGAACGCGATCGGCGGCTCCATCGCGACGAGCGACAGCAGCTGCATCAGATGGTTCTGCACTATGTCGCGCAGCGCGCCCGCCCCCTCATAGTACGACGCCCGACGCTCGACGCCGACGGTTTCGGCCGCGGTGATCTGCACGTGGTCGATGTAGCGGCGGTTCCAGATCGGCTCGAACATGCCATTGGCGAACCGGAAGACCATCAGGTTCTGGACGGTTTCCTTCCCGAGGTAATGATCGATGCGGAACACCTGTTCCTCGTCGAAATGCCGGTGCACCAGCTGGTTCAACTCGCGGGCACTCTGCAGATCGGTGCCGAACGGCTTCTCGATGATGACGCGCCGCCATCCCGTCGCGGACGCCTGTGTGGAGAGCTGCGCGGCGCCGAGCTGCTTGATGACGTTCGTGTACCCGCCGGGCGGAATGGCGAGGTAAAACAGCACCCCTCCCGCGCCGATCTCCTGGAGCCGCGCGGCTATCTGCGGGTAGATCGACGGATCGTTGAAGTCTCCGGCGACGTAGAACATCCGTTCCGCGAGCGAACGCGCGACCTCGTCCTCTTCACCCACACCGGCGAATTCGCGCAGGCTGTCTCGGAACTTTCCGCGGAACCCGTCGTCCCCCATGGGCTCGCGCGCCACGCCGATGACCGAGAACCGGGCTGGCAGGCGCTGCCCGCGCGAAAGCCTGTAGAGCGCCGGCAGCAGCTTACGCCTGGTCAGATCGCCCGATGCGCCGAAGATGACGAGCGTCGTGGGACCCGGTGTGGGCTCGAGGCGAAGGCCGTCCTGAAGGGGGTTCGCGGGCATCCGGCCGAATCATACCAGCTACGGATCGACGGACCTCACCGCCGCGACGCGAGGTACGCGGCGATCGCGTCGAGCTGAGCATCGGAGAGGCGATCGCCGAACGACGGCATCTCCGCATCCGGGTCCACCAGCTCCGGATCGACGATCCAGCGGCGAAGCGTGGCGGCATCGTGCTTCGACCCTTCATGCGTGAGGTCCGGTCCGTCGGTGCCGCCATCTCCCTCGACCTTGTGACACCCGATGCAGAAGCGGGCAAAAATGGCCGCAGCGGTTTCGATCTGCGCGGGAAAGCCCGGATACGCCTGTCGCGACGCCTTGCGGGCGTACGCGACCATGGCGGCCGCCTCGCGTTCGTGGATCGTCGTCGGCGCCTCTCGAATTCCCGGCGCGATCATCTCGGGATCCGCCACGTGCCCCACGCCCCATTCAGGGCCGCGCGTCACCGCGAGCCCTTCGAGCGGATCGGCAAGGCCGGTTTCGGAATGGCAGCGCGTGCACGCGGCCTTCTGCACGAACGTGCGCCCACCGATCTCCCGCACGCTCCAGCTGTCGCCCGAAGCGGCGGATGCCGGGCGATCGCGCCAGCCGAACACCGTCAGGCCGACGACGCCTGCGAAGCCCATCAACACGATCGCCATGAGCGCCCGGCGCTGCCGCGGGTCCCGCGCGGGGCCCCGATCGATCCAGGGCAGCAGGGCGAGGATGCCGGCAGCGATACCCGGCACGACCATGGCGCCTACGACTTCCCACTTCCCGGGGAAGTACTTCAACAGCTGAAACAAGCCGAGGAAATACCACTCCGGCCGCGGAATGTACGTCGCATCCGTCGGATCGGCTGGGCCTTCGAGCGCGGGCATGCCGCGCCACGTCAGGGCGACGAGCGCGGCGAGCACGACGAGGACGACGGTGACGTCGCGTGCCGCCTGTGTGGGATAGAACGCGACCGGCGATCCGGCGCGCGGCCGGACCGGGCCGGAGATGCCGTGCCGCCGCATCAGCACGATGTGCCAGACGACCAGCAGTACGAGCGCCGCCGGCAGGAAGATGACGTGCGCCGAATACCACCGCGTGAGCGTCAGCGCGCCGATCGTGGAGCCGCCACGGAGCACGCCGGCGACCAGGTCGCCGGCAAGGGGCGTCATTTTGGCGATGTTGATCGTGACGACGGTGGCCCAGTACGCCCGCTGGTCCCACGGAAGCAGATAACCCGTCAGCGCGAAGCCAAGCACGAGGGCGAGCAGCGTCAGCCCCGAGATCCACGTGACTTCACGCGGGGGCTTGTAGGAACCGAAGACGATCACGCGGAGCATGTGCAGCGCCAGCGCCACTACGAGGAAGCTGGCGCCGTAGTGATGGAGGCCGCGCACGAGCCGCCCCGCCGGGAGCGCGGTGATGAAACGGACGCTGTCGTACGCGTGATCCGGAGTCGGCGCGTAGTAGAGCGTCAGGACGGCGCCGGTCAGCAACTGAACCGACAGCAGCGCGAGCAGGACGCTGCCGAGCGTGAAGAACCAGCCGGTCCCCGGCGGCAGCGGCTCGTCGAGCATGACGCTCGCGGCGCCACGATAGCCGGTCCTGGCCTGGAGCCAGTCGAGGACTCGCTTCACACTCTCACCAGGACCGAGCCGTCCGCCGGATCGATCCGCGCCTCAATCTTGTCGAGCGGCCGCGGGGGAGGCCCTTCGACGACGGCGCCGTCCGGCGCGTACACGCCGCCGTGACACGGACATCTGAACTTGTTTGCCTGCCCGTCCCACCCCACCTGGCAGCCGAGGTGCGTGCACGTCGCGGACAAGGCGCGAACCGTCTGCGCCCCGTCCCAGACGAGGAAGACCGTTTCACGGGCGCGCTCGCGGTACCAGCCGTCGACGCGGGACACGGCCAGCACGCGCGCGACGGGCTCGTCCGGTTTGAGATCGGCCGTCGTTCCGGCCCGTATCCATCGCGTGCCGGACGCGCCGTTCTGCGGACGCAGCGCGAAGGCGCCGACGAGCGCCGAGAGACCGCCTCCGATCACCGCGATAGTGGTGTTGACGAACAGGACAAGGGCGCGGCGGCGGCCGCGGAGCGTGGACGGGTCTGGTGACAGAGGCATGTCTCCGATAGCGTGCTTGCGAACCGGGGGCCAATCGCCCCAACACTGTAACTCAAGGCGGCGGCGGCGTTTCGGGGGGCGCCTCGGGCCGCCTTGGGTTCGGGATTCGTAAGTGCTTTCGGTTCCTGTGGATTGCGGGAGAATGGTAGGGCGGAAGCTACAGGCTCGAGGTGCGCGCCTGTGGGAGGGTCGTGGGGCTACTTGCGGTCTGCCCTCTCGAGATACAGCATCGCCTTCGGCGTGCCCAGCAGGCGCAGCCGCGCGAGCACCTCGCGTCGAACCGCCGCGTTGGTCTCCCGCTCGGCGATCCGAATGAGCTCGTCCTCCGCCTGCGCGTTGAACAGCCCGATGATGATCGGACGCTTCGAGTCGGCGGCCGCTCTTGCGTACAGCGCCGCCAGCTGATGCCGCCCACCCGCCTGGCCGAGCGTGACGATCGCCATGTCGCGCAGACGGCGATCGGTCTCCGATTGCGCGATACGCATGAGGGCGGGGGCCGCATCGCGCTGACCCAGGGACGTGACGACCTGGTACTTCACCCGGGCATTGGCCGTCGAGTACACCTCCAGCAGCTCGATCGACACAGTCGGACCGCCCAGCCGCCCGAGCTCGCGGACGGCGGCGAGGCGGACCGGCTCCGGACCGGTCCTCGCTATTTCAATGACCGTCGAGCGGGCATCGGGTCGTCCCGACTGCGCCAGCACGAACAGGGCGCGCCGTCCATCACTCGGGTTGCCGCTGGCGAGGGCGATCTCCTTCAGCATCGGGATGACTTTCGGGGCGTCGGTGCGAATCAGGCTGCCGAGCGCCTGGATGCGCAGATCGGTGTCCGGCAAGTACCCTTCGGGCATCCACGCTGCCGGCGGCAGCGGGGGGGGCGGAGGGATCGGGGGCACCGCGGCCGGGGGGGCCGTCGCTACTACCGGCGCCACTGGGGGCGTCGGGGTCGATGGAGCCGACGGCCTGGGCGATGGGATCCTTGGCGCCCGAGGTGACGCCGTCGCGGGAGGCGCCGGGGGTACCGGCGCAACGGCTGCTGGAGGCGGCATCAACGGGGGCGGGGGCGGAGCGGCCGTGTACCACAGGAAGTCGTTCCGATGCAGCCGCTGCGCGATCTCGATGCGCAGCGACCGCGCCGGCTTCACCCAGCGGCTCTTCGGATACTCGCGCTCCAGACGTGCGACCGTCCCGACAGCGGCTGCGGCATCGCGCGCCTGGTTCTGGCTGTGCGCGAGCCAGAACAACGCTTCGTCCTTGTTCGCTTCCTTCGGATCGGCCGTCGCCGCTTTCAGCTCGTCGATCGCGGCGACCCACTGCTCTTCCGCGATCAGGTCTTTCGCGCGCTCGAGCCGTTGCGACTCGGCGGCGAGCAGCCACTGCGAGCCGAGCAGCGCCGCGCACAGGAACGCGGTGCCAATCCGGATTGCGATGCGATGGTTACTCATATTGTCTCTTGTCTGGCTCTAGGCCTTAGCTAAAGTCCCGCCGTCGTGACGACGTCCATCTTCTCGAGAAGATCC
>CAYZBZ010000011.1:32677-34216 GCA_964476725.1 uncultured Vicinamibacterales bacterium
AGGCCTTAGCTAAAGTCCCGCCGTCGTGACGACGTCCATCTTCTCGAGAAGATCCCGCTTGTGAATCAGCCGCTGAATCTGCGCCAGCGACGCCGGATCGGTTTCGTCCGTCAGCGACGCCTGGAGCAGCACGAGCTCGAGGTCGCGCATCACGCCGGCGAGCAGCTGCAGGCCGCGATCCTCGGCCGCCAGCCGATACATCCGGGTATCACTCAGCAGGGACGTTGCGAGCTGTCGTTCGTACGTCCAGTCGGCGGACTTCGTGCGGCCGGCATCCTTCGTGGCGAGGCCCAGGACGACCAGCTTGGATCGCTCGAAATGCTCCTCGCTCAGCGCCGCGAATGCCCGATCGTCACGCGCCGCCGGGCCCGGTGCCTGTGCGGCCGTCACGGTCGGGGAAGAGGTGGTCGTCGCGCCTCGCGAACGCATCACGAAGACGACGCTCGTCGTGACGAGCGCCAGCAGCGCCGCCATCGCGAGATACCCGGCCACGGAGTGCCGGGTCTGCAACGCCTGCCGCTGGAACGGCGCCTGCCGATGGAACGAGATGACGCGCGGGACCTCTTCGCGCTCGATCGCATCATCGAGCCGCGACATGAACCCGGACCAGTCCGCCGCCGGCGGAGCCGACACGGCGGGACGGGCCGCAAGCGCGGCGCGGATGACCCCGAGCTCTTCGAGTGCATCGCGGCACGGGCGGCAGATGGCGAGGTGCTGCTCGAACCCGTCGCGCTCCGACGGAGTCAGCTCCCCGTAGAAGTAGAGCTCGATCGCGCCGGACGCCTGGATGCCGCACGTCGTCATGCGCGCTCTCCCGCGGACACGTTCGCACGCGCCAGCGCCTCACGGAGACGGTGGACGGCCGCGTGCAGCTGCCGCTTGACGGTTCCTTCAGCCAGGCCGAGCGCCTCGGCGATCTCGCCGAGCTTCATGCCCTGATGGTGGCGCATGACGAAGACGATCCGCTGTCCCTTCGGCAGCCGCCCTATCTCGCACTCGAGAACCTGCCCGAGCTCCCCCGCGTAGGCTCGATCCTCTGGGCCGGGCGTCTCTTCGGGCGTATTCAACATCTTGTGCTCCGCCTCTGCGCAAAACGGCGCGGCGCCAGCCGGAGCGTGACGGCGTCGGTGGTCGATGCACGCGTTCATGACAATCCGGTACATCCACGAGCTCAACTGCGAATCCTGACGGAAACGGTCGAGCGAACGATAGACCTTGATGAAGACTTCCTGCGCGATGTCCTCGGCGTCGTGGTGGTTCCCCGCGAACTGATAGGCCACGCGATACACCATCGATCGATGCCGCTCGACGAGCGCCTGGAAAGCGGAGGGGTCTCCCCCCGCCGCGCGGGAGATCAGGTCCGAGTCAGCCGACATCACGGGAGATCAATCTCAATGGGACCCGAGTCTCCACCCCATGTCATGCATATGACGCACGGCACAGGCCGATAGTTGATCGGACGGTCGCGCGGAGGCGGACACGGGATCCTATCCAGGCAGCCATCTTGCACGGTCGGACGTCTTACCGACAGGCTCATCA
>CAYZBZ010000012.1:0-5379 GCA_964476725.1 uncultured Vicinamibacterales bacterium
TCAAGGTCGGGCGGTATCTGCAGACGTATTCGAAGCGCGACCTCGGGCCGAGGTTCGGCTTCGCCTACGACCTGAATGGAACCGGCAAAACCTTGATTCGCGGCGGCTTCGGCGTGTTCTGGAACTACACGCCCGGCGGCACGTCCTCGTCGAAGGCGCAGAACCCGCCGTTCCTCCAGTCCACGGCGCTCACGCCGTCGCCGACGGCCTACGGCAGCAACCTGCTGCTCAAGGACGGCCTGCCGGCGCCTCCGGGTGTCGATCCGAACAGGCCGGCGGCGGGTTCCACGCGGTCGATCTTCGACATCAACTTCCGTGACGCGTACGCGCGTCAGTGGAACCTCAACGTTCAGCGTTCGTTCTTCACGAACTACATGCTGGAGGTCGCCTACGTCGGGTCGCAGGGCCGGCAGATGCTCTTGAAGGGAGACCCGAACCAGGCGCCGCCCGTCGTCGGGGTGACCGACGCGAACGTCAATCGCCCGTACGCGAGGATCTCGCCGGCGCTTCGGACGATCGGTCAGGTCCAGAGCAAGGGCACGCTGGACTACCATGGGCTCCTCGTGAAGTTCCAGCGGCGCTTTGCCGACAACTTCTCGACGTTGAATTCGTACACCTACGGCAAGGCCATCGACCTCAACTCCGACAACGACGGCAACGTCACCCTGACGAACGTCTACGACCCGCAGTACAACCGCGGGCCCGCCGACTACGACATCACGCACACGTTCTCGTCGAGCTGGATCTACGAGCTGCCGCTGGCGAAAGACAAGCTGTACGGCGGGTGGCAGCTCAGCGGGATCCTGTATCTGCGCGGCGGTCTGCCGCTGACCATCACGCAGACCCAGGGCGTGCAGTCCACGGGAACGGGCAACAGGCCGAACCGTATCTGCGACGGCAAGCTGTCGAACCCGACCATCGACAAGTGGTACGACACGGCCTGTTTCGTGCGCACGACGGACATCACGGGCACCTACGGCGATTCCGGTCGCGGCATCCTGAGGGGACCCGGGTCGTTCAACATCGACGCCTCGATCGTCAAGAACACGAAGATCGCGGGGGTCTCCACCGAGTTCCGGGTCGAGGCCTTCAACCTGCTCAACCATCCGCAGTTCGCCAACCCGAACACGACGTTCGACAACGCCGCCGGCGGCACAATCTCGTCGATGCTCTCGAGCCCGTCGTGCTCGCTCTGCGGCACCACCGAGCGGCAGGTGCAGATTGGCGTGAAGGTGAAGTTCTAAGAGCCACGGGCTGCCTCCCGGGGCTGCGACTTACAAATCGGTGAGATGCTCAATCCTGCCGGTGCTGTCGCCGACCCTCTCCGGCTGCACGCCCATCCGATCGAGCAGCGTCAGGTACAGGTTCGTCATGGGCGTGTCCTTCGGATACACGATGTGTGTGCCGAGACGGAAGTCGCCGCCCCGCCCGACGATGAGCACGGGCAGGTCCTCGTGCGTGTGGCGATTGCCGTCGCTCAGCCCGCTGCCGTAGACGATCATCGAGTGGTCGAGGAGCGTGCCGTCGCCGTCCGGCGTGGCCTTCAGCTTCTCGATGAAGCCCGCGAACAGCTCCATGTGCAGCGTGTTCACCTTGGTGACCTTCTCGATCCACTCGGCATTGCCGCGATGGTGCGTCAGGGGATGATGGGGATCGGGCACGCCGATCTCCGGATACGTCCGGCTGCTGCCTTCGCGTCCCATCATCATCGTCGTGACGCGCGTCATGTCGGTCTGAAAGGCGATGATCTGCAGATCGAACATGAGGCGCGCGTATTCGGCGTACTCGACGGGGATGCCGGTCGGCTTGTCGATCGCCGGCGTGAGGCCCGTGAGGTCCTGCTCGGCTCTTTCGATGCGGCGCTCGATCTCGCGGATCGACGTGAGGTATTCGTCGAGCTTGCGCTTGTCCGTCGGTCCCAGATTGGCGGCGAGCTCGGTCGTGCGTTCGCCGACGAGGTCGAGGATGCTCCGGCGGTACCGAAGGCGCCGGGCGCGCGTCTCCGGCGGGATGCTCGTGTCGATGTCTCCGAACAACCGCTCGAACACGAGGCGCGGGTTCGTCTCAGGCGGCATCGGCGTGGCGGGCCCTCGCCACGCCAGGCTGTTCGTGTAGGCGCACGAATACCCCGAATCGCAGTTCCCGACCGTGCGCGAGTCGTCGCACCCCAGCTCGAGGGAAGGGAAGCGCGTCTCCTTGGCGAGATGCTGCGCCGCGATCTGATCGACCGAGATGCCGTTCTGGATGTCGGCGCCCGCGGTCTTGCGCGGATGGACCCCCGTCAGGTACGAAGCGGCCGCCCGCGCGTGATCGCCGGCGCCGTCCCCGAGCGCGTTGCCGTTGCGATGCCCGAGGCCGGACAGGACGACCGTGTCGGCGCGAAACCGCTCGAGCGGCTTCATGACTCGCGCGTACTCGAAAACGGCGCCCGCCCCCTTCGGCGTCCAGTCGGCCATGGTGATGCCGTTCGGCACATACGTGAAGGCCAGGCGGAGCGGTGACTTTCCGAGCCGGGCCACGGCGGCAAACGCCGGGGTCATCGCGTCGAGCATCGGCAGCGCGATGACGGCTCCCATGCCCTTCAGGAAGGTGCGGCGGGGCAGATGTCTGCGCGTGACGATCATGGCGTTGGCGCTCCTGTCTTCAGCGATGGGCCTTCCGTCGAAGTCCTTCGGGACTGGAACGGCAGGCTGTTGACGATCTCCAGCACGAGGGCCGAGAACTTGTAGTTCCGGGCGGGCAGCCGGCTCGCGATGCGCTTCACCGTCTTCGTGTCGTAGCGCTCGAGGCCGCGCCCCAGCGCGTAAGTGAGCAGCTTCGACGTGAGACATCGCGCGAACACCTGGCGATCTTCCGTGAGGATGGTCCGCAGCGCCTCGGGGCCGGTGAACGTGCGGCCATCCGGCAGCGTGCCCGACGCATCGATCGGGAAGTTTCCATCACGCGAGCGCCATGCCCCGACCGCGTCGAAGTTCTCGAGGCCGAAGCCTAGGGGGTCCATCCGGCGGTGGCACGAGGCGCACGTCGGGTTCTTCCGGTGCGCTTCGAGCTGTTCGCGCATCGACGCGGCGGTGCCGATGGTTGTCTCGTCGAGGTTCGGCACGTCGGGCGGAGGCTCGGGCGGCGGCGCGTTGAGCAGGTTGTCGAGGACCCATTTGCCCCGGAGCACCGGCGATGTGCGCGTCGCATACGAGGACACCGCCAGCACGCTCCCCTGGGTCAGCACCCCGCCGCGCGGCGAGTTCGAGAGATCCACCCGCCTGAACTCCGGACCCGAGACGTTCAAGATCCCGTAGTGCCGCGCCAGGCGTTCGTTCAGGAACGAATACCGGCCGTCGATGAAGTCGAGGATGCTGCGGTCGTCCCGGACAATGTGCTCGATGAACAATTCCGTCTCGCGGCGCATCGAGACCCGGAGGTAGTCCTCGAAGTCCGGGAAGCGCTCACGATCGCGGGTAATCGACTCGAGCGCGCGAAACTGCAGCCACTGGCCGCCGAAGTTCTCAGCGAGGGCGCTGGCTTTCGGAGCGCGCAGCATGCGCCGCACCTGCGCGGCGAGGATCCCCGGAGAGCGCAGCGTGCCTGCATCGGCGGCGCGACGAAGCTCCTCGTCCGGCGTGCTCGCCCACAGGAAGTAGGACAGCCGCGTCGCCAGCTCGTGCTGGGTAATCCGGTACGGGGCGGTCGCGCTTCGCATCGGCCGGTCGCGCTCGATGCGGAAGAGGAAGTCGGGCGAGACGAGAATCGCCTGGATGCCGACCGCCAGCCCTTCGGCGAACGAGTTCTCCTGCTGCTGGGCCAGGTGGACGAGGTCGACGTGTTTCGCGACTTCGCGGGCCGTCACCGGCCGGCGGAACGCTCGCCCGGCAAGGTCGCGCACGATTCGCGCGGCGCACATCGGCTGATGGCCGCCATTGAGGTGGCCGCACGTGTACACCTTCTCGAGGCTTGCGCGCGAGGGGCCTGTCACGTGCGAATACGGACCTCCGACCTCGACGGTGTTCACCCGGACGCCGTTCAGCGGGATCGCGTCGATCACCGCCTGCGTTTCCTCGAAGCGCTTGCGGAGGACCTCGACCCGCTCGGGCGGCGCTTCCGGCGGCGGCCTGAACTCCGCCCTCGGCGGCTCCGGCCGCGTCGACGGGTTCGGGCCGTTGTAGCGCTGCGGGAGACCTTCGTAGATGTGCGGGATCGCGACCGCCACCCGGTGGTCGCCGGCGACGAGCTTCAGTCGGATCTCGGTCGCCTGGCCGCCGAAATCCTGGCGATCGTCCTCGAACCTCGCGGAGCGCTCCACATCAAAGACGACGGTCTGCATCTGGCGCTCGTCGACCCAGAGCGCGAGCGTGATCGGGTCGGACTTCGCGGGACGCAAGCCGCCGAGGAAGACGCGGACGACGTAGTCCCCTTCGACGGGGACGCGATAGCTCGCGTGAAAGGCGTTGGGGAGGCTGAGCCCGGTGACGTCGTAGGCGGTCGGGAACACACGCGCCTCGCCGGGGCGCCGGCCATCGGATCGCAGCCGGATCAGCGTCGGCTTGAGCGGCTGCGGCCCGAAGAGCGCCAGGCGCGTGACCTTGTCGGCCGCCGAGACGTACTTCTCCATCAGCACGGGGGAGAGCGACAGCACGTCCGCGATGTTGTCGAAGCCGTAGCCCGAATCGTCTTGCGGGAAATCGTCGGCCGGGCGAGCGTCGACGCCGAGGAGCTCCTTGATCGTGTTGTTGTATTCCGTGCGGTTCAGGCGCCGCGCCGTCACGCGGCCCGGATCGGACGGCGTCGCCCGATCGATGCGCGCGAGCTCGCGCTCGATCCAGGTGGCGACGGCTTGCCGCTGCTCTTCCGGAGGCTGCGGCTCGTCCTCGGGCGGCATCTCGGCCGCCCGCAGCTTCAGCACGACGTCTTCCCACCGGTCCCGATGCTCGGTCAGCGCCGTCAGCGACGCGACCGACTCGAAGGCCTGGAAGTTCAGCTCTTTCTTCTGTTTCTCGTTGCCGTGGCAGGGATAACAGTTCTCGGCGAGGAACGGCTTGACGATCGTCTCGAACCCGTCCGGGGTGGGCGCCTTCGGTGACTGCTGCGGTCGTACGTCGCGCACAGCGTGTCCCAGCGCGGGGCGAACGGGGCCGGACGCGGGGCTGAAGCCCCGCGCGACGTCGCGTCCGGACGCGGCGATCGCGAGCAGTACAAAAACGAGGAGCGGACGCACACACCCCCCCACCTGCGGCGGCGCCGATGCGCCCCGCGCGAATCCGAGCCCGAACACCGGATGCCTCCGCGACCGGAGGTCAGGTCGGTCGCTGACGGCGAAAGCCGGACAACCTTATGGATATTAGAGCCCAAAAGGGGAGAATCAAGGCGGAAATCTAGGCCGGCCGC
>CAYZBZ010000012.1:5479-11424 GCA_964476725.1 uncultured Vicinamibacterales bacterium
CGCCGTCAGCGCTTCTTCCGCCTCGCCGCCCAGTGCTTCTTCATCCGCACGCTGACCGCTTTCCGCGCAGCCGCCGACATCCTGCTTCCGCGACGGCGAGGCTTCGAGGGCTCCGATTCGCTCCGCGCCGCTCTCGCCCTCCGGCCGCGTTTCGGCGCGGCGGTCGAGCCAGCCTCGAATCCGCGACCTCTCCTGCGCAGCTCGGGGAACGCCTGGAAGATGGCGCGCGCTTCTTCGGCCATCTCGATCAGGCGCTGTTCTGCTCCTTTGACTGCCCATTCGCGCAGATGTTGCTGCGGCATTTTCACGTCCACCCTTTCAACTTGCCGAAGAAGCCTTGACCATCAAGCCATCCCTCGCGTCGTCACCCGCCTGGGCTCGAGAGTTGACCGACAGGCCAGTCGATTACGTATTGAGATGACTCTATAGACATCCTGTTCGGAACTCAATTCGGCGTCGTTATTTTCAAGAGATCCCCCGCGATTCGCTGACGTGAGGTCAGCCCCGCGTCAGCTCGTTCGTCAGCGCGCGGAAGAACCGGTCGAGCATCTGCTTCGCGACGGCGTCGATCAGGCGCGAGCCGACTGCCGCGATGACGCCGCCGACCTGCCCCAGGACATCGCACGCGACGTCGGTCTGCCCGTCGACCGCCGTGAGCGTCATCTTCGCCTCGCCCGATACGAAGCCGGGGCCGCCTTTGCCCTCGACGTGCAGCAGGAACGACTCGTGCGGCTGCAGATCGCGGAGCCGCGCGCGTCCGTCGTACCTTCCCTTGAGCGGGCCGACGCCGAGCCGGATCTGCGCATCGTAGGTGTGCGGGGCGGTCTCGGTGAGCCGCTCGCATCCTTCGATGCACGTCTGCAGGATGGCCGGATCGATCAGCGCCTCGAAGACACGCTCGCGGGGCGCGGGCACGCGGTAGGTGGCGGACAGGCGCACGATGCTCCGCGGCTCAGCGCAGGCGGGCGGCGCGCTCGAGCGCGCGCCGGACGTTGACGATGGCAAGGTGCGCGCGGTATTCGGCCGACGCGTGGAGATCGCCGAGCGCGTCGGCGCCCAGGGCGGCCTCCTGCGCCGCCTGCGCGATGAGCTCCGACGTCAAGGTCTTGCCCGCCAGCCGCGTCTCCACCGCACGCGCGCGGTAAGGCATCGCCGATACGCCGGTGACGCCGATGCGCACGCTCCGCGCGGTGGTGTCGACAACGGCTGCGACGCCGCAGAGCGCGAACCCGCTCGCCTTCTGCTCGGTCTTGACGTACGCCACGGACGCGGAGGTCATGGGCACGCGGATCGCCACCAGGATCTCGTCGGGCCGTATTGCGGTCTCCAGCATGCCGACGAAGAACTCCCCAACCGCGATGGTGCGCCGCTTCGCTGGCCCGGCGATCTCGAGCGTCGCGTCGAGCGCGAGCGCGGCGGCCGGCCAGTCCGCCGCCGGATCGGCGTGCACAAGGCTGCCGCCGATCGTGCCCTTGTTACGCACCTGTGCATCGCCGATGTGCGCCGCGGTGTCGGGCAGCAGCGGACAGCGCTCGCGCAGTATCGCCGACTCCGCAATCTGTGCGTGCGTGGCCATCGCGCCGACGCGCACCTCGCTGCCGTCTGGCGTGATGGCGGTCAGCTCCTGGACTCTGCCCAGATCGACGATCGCGCGCGGCCGCGCGAGGCGCAGCTTCATGGCCGGAATCAGACTGTGCCCGCCGGCCAGGATCTTCGCGTCCTCTCCGAGCTGCGACAGCAGCGCCAGCGCATCGGCGAGCGTCCGGGGGCGATGGTAGGCGAACGATTCGGCGATCATGACGGCTCCGTTGGCGGCGGACCTGGAGGTCCGCCCTACACGTTCCCCACTTCGAGCGCGCCTTCACCCACCTCGTCGCTGGTGTAGCGCGGCGCGGTCCGGTCAGCCTCCGGCATCGCATCGCCCGGTCCGGGCTGCTCGCCGAACGCGATCGCGCGCCAGACCTTCTCGCGCGTCAGCGGCAGGTCGAGGTGCCTGATGCCGAGCGGGTACAGCGCGTCCATGACGGCGTTGGCGATCGCGGGTGTGGCGCCGATCGTGCCCGCCTCGCCAACCCCCTTGATCCCAAGAGGGTTGCTCGTCGACGGCGTGACCGTGCTCCCCATCACGAACTCGGGCACGTCGTGCGCGCGCGGCACGGGATAGTCCATGAACTCGCCGGTCACGAGCTGCCCGTTCTCGTCGTAGACCGTCTGCTCGAACAGCACCTGCCCCATCGCCTGCACGATGCCGCCCTGCACCTGTCCTTCGACGAGCAGCGGGTTGATCTGCGGGCCGCAGTCGTCGACTGCGACGTACTTGACGATCTTGATCTCGCCCGTTTCGCGATCGATCTCGACCGCGACGATGTGGGTGCCGAAGGGGAACGTGAAGTTCTCCGGCTCGAAGAACGTCGACGCCTCGAGGCCCGGCTCGAGGCCCGGGGGCAGGTTCTTGGCGACGTAGGCTTCGGCGGCCAGCTGCGCCCACGTGTAGGAGCGCCCCTTCGCCGAAAAGGTCCCGTTCGCGAACGTCACCGACTCCGGCGACGTCTCGAGCAGGTGCGCCGCCAGACGGGTCGCCTTCGAGATGATCTTGTCGATGCTGAGCACGATGGCGGTGCCGCCGAGCACCGTGGCGCGGCTGCCGTACGTGTCGCGCCCGTAAGGCGCCACGTTCGTGTCGCCATGCAGCACCGCGACGTCGTCCATCCTCACGCCCAGCCGGTCGGCCGCAATCTGCGCGAAGCTCGTCTCCTGTCCCTGTCCGTGCGGCGTCGATCCGGTGATCACGGTGACCTTCCCGGAGAACTCGATCCGCACGCATCCCCATTCCCACCCTCCCGCTGCCATTGCTTTCGACGGACCGAGCGCGCAAATCTCGACGTAGGTGGACACGCCCACGCCGAACAGCCGGCCGCCGGCGCGCGCGGCTGCCCGCTCCTTCAGCAGCGCACTCCAGCCGGCGAGCTCCTGCGCCTTCTCGAGCGCGCCGGGATAGTTGCCCGTGTCGTAGTCGAGGCCGCAGGCCGTGTGAAACGGGAAGTCGCCGGGCTTCGGAAAATTGATCGTGCGGACCCTGACGGGATCCATGCGCAGCTGGTTGGCGACGAGATCGACCATCCGCTCGATCAGATAGGTCGCCTCGGGACGGCCCGCGCCGCGATACGCGTCGGTCGACATCTTGTTCGTGTACACGCCGGACACGTCCATCCGCATCGCCTTGAACGTGTAGCAGCCGGTCAGCATCAGGCCCGTCAGCGTGGGGATGGCCGGGGTCAGCAGCTGCAGGTACGACCCGAGGTCCGAAATCGTGCGCGCCTTGATCGCCAGCAGGGCGCCGTCGCGGCTCACGGCCACTTCGTAGTAGCCAATCTGATCGCGGCCGTGAGTCGTCGCCGCAGCGTTTTCCCGGCGGCTCTCGATCCACTTCACCGGCGCGTTCAACCGCATCGCGAGGTGGCTGCACAGCGCCTCTTCGACGTACAGGTTCAGCTTCGATCCGAAGCCGCCGCCGACTTCGGGCGCGACGACGCGCAGCCGGTTTTCGGGGACGCCGATCATGCCCGGCAGGAGCGTGCGGACGAGATGCGGAATCTGCGTCGAGGTCCAGAGCGTCAGCGACTTTTCGCCGCGGTGGAACGCCGCGACGCACCCGCGAGGCTCGATCGCCATCGGCGTCAGCCGCTGGTGCACGATCTTCTGCTTCACGATCCGGTCGGCCTGCGTGAACAGCCGCTCGAGCTCCGCCTCGTCGCCGGTCGTCAGCGACCAGGTGAACGCGACGTTGGTGCCGAGCTCCGGATGCACGAGCGGGGAGCCCGGTTCGAGCGCGCGCTCCGGATCGACCACGACCGGAAGGGGCACGTACTCGACCTGGATCAGGTCCGCCGCGTCCTGCGCCACGTAGCGATCGCGCGCGACGACCGCCGCGACCGCGTGGCCGACGAAGTACACCCGATCCCCTGCGAGTACCGTGTGCTTTGGCGCCTTGAGATTCGGGATGTCGGACGCGCACGGCACGGCGCCGCACGCCGCGTTCACGTCCTGCCCCGTGACGACCGCGACGACGCCAGGCAGCGCGCGGGCGGCGGCCGTGTCGATGGCCGTCACGTGCGCGTGGGCGTAGGGGCTGCGGACGAACGCGACGTGGAGCAGCCCCGGGAGGCGCAGGTCGTCCACGTAGGTGGCCGCGCCGGTGATCAGGCGCGGGTCTTCGACGCGCTTCAGCGCACGGCCGACGTACGGACCTTCAGCAGCGCCAACGCTGGCCATGGCGGCACTCCTCGCTCAGCCGCGCGGCGCGCCGGCGGCGCGCTCGACGGCGTCAATGATGTGGGTGTAGCCCGTGCACCGGCACAGATTGCCGTTGAGGCCTTCCGCAATCTGCGCCCGCGACGGGTGGGGCGTGCGCCGAAGCAGATCGATCGACGCCATGATCATGCCAGGCGTGCAGTAGCCGCACTGCAGGCCGTGGCACTCCCAGAATCCGTCCTGTACGGGATGCAGGCCGCGCTCGGTCGCGACCCCCTCAATCGTCGTCACGGAATCGCCATCCGCCTGCACCGCGAACATCGTGCACGACTTCACCGCGCGATCGTTGACGAGCACCGTACAGGCGCCGCAGATGCTCGTCTCGCATCCGACGTGCGTGCCGGTGAGGTCGCAGACGTCGCGAAGGAAGTGGACGAGCAGGAGCCTCGGCTCGACGTCGTGCTCGTGACGCGTGCCATTGACCGTGATTGCGACGTGGACAGTCACGTCCCCCTCCTGGGCGTACCGGAAGCGTGGGCTGCAGCGGGGAGTATCTTGGTTGAAGGCATGGCCCGTGTCAAGGACGCGTCGGCATGTCTTTCGCTATGCGCACGCCCCGGCCTTTTGGTATGGTCTGCACGTGCTCTTTCCCGGGACATCCTCGGACCTCTTTTGAGGCGCTCCATGAACTCGAAGATCGCTGTGGCTCTGATGGTGGGTTGCATCGGCACCGCGGTGCCTGGCGGACAGACGCCGGGCGCCGGCTCGTTGCTCGTGCTCGCCAAGTCGGATCGGACGCTGTCGATCGTCGACCCGGCGACGCTGAAGGTCCTTGGCCGCGTGCCATCGGGACCTGATCCGCATGAGGTCGTCGCCTCGACGGATGGCCGCTTCGCGTACATCTCGAACTACAACGGCGGCAACAACATCATCACCGTGGTGGATCTCGGCGCGTTGAAGGCGCTTGCCCCGATTGACCTCGGCCCGCTGCGCGCGCCGCACGGGCTCGCGTTTGCCGGCGGCAAGCTGTGGTTCACCGCCGAAGCCGCGAAAGTGATTGGCAGCTACGATCCCGCTGCGGCGAAAGTGGACTGGGTGCTGGGGACCGGGCAGAACCGCACGCACATGATTTTCGTTTCGGAAGACCTCAAGCGGATCGTGACGTCGAACGTCAGCTCCGCCACGATGACCTTCATCGAGAAGACGGCTGGCGGCGGGCGCGGCGGACCTGGCGGGCAGGGAGACTGGGACGAAACCGTCGTCCCCGTCGGCAGAGGCGCGGAAGGCTTCGACGTCTCTCCGGACGGCAGGGAGATCTGGGCCGCCAATGCGCAGGACGGCACGGTGTCGATCATCGACGCGGCGACGAAGAAAGTGACGGAGACGCTCCAGGCAAACGTGAACGGCGCCAACCGCCTGAAGTTCACGCCGGACGGGAAGCTCGTCTTCGTCTCGACGCTTCGCGGGCCGGACCTGACGATCCTGGATGCGGCTACCCGGAAAGAAGTGAAGCGGCTGCCGATCGGGCGCGGCGCCGCGGGCATCCAGATGCAGCCCGACGGCCTGCGCGCCTATGTGGCCTCCACGCCGGACGACTACGTCGCGGTTATCGATCTGAAGACCCTGGAAATCGCAGGCCGCATCGACGCAGGCAAGCAGCCCGACGGGCTCGCGTGGGTCGCGCGCCGATAGCG
>CAYZBZ010000012.1:11524-25740 GCA_964476725.1 uncultured Vicinamibacterales bacterium
CATGCCGTCGGCCTCACCAGTGGATGAGCGAGCCGTCCGGTCGCCTGTACACATTCCGGCGCCCGGGTTCGGTCACTTCGCCGATCAGGGTCAGCAGCTTCATCTCGGCCGTCACGCCCAGTCCGGGCCGCTGGTTCGTGTACGCCTTGCCGTTCCTGAAGTCCAGGCACTCGGGCAGGTAATCGATCGGACGGCCGCCGTAGTTGTACTCCATCAGGACGGGGCCCGAGAACGTCGACAGGCAGTTGACCAGCGCGGCCGTCGCGATGGGTCCGGTGAAGTGCGGCACGATCCCCACCGCGTGGGTCTCGCAGATGCCTGCGACTTTCATCATCTCGGTGATCCCGCCGACGTTCGGCAGCGTGGAGCGGATGTAGTCGACGTCGTGGCTCTCCACGAGCTTGACGAAGTCCCATCGCAGGCCCCATTCCTCGCCGTGCGTCAGCGGGACCGTCGTCATCTGCCGCAGCTTCGGGATGTCCTGAAGGGCGTGCTCGTCGCGAACCGGATCTTCGACGAAGTAGGGGTCGTATTCTTCGATCGCCTTGCAGACACGCAGCGCGTCGTTCATGTCGAACCGCTGGTGGAAGTCGATGCACCAATTGCCTTCCGGCCCCACGCCTTCACGCACGTCCTTGCAGTCCTGCGCCACCTGCCGCACGACCGCACGCGTGTCGAACACGCTGCCGGCGGGTCGATCCGCAGGTGCCATCCGGAATGCCCGATATCCGGCTTCGATAGTCGCCCGCGCGCGCTCTTTGAGGCTCAGCGCGGCGCCTGCCGGTGCGCCGGGCGGACGGCTGCCCCCTGTCGCGTAACACTCGCAGTAGTCGCGCGCCGTGCCTCCCAGCAACTCGTGCACCGGCAGGCCGAGGGCCTTGCCTTTGATGTCCCACAGGGCGAGGTCCAGCGCTCCCAGCGCGTGGGTTTTCTCGCGCCCCGGTGGATAGAACCACGCGAGATACGCTTCTTGCCAGATCGCCTCGATCCGGAAAGGATTCTTCCCGATGAGCGTCCCGGCGCACTGCTCCAAGGTGTCCTTGGCGCCCCCCTCGCCGATGCCCGTGATACCCACGTCGGTCTCGACCGTGACCACCATGTTGCTCTGATTGAAGAGCGGGTTGAGGTTCGGCGGGCGATAGATCCGCACCCGGGTAATCTTCGCTTTCGGCAGATCGGCCGCCGCGTCCACGGGACGCCACAAGCTGACCGCCGGCGCCGCCGCGAGAGCTCTGAGAAAGGCTCGTCGATTCATGGAATCTCCCTCCTGCATGCAGAAGATAACCCGCCCGCAGATAATCTGCCGATCGAATGTCCGCGCCCCCTGTATCCTTTGCAGGTATTGAACACACTAAGACGGCGCATTGCCGCAGGGCTCCTGACCGTCGCCGTTGCGACGGCCGCCGCCTCGTGCCGGACGAGCCGTCCGCCGCTCGTCCAGCCAGGCGCCCCGGGGGAACCGAGTCGCGTCATCGCCGCCGAGACGGCGGTCGATCGTTCGCACGTTCGCTACACTGCGGCAGACGTGCGATTCATGCAGGGCATGATCAGCCACCACGCGCAGGCTCTGAAGATGGCCGCCCTGCTGCCTTCGAGGACCAGCCGTGAGGCCATGCGCCTCCTCGCCCTGCGGATCGAGGTGTCGCAGGCGGACGAGATCACGATGATGCAGCGCTGGCTGGAGGTGCGCGGCCAGGAGATCCCGAGCCCGCACGCGCACCATGCCTCCGGCGCAACGCTGATGCCCGGCATGCTCACCGCGGAAGAAATGGGCCGACTGGCGGAGGCGACCGGCGCCGCGTTCGATCGGCTCTTCCTCGAGCTCATGATCAAACATCACGACGGGGCCCTGATCATGGTGAAGGAGCTTTTCTCCAACGCCGGAGCGGGCCAGGAGTCGGAGATCTTCGCGTTCGCCTCGGACATCGACGCCGATCAGCGCATGGAAATCGGTCGCATGGGCGCCATGCTCGAGGAGTTTCGGAAATGAGATCCGTGTCTGCCAGGTTGCTGTGTGCCTCCGCGCTTGCGCTCGCCGTCATAATCGTCCTCGTCGTCCATGGACGTGCGCAGGAGAGACCCCCGGCCGCCGCGGCCCCGACCGATCCCCGCGTCGGACTCAAGGCTGGACTTCGTGACGCCGGGGAGGCCTCGCGCAACATGGATCTTGTCGTGAGCCTGCCCAAGCCGAAGGGCTTCTTCGATCCCAAGGCGCCGGGCGGCGAGCCCACTCCGCCGGAAGAGAGCTCCACGACGCCGGCCGCTGCCGCGCCGCCGTCGCCCGGCCTGGACTTCGCGAACTCGGACCTTGCCTTCAGCGGAGACCGTCTCTTCATCGGCAATTTCAACGGGTTCAATATCTACGACATCAAGGACGCGGCGAAGCCCCGGCTGATTGCCTCCGTGGTGTGCCCGGGCGGACAGGGGGATCTGTCGGTCCACGGCAATCTGCTGGTCATGTCGGTGGAGCAGACCCGGGGCCGGATCGACTGCGGCACGGAGGGCGTTCAGGCGCCGGTCAGCGCCGAGCGTTTCCGCGGCGTCCGCATCTTCGACATCAGCGATGTGAAGAAGCCCAGACAGGTGGCCGCCGTGCAGACCTGCCGCGGATCGCATACGCACACGCTCTTGACCAACCCGGACGACAAGGCGAATCTGTACGTTTATGGGTCCGGCACCGGCACCGTCCGCTCGGTCGAGGAGCTCGCGGGCTGCTCCGGGCTGGACCCGAAGGAGGATCCGAACACCGCGCTCTTCAGCATCGACGTCATCCAGATACCGCTCGCCGCACCTGAGAAAGCGCGCGTCGTCAACCGGCCGCGCATTTTTGCCGACCCGAAGACCGGCGCCCTCTCGGGGCTCTGGCCGGGCGGCGATCATGGTCCTGGGACCCAGAAGACGTCGCTGACCAATCAGTGTCACGACATCACGGTCTTCCCGGAAAAGGGCATGGCGGCGGGCGCGTGCGCGGGGAACGGCATCCTCCTGGACATCTCGGATCCGGTGCATCCCGTCCGGCTCGATGACGTGGCGGACAAGAACTTCGCGTACTGGCACTCGGCCACGTTCAACAACGACGGCTCGAAGGTGATCTTCACCGACGAATGGGGGGGCGGCACGCGGCCCCGCTGCCGGGCGACCGACCTGCCGACGTGGGGAGCTGACGCGATCTTCGACATCGTCGATCGCAAGTTGCGCTTCGGGAGCTACTACAAGATGCCGGCGCCGCAGACTGAACAGGAGAACTGCGTGGCGCACAACGGCTCGATTATCCCCGTGCCTGGGCGCGACATCATGGTCCAGGCGTGGTACCAGGGGGGCGTGTCGGTCTTCGACTTCACCGACTCGGCGCACCCGGTCGAAATCGCGTTCTTCGACCGCGGCCCGATCGACGCCGCACACCTGATCACGGGCGGACACTGGTCGGGCTACTGGTACAACGGGCACATCTACGGCACGGAGATAGCCCGTGGCCTCGACGTGTTCAAGCTCGAGCCCAGCGAGCACCTGTCGCAGAACGAGATCGACGCCGCGAGCCTGGTCCGGCTCAACGAATTCAACGCGCAGCAGCAGTCGCGGATTGCCTGGCCGGCAAGCTCCCTGGTCGCGCGCGCGTACCTCGATCAGCTCACGCGCAGCAAGGGCATTCAGCCCGAGCGTGCCCGTGCCGTGACGGCAGCTCTGGCGCGGGCCGATCAACTCGAGAACGGGCGGGACAAGGCCGCCGCCGCCGTCCGGGATCAACTCGAGGCGCTGGCGACCGAGCTCGAGAGCGACGCCGGCGCGGCGTCCGCACGCGACGCCGTTCGCCTGCGGTCGCTCGCGACGACGGTTAAAGGCCGCACCGCGACCCTGCGTTAAAGGGCGGGGGTCAGCCCCCCGCACATTGTTGGGGTCTGACCCCCTGTACAGACCGGGCGGAAGCGCTCGAATCAGCGTTCGACACGGGCCCAGCAACGGGCTACTCTCCTGGTGTGCGCATGAACCATCTGACGCGATGGCTCGTGTTCGGCTGTGCCGCCGCCCTGCTGGCTGGCTCAGTCCTCGCGCGTGCGCAGGCCCCGGCTCCGGGGCCACCGGCCACGCAGGCGATCGATTTTGCGCGCGACATCCAGCCGATCTTCGAACAGTACTGCTACGAGTGCCACGGGGCGACCAAGGCGCGCGGACGCCTGCGCCTGCACTCGCCGGAGCTCATCCGCAAGGGAGGCGAGTCAGGGCCGGCGGTCACGCCAGGAAAGAGCCACGAGAGCCTGCTGATCCGACGCGTGCTCGGCCTCGATGGTGACGACCGGATGCCGCGCGATGGCGATCCGTTGCCCGAGGCCACGATCGCGCGTCTGCGCGCGTGGATCGATCAGGGCGCGCCGGTATCCGGAGAGCCCCTGATGACGGGCACGCCGGCTTCCGGGGCTTCGGCGCCGGCGCCCGTTGACGAGCACTGGTCGTATGTGAGGCCCACACGCCCGGAGCTGCCTCCCGTGACGATGGCCGGCTGGGTCCGCAACCCGATTGACCGGTTCGTGCTGGCACGCCTCGAAGGGGAAAAGCTTTCACCGGCCCCCGAGGCTGGCAGGGCCACACTGCTTCGACGCGCCACGCTGGATCTCACCGGTCTTCCGCCGACACCGGACGAGCTCGATGCGTTCATGGCCGACACCTCGGGCGACGCCTACGAGAGGGTCGTGGATCGGCTGCTCGCATCGCCGCACTACGGCGAACGATGGGCGCGGCCGTGGCTGGATCTCGCGCGTTATGCCGATACGAACGGCCACGAAAAAGACAACCGCCGCGCGATCTGGAAGTACCGCGACTGGGTCATCGACGCGCTGAACCGAGACATGTCGTTCGACACGTTCACGCTCGAGCAGATCGCCGGCGACATGCTGCCGAACGCCACTGTCGAGCAGAAGATCGCAAGCGGCTTCCACCGCAACGCGATGACGAACGAAGAAGGTGGCGTCGATCCGGAGGAGTCGAGGTACGAAGTCCTCGTCGATCGCGTCAACACGACCGCAACGGTGTGGCTGGGGACGACGCTGGCGTGCGCGCAGTGCCACAACCACAAGTACGACCCGTTCACACAGAAGGACTACTTCCGCTTTCTCGCCTTCTTTGCGAACGCCGACTTCGAGAGCCGATCGTTCGGCGACGGCACGCGCTACTTCGAGCCGAGCCTGGATCTCGCAACGCCCGAGCAGGAGGCGGCACGCAAAGATCTGCAGGCCAGGGTCGACCAGCTCGAACAGGAGCTGAAGACGGTCGCTCCGGCCGTCCGCGAGGCGCAGGAGCAATGGGAGCAGTCGATCAGATCGGCAGAGACTGCCTGGACGCGGCTCGTGCCACAGAAGGTCAGCGCCACCAATGGCGTCCTCCTGAAACCCCTGCCGGATGGCTCCGTGCTGGCCTCCGGCGCCAATCCGCGGCTGACGTCGTACACCTTCACGGTTGAAACGACCCTGCAGGGCATCACCGGTGTGCGCCTCCAGACCATGCCGGATCCCTCGCTGCCGAAAGGCGGCCCGGGACGCGACGCGTACGGGCACTTCCGCGTCACCGGCATTCAGGTCGAGGCAGCACCTGCCTCCGAGGTCCGCCAGCCGCCTCGCGCCGTTCGATTCGAGACGCTCAAAGTGAACGACTCCGCGTCCCCCTTCGACCCGGGAGATCTGCTCGCTCCCAAAGTCGGAGGCTACGATCGGCAGCGCGGATCGTGGGCGATCAACGCCATGCGGGACGCCGAGCGCGTGCCGCGCCACGCCGTGCTTGCCACCGCGACGCCGTTTGGTTTTCCCGAAGGCACGCGGATCACGGTACGGATCGATCACCTCGACGGGACGATCGGTCAGGGCATCGGGCGCCTCGCCCTGTCCGTGACAGACGCGCCGAATCCGCTCGAGGGGGCCGACCTCGCGGCGCGGTTGCGGCCGGTGCTCGATCTGCCGATGGCCCGGCGCAAGGCCACGCAGGCCGAAGAGCTCGCCGTCGTCTTTCGCTCGCTCAGCCCATTGCTGAAGCCCACGCGCGACGCTCTCGCGGCCGCCCGGAAAGCGCTCGCCGACCTCCAGATTCCCTCCACGCTGGTGATGAAAGAGCGCGCCTCGTTCGACCGTCCGTCGTTCGAGCTGCGGGTGCGCGGCAGCTTCGCGGCCAAAGGCGAGCGCGTGTACGCCCGCACACCCGGCGCACTGCATCCGATGCGCGACGATCAGCCCATGAACCGGCTCGGCCTGGCGCGATGGCTGGTCGACGAGAGCAACCCGCTCGTCGCGCGCGTGGCGGTCAACCGGCTCTGGGAGCAGATCTTCGGGCGGGGGCTCGTGGAGACCAGCGAGGACTTCGGCGCGCAGGGCTCGCCGCCGACGCACCCGGACCTGCTCGCCTGGCTCGCCACGGAGCTCGTCGCGAAGGGCTGGAGCCAGAAAGCGCTCATCCGTACGATCGTTCTTTCGTCCTCGTACCGGCAGTCCTCGGCCGTCACGCCGCAACTCGCCGAACGCGATCCGTACAACCGGCTGCTCGCGCGTGGTCCGCGCGTCCGCATGGAGGCCGAGATGGTCCGTGACGTCGCGCTCGCGGCCAGCGGCCTGCTCAGCCCGAAGATGTCCGGCCCGAGCGTGTTCCCCTTACAGCCCGACGGCATCTGGAACATGCCCTACAGCAGCGACAAATGGACGACGAGCACCGGCGAGGATCGCTATCGCCGCAGTCTCTACACGTTCTGGCGCCGCACATCGCCCTATCCGAGCTTCATGACGTTCGACGCGACGAGCCGCGAGTACTGCACCGTCCGCCGCGTCCGCACGAACACGCCGCTCCAGGCGCTGACGCTGCTGAACGATCCCGCGTCGTTCGAGGCCGCGCGCGCGCTGGCCGGGCGGATGCTCGCAGCCGGCGGCGACGCGCGATCGCGCGCCGCGTTCGGCATCAAACTGGTCCTGTCGCGCGACGCGAAGCCGGCCGAGCTCGATCGCCTCGTCTCGATGTACGAGCAGGAGCTCGCGCACTACCGGACGCGCGACAGCGCTGCCGCACACGGGCCGGCCGGAAGCGACAGCTCCCCCGATCTGACGGCATGGACGATGGTGGCCAACGTGCTGCTGAATCTGGACGAGACGGTGACCAAAGAGTAGGAGTCATGAAGATAAGACCCCAACCACCCGACCGCTCCGGCCTGCGAATGGTGACGCGCCGTCACTTCTTCGAGCAGGCCTCCTTCGGCATCGGCGGCCTCGCGCTGGCCTCGCTGATGGACGGCGTCGTGCTCGCGGACGCGCAGAGCCAGACGTCGCCAGCACCCGCCCTCCGGTTCGCGCCCAGGGTCAAACGGGTCATCTATCTCTTCATGGCGGGCGCGCCATCCCAGATCGATCTCTTCGATCCCAAGCCGGCGCTGACGAAGCACGACGGCCAGGACATCCCCGAGGAGTTCATCAAGGGGGAGCGCTTCGCGTTCATCAAAGGGACGCCGAAGCTGCTGGCCTCCCCGTTCCAGTTCAGGAAACACGGACAGTCAGGCGCGGAGCTCTCGGAGCTGCTGCCCAACCTGGCGAAGGTCGCCGACGACATCGCGATAGTCCGCTCGATGCGGACGACGCAGTTCAACCACGCGCCGGCGCAGATCTTCATGAACACCGGCCACCAGGTGATTGGCCGCCCCAGTCTCGGCTCGTGGCTCAGCTACGGGCTCGGAAGCGAGAACAGCGACCTTCCCGCGTTCGTCGTGCTGCTCTCGGGGGAGAACAATCCCGACGGCGGCAAGTCGTGCTGGGGCAGCGGATTTCTTCCGACCACCCACCAGGGGGTCGAGTTCCGATCGAGCGGCGAGCCGGTGCTGTTCGCCTCCAACCCTGAGGGGGTCGACGGCGACATGCGCGGACGCTCGATTGCCGCAATCAACGATCTCAACCGGCTGCATTCCCTCGACGTCCAGGATCCTGAGATCCAGACGCGCATCGCCGCCTACGAGCTGGCGTATCGGATGCAGACGAGCGTCCCGGAGCTGACCGACGTGTCGAAGGAGCCGGCGTCGATACACGAGTTGTACGGCACCGAACCCGGCAAGGCGTCGTTTGCCAACAACTGCCTGCTCGCGCGGCGGCTGGTCGAGCGGGGCGTGCGGTTCGTCCAGCTCTATCACCGCGGCTGGGACACCCACGGCGCCTCATTCGGCGAGGACATCGTCGAGAAGCTGCCGCATCTCTGCCGCGAGACCGACCGTCCCATTTACGGGCTCCTGACGGATCTGAAGCAGCGGGGGCTGCTCGAGGACACGCTGGTCGTGTGGGGCGGCGAGTTCGGCCGTACGCCGATGAACGAGGCGCGGAATGGGTCGAAGTTTCTCGGCCGGGATCATCATCCGCGGGCGTTCACGATGTGGCTCGCGGGCGGCGGGATCAGGCCGGGGGTGACCATCGGCCGCACCGACGATCTGGGCTACAACGTCGTCGAGGATCCGATCGACGTGCACGATCTGCATGCGACGATGCTGCGGCTGCTGGGGATCGACCACGAGAAGCTGACGTATCGGTTCCAGGGCCGGGACTTCCGGCTGACCGACGTGCACGGGACGCTCGTCACGAAGCTGCTCGCGTAGCGGTCCCTTGAACCAGGACGTGTCTTCGAACCTCGATGAACAAGATCGTCGTCTTCAGCGGAACCGCTCACCCGCAGCTGGCGGCGGCCATTTGCCGGCGCCTGAAGATGCGCCTGAGCCCGGCCGTCAGCGCCACCTTCAGCAACGGCTGCCTTGGCGTGCAGCTCCAGGCCAATTGCCGCGAGGCGGATGTGTTCATCATCCAGCCCCTGGTGCCGCCCGTGCAGGAGCACCTGATGGAATTGCTGCTGATGCTGGACGCGGCGAGGGGCGCGTCGGCGGCTCGCATCACGGCGGTGATTCCGCACTACGCGTATGCGCGCTCGGACAAGAAGGATGCGCCGCGCATCTCGATTGCCGCGCGGCTGGTCGCGGATCTTCTCACCACGGCAGGCGCCAACCGCGTCCTGACGATGACGCTGCATTCTCCCCAGGTCCACGGCTTCTTCAGCGTGCCGGTCGATCACATGAACGCCCTCAAAGTGCTCGCCGGGCACTTCCGCCGGCGCAACCTGAAGAACACGATCGTCGTCTCGCCGGATCTTGGCAACGCGAAGCAGGCGACCCACTTCGCCCGCATGCTGAACCTGCCCGTGGCCGCGGGCAGCAAACAGCGACTGAGCGACGACCGGGTCGTCATCGATGCCATCGTCGGCGACGTGGAGGGCAAGCACGTGATTGTCATCGACGACGAGATCGCCAACGGCGGCACCATTATCGAGGTGCTGGAGAAGCTCCGCCAGCGGCGCGTCAAGCGGATCGCCGTCGCCTGCACGCACGGCCTCTTCACCGGGAAGGCCGTCGCGCGTCTGCGCGCGCAGCCCGATATCGACGAAATCGTCACCACGGACACGGTGCCGATCCCCTCCGACAAGCGCCTGCCCAACATGAAAGTCCTGTCGGTCGCTCCGCTGCTCGCGGAGGCCATCCGTCGCATTCATGTCGGCGAATCCGTGAGCAGTCTCTTTGATGTGGCGGAATGATCGCCTCGACGCCGCTCGCGAGAAGGTCGAAAACTCTGAATAGGTGAGATCTCTGTCTAGGTCTAGGCGGCGGCTTCGTTCCGCCGAAGAGCTGCGAATCCCGATCTCGCGTCGCCGCTGCGCGACGAGACACGCCATGACACTGTAGCTTCGCTGGCTGATCGAAGCGCTCGGAAGCGCAGATCTTGACAGGGACTTCCCCCGCCGAAGCTGAGTGATGCGCAGGTGGCCGTCACCGTTTCAAACCGAGCACGTGAATCCGCCCGTACTGCCGGAAATGGTGGTCGAACGTAAACGCCCTTGCCACATGGCGGGCGTCGAGAACGGCGAAGGAGATCGCGTCGCACAGGGTCCAGTCCTTGTCTGTGTGTCGAGCCAGGATCTCTTTCGCGCGTTGCTCTTCCGAAGGCAAAGCCCGAACGACAGGCAACCCGCCCGTCAGCAACCATTGACGAGCGATCGCCCTTCCGAGCTTGCGCACCAGGAGCGCGTGCGCTTCGACCTCGATGTAGTTTGTGACGAAGCTCGGTCGCGCCTCGGATGCGATTTGGCGCGCCACGGTCACCGCTCGCGCATGATCCGCGTCGTCGGCGTCGAGCAGCGCGAGGACGGCACTCGAATCCCAGAGAACGCCGTGAGTCACCGGTCGAGGATGGCGTGCTTGTCCCGGGCGCCTGGCGTCTTGCCGCCACCACGGCCCGCGCCGACGAGACGGAACACTGGATGGTCGTGCGAGAACGGCGGAACCGCGCCCGAGGAGCGCCGACGTGCGCGAGATTGAATCGCGGTGGATGGAACAAACCGCCGTCCCCCTCGACGAACGCTCGGGAGGTCGCCACGTTGAATCAAACGCCAGACAGTCGAACGTGAAACGCCAAGCGCGCGGCCCGCTTCGTCGACGGTCCACATCTCAACAGCCATACCCGAATCGTATCACAACCATCTCACTGTCTCAATTGTGTCACGGCGGAGGAGGGGATCCCTGACCCGCGGAGCTGGATCGCGTACACCTCCGACGAGTCCGGCAGGTCGGAGGTGTACGTTCGGGGTTTTCACGCACCGGGGGGAACGGAGAGCGCGGTAGATCTGTCCGTGCACTCCGTCCCCTCCGTGCGGGGAGGGATCTTGCGACGAGCCATTCGCATTGTCAGAACTTGAGGCGGCCGACGAACTGAATCTGGCGCGCGGGTGTGGCCGCCATGATCACGCTGCCGAACTGCGGCGTATTGACGAAGCGCTCCGGCGTGCCGTAATTCGTGACGTTGAAGACGTTGAAGGCCTCGGCGCGGACTTCGAGCCGAACTTCATCATGAATGACGAAGTCGCGCTGGATGGCCACGTCGGTCTTCCACAATCCGGGCCCGTAGACGCTGTTGCGGCCTGCGTTGCCGAAGGTGAACGCCGGCGGAATGACAAAAGCGCCGGTATTGAACCAGCGATCGGCGCTCCGCTGGTCCCCCGGAAGATACGGCGAGACGCCGGGCACGACGTTGGCCCGCACTGGATTGACGTTGAGCAGTGCCCCGGCATTGGCGGTGTCGCCGAACACGCTGATCGTGAACGGGAATCCGCTCTGCATCTGGTGAATCGCGGCGAGCTGCCAACCGCCGAACACGCGCCGGGCGGCGCGCTTCCAGGCCGGACCCCCTCCGGAAGCGCTCGCGCTGTAGGGAATCTGAAAGATCAAACTGGCGACCAGTCGATGGCGAATGTCGCAGCCGGCAGGCCCCCATTCCGCATCGAGGTTGAAGCTGTCCTGCGGCACCTCGGGCTCCATCGCGGCCGAGCGGAACGACGGCGAGTCCGCCATGCTCTTCGAGTACGTGTAGCTCGCCAGGAAGCTCAGGCCTCGGGAGAGCCGCTGCTTGGCCTGCACGTATCCGGCGTGGTACTCGGAGCGTGCGGTGAACTCGAGCAGGTTGATGGGACCGACCGGGAACGTCTGGCTGGCAATCGGCCACGTATCGGGCAGCTGCGAGCCCTCGACGAACGCAATGGTCTGGTACGGCCGTCGAGGACCGAGCGGCAGAGGGCTCGGCGCCGCGTTGTTGACGAGCCTCGCGCGATCGAGGTTGCGACCCCAGGCGCCGACGTACCCGGCCTCGACCATCAGCGTCTGGCCGAACTGACGTTCCACGCCGACGCTCGCCTGCTGGATGAACGGGACCTGCCAGTGCGCGTCGATCGCCGTGAAGCCGACGAGCGTGCGGCCCAGCACGGGGGGGTCGAAGCCCATGCCGAAGATCGAAGGGATGAACGGATTACTCGCCTGGATCTCGGGGAACACCAGCGGCACGTTGTGCACCTGGTTGCACCAGAGATTCATCTCCGGATACGCGTAGAAGCCGCCGTACCCTGCCCGAACGACGTAATGTCCACCCTGCGGGTTGAAGCTCAAGCCCACGCGCGGCGCAACGTTGTTACGGTCCGGATAGGTGAGCCCCTTGGGATAGCCGGCCTGACCGCCGACGTACGCCTTCGGCTTGCCGTCGATCCAGATCAGGTTCGTCAGAATCTTGCGCGCGTCCTGCAATGGCGTCACATATTCGTACCGCACTCCGGCATTGATCGTGAGATGTCGCCCCACGCGCCAGTCGTCCTGGACGAACACCTCGTAGCCGGTCTGGCGCATGTTCATGGATGGAAGCCCCGCCTGCCGCTGCGCCAGCATGGGCAGCCCGAGAAGAAAGCTCGCCAGCGCCTGGCCGGTGCCATCGTTGCTCGCCGTCCGCGTCGTGAAGCCGGGTGTGAACTGGAAGTAGCCCCGGTTCTGGAAGAACCCGAGCATGTCCCACTTGAAATACCGCAGATCCCCGCCCAGCCGAAGTGAATGGGAGCCCGCGGACCAGTTCAGGCGCTCCCCGGCCTGAATGAGCTGATTGTCGTACTCGCACGGCGTGCAGAGGAGTGAGTCGCCGATCGGATCGAACCCTTGCACGTTGAAGCGGGGAAGCCCGTAGGCGTCGGCGCCGCCGAACCCGACGCCTCGAATGCCGAGCGAGGTGACGAGATCCTCGCCGTTGGCGGCTTCACCGATCCGATTCAACTGCATCCGCGAGTATCCGATACGGAGCTCGTGCAGCAGGCGCGGCGACAAGGGCTGGATGAGCGTGCCCGTCACGCTCTGCAGACGGTTGTCGTGGTTCGCCCCGAATCCCGGAAGGTTCTCAGGCGTGAAGCCTCGCTCCCTGCTAAGAGTGTAGCGGCCGAACAGCGACGTCCCGTTCTCCCAGACCCGGTCCACGCGGATGGTCCCCTGGTCGTTGCGAAGCCGCTGCGCGCGGGTATCGAGATAGTTGTTGACCGCACCCTCCATGTTCGGCAGCGGCACGAACTCCCTCAACACCCGCAACGCCACCGGGTTGATGCGATCGAGCGGGATCCGATTCCCGGGGAACTGCGAGCGGATCGTCTGCGGGTTGGCAGGACTGGCCGGCCGCGTCGGATCGAAGCCGGGATTGGGCCTCGCCGTCTGCGGATCGAAAATGGACGCCGCGCCGCTGAAATCCCCCACGCGCCACGCGTCGAGCGGCACCGTCATCATCATCGACTGACCCTGGATGCTGCGCAGCCCCTCGAAGCTGGAGAAAAAGAGCGTCCGCCGGCCGAAGAGTGGGCCACCGAGCGTCCCGCCATACTGATTCTGCGAAAAGTGCGGCAGTTTCTCAGGATTCGTGAACGGCCGGGCATCGAATGCGCTGTTACGGAGATGGTCGTACACGCTGCCGCGCAGGTGCTGGGTGCCGGACTTGGTCACCACGTTGATCTGACCGTTCCCCGCCGCGCCCAGTTCGGCCGAATAGCTGCCGGTCTCGATCTGGAACTCACGGATGGCATCCGGCGGCAGGTTGACGATATACGTGTTGAACGACGGATCGGTGTTGGTCGTGCCATCGATACGGAAGGCATTCGCGCTGGGTCGGCCGCCCGACACACTGATCGCCGAGTTCTGGCCCGGACGCCAGTACAGCGGCAACGTCGAGCCCGACCCGGCCCCGTGCGAGGTGTGCACACCGGGGACGAGCAGCGCAAGCTCCAGGAATTGCCTTCCGTTCAAGGGAAGCTGTGAAAGCTGACGCTCGTCGATCACCTGCCCGACCGAAGCATTGACCGTGTTCAGTAACGGCGTCGATTGCCGAACCACGACATCTTCCGCAAGACCACGGGGCCGGAGGACGACATCGATGCGAAGCCGTTGGTTCACTTCGAGCCGCACATCGAGCTCCGTCGTGGCAAACCCGCCGAGGCTGGCGGTCAGTCGATACTCGCCGGGCAGGAGGCCCGCGATTTCAAAGGAGCCGGTCTCACTGCTGGTGATCGTCCGGCGCGCGCCTCGCTGAGCCTCTTCAATCGTCAGCGTGGCGCCTGGAATAGGCAGCCCCTGCGTGTCGACAATGAGGCCGCTGACGGCGGCCGTCGTGGTCTGGGCGAAGGCAGCCGAGACCACCAGCGTGCTCCACACAGCCGTTGACAGTACCCACAGGCCTATCCGCATGACCCTCTCGCACATACAGGCCATCCTCCGAATCTGAGAATGCAGGGAGATGAGGCTGGACAGTACCTGCGATGAAAAACGGACCGCAATAGCATGAACGCATTACGTCAGGTTTCGCATTGAGGTCGGGGCGTGCGTGGCC
>CAYZBZ010000012.1:25840-29906 GCA_964476725.1 uncultured Vicinamibacterales bacterium
AATAGCATGAACGCATTACGTCAGGTTTCGCATTGAGGTCGGGGCGTGCGTGGCCGCTACCTCCCCGGCCAGGCCACAGGCCTGACACGGAAACTCCGTGGCGGGCCGGTGGATCCGAAGGCACGTTGCTGTGGGCGGGTTCGGGGTTTCGATTCTGACGAGCGCGACCTTCAGTACATCAGCACGCCGAAGGCCAGGCAGATCAGGGCGTTCGCCGTGGCCATCACGAAGTCGTCCGTGCCGCGAGGCGAGAACAGCTCCAGCAGCGTGTTCGATACGGAGATGATGACCGCGAGGACGATCCAGGACGGCGAGAGATGGTGCGAGAGGACGACCCACAGGCAGAGCGCCAGCGACCCGGCGAACCCCGCGACGGTTCCGCCAATGGATTTTCGATTGACGTCGCCGATCCCGCGCACGCGGATCCTCTGCTTGCCGTACAGCGCACCGCCAACTTCCGAGAGCGTGTCGGCCGCGAGGTACGAGCCCCAGATGAGGGCGAAGACGACAGCGAACTCGCTCGGCGGGAACACCGCCGCCAGCTTCGCACCGAGCGGCACCATGACGAACTTGAAGGCCGTCCAGAGCGTCGTGATGAGGAGGCAGTTCGCTCGCGCGAGGACCCCGTCCATCACCCGTGACTGGGGGCCGTAGAACGAGGCGGCGAGGAAGCCGTTCGCGTAGAAGAACGCGAGAAAGATCCAGCTCGTGGCGACCGCATCGAACAGGTTGTCCTGGAGGAAGAACGTGGCAAAGGCGGGGGACTGTTCCGTCGACACGCGGGCGTACAAATAAAAGAAGCCGGCCATCGCCAGCGTGATGAAGCGGCCGCGGCGTCCGATCATGTCGATGATGCGGATCCGGCGCTCGGAATGCCGGGACACAAATCCTGACACGTCGAACGGCTCGCTCATCCGCGACGAGAACGCCTGGCGGCGCTCCTCTTTGGTGAAGCCGGCGACCAGTCGCAGGAGCAGCGTCTTGACGGCGTACCAGATGAATCCCCACAGCACGTAGAAGAACAGAATCCCTGACGCGACCCGCAGCACAGCCTCGCGGTCCAGCCGGTAGCTCTGAAAGAAGATGGTGCTGCGCTGGGTCGCGAGAGCGAACAGCCAGAAGATGGTCAGCCCCGTGTTGAAGATCAACGCGCCGCGGAACACCCGATCCGCAGTTCGGCGGCGCGCCTCGAACGAAGAGACTGCGACGGGTGCCAGGTCGGCGACAGCAACGTTGGTGTGGGGCATGCTCCGCGAGAAACGCTGGTGCGGTTCCGATCGAAGGGCCGTTCGTGTCACGGAGTTTACCGCATTGTCACGCCGGCCTTCAGTGTGAGATTGAACAACCGCCTTAGTACCGGCACTTCGCGGGATTCGACTTCACGAGGTAGGTCTTGTAGTTCGTCGCCTTCGGATCGGTGCAGCCTTCCAGGTTGAGGAGCTCAACCTTGCGGAAGTCGATCGGTGCGGTCTCCGCCTGCAGCGAGATGGAGCCACCCGTCAGCGGGGTGCCGTCCACCTTGACCGCGGGATCGGTCGGGCTCGCGGCGCCGCCGCCGATTTGCGGCTTCGTATATTCGAGTACCGTCTCCCCTTCGACGATGTGCTTGATGAGTTCGTCGCCGTGCGCGAGCACTTCAACGCGGACCCACTGATCGCCGGCGTACGTTTTCGATTTGGAATTCGTGCAGTGCGCCGTGCGGAGTGTCCCGTTCATCACGACGTTCGTGCCCGGCGTACAGAGATTCGCCGTGCTCCGCGGCCGCCCGTTGCTGAGCCCTCCCAGCAGCTGCACTTCGATCGAGATCGGAAAGTCCTGATCCTTCAGCATGGTTTTCGGCGCCGGCGAGTGGATCATCAGGCCGTTGTTGCGGATCGCCCATTCCAGGTCGGTGCGCTGGGTGCGCACCTGCTCGCCGACGAACCGGTACTCCGCCGCCAGCAGGTAATAGGAAAACGGCTCCTTATAGAACAGGTGGCCGAACTCGTCGGTGAAGTTCTGCCACTTGTCGTAGCGCACTTTGAGAAGGCCGTCTTCGACTCGGAACGTGTCGTTGAAGTTCTCGCCGAGGTCGTGGTGCGCGAACTTGGGGGTCCAGTCGTTGAGGTCGCGACCGTTGAACAACTGGGTCCATTCTTTCTCGTCAGGACTGTTTCTGGCGTTCGATCGAACGTCCCCGCCCTGTGCCGCCGTCAGCGCGAAAGCGGCAAGGCCGCAGAACATCAGCGCCACGGCAAACCGGGCGGGCATCGGGGGACGGCGGCCGGAAAAGCTGTTCATGCCGCTATGGTAAACCTATTTCTACCGGTTACCAGTTGCCAGTTACCCGGCTTCAGGCGGGTAGAGTGAACGAAAATGTGCTGCCTTTGCCCAGCTCGCTGTCCGCCCAAATCGTGCCGCCGTGCGCTTCCACGATGGCTCTCGAGATGTAGAGACCGAGACCGAGACCGCGCCGGTCGGCATTCACCGCCTGGTGGAACCGGTCGAAGATCCGCTGCAGATCATCGGGCGGAATCCCGCTGCCCGTGTCGCTGACGTCGAGCTGGCACCCATGCGGTTGGGGGATCACGCGCAGCGTGATAAGGCCGGCGCTCCCGATGAACTGCAGCGCATTGCGTACCAGGTTCGACAGCACCTGGAGGATCCGGTCGCGATCGAACCGCGCCCGCACGCGCGCATCAGGCACGTCCACGCGCAGTGACACGCCGTGCGAACGCGCGAGCGCGTCGAATGCCGCCGCGCAGTCCTTCACGACGTCGATCACATCCCCCATCCGGGGCGACAGCCGGAACTGTCCATGCTCGAAGCGCGTGGCGTCGAGCAGATCCGACAGCATGCGTCCCATCTGGTCGGCCGATCGCTGAATGCGCTCGACCGCGCGCATGAGGTCCGCGGCTGCCGCATCGGGCGGCACGCGCCCCGCGATGATGGCCGCGTTGACCGCGATGGCGCTCAGCGGCGTGCGCAGATCGTGGCTCACGATGGCGAGAAACTCCTCTCGTGTGACCATCATGTCGCGCGCCGCGCCATGCGCCTCTTGTTCTTCTCTCAGGAGGCTGAAGGTCTGATCGACGGCCAGATCCGTGTCCCCACGCTCGCGCGCCAGATCGCGGTCCGTCCGCCGACGCTCTTCTTCCAGCTGCCGGCTGTGTTCATCGCGTTCGTCCGCCAGCACGTCCTTCATGACGCGCCGCTCGTCTTCCAGGGTCTCGTCGAGTCGAGCGCGCTCCTCGCGGAGTGTCTCGTCCGTCTGGATCCGCTCGTCAGCCAGGGTGGCGGCCACAACACCGAGGCTCTCCGCCACTTCCGCCAGCTTTCCGGCCACGATCGGCTGAGGATCGTCTGTTGTCGGCGCCGGCGGCGCGGGTCGCGACGCGGTCTCATCGCCAGTCATTTTCCCGGCCGTTTCCCCGAGCGTCCTGGCCACGTCGTGGAGCGTCTCTACCGCGCCGGATTCACCGGCATCCTTCAGCTTCTGTGCGGCCCGTGTCAGACCTTCAGCAACCTCGGCGAGATTGTCGGCCGCTTCGACGAGCGTTTCAGCGACATCGGGAAGAACACTGGACCTCTCGTTTGCCTCGGCCGTGTCGTGCGCGTCGACGCGGGCACGCTGTGCGCTCAGCCGCGAATCTGCCTCTTCCTCGACGGTCGTCGCACCCAGCTCATCCGCCTGCTCGCGCTCCGTCCTCAGCCGTTCGTCCGTCGCCCGACGGTCGCGCTCGAGAACGCCGCCGATGTTGTGCCGCAGCAGTTCGTCATGCGCCATGCTGTCAGGGTCTGCAAGAGGCAGACCGCCGGATCCATCGGGGGGCCCGTGAGTTGCAAATACGATTTCCGCGGCAATTGCTAGTCGAAGGAGGCCATCAATGGCCGATCGCATGAACCCGACGGATTGGAATGCGGAAGAAGCGTACTGGATGAGCAACTATCGAACTCGGCCGTATGCCGGCTCGAACGGCTTCGGGCGGCCAGGCGGGCGGCGCCTCGGCGAGCTCGATTCTGACGCAGTTGCGTCAAAGCGGCGCAGTGCTGTATTCGGTGACATACGGGCCGCCCGGCCGCTCGA
>CAYZBZ010000012.1:30006-32610 GCA_964476725.1 uncultured Vicinamibacterales bacterium
CGTCAAAGCGGCGCAGTGCTGTATTCGGTGACATACGGGCCGCCCGGCCGCTCGAGGGCGTCACTGCTGTTCGGCGGGAATGGCCCTCTCGAGGGCTCGCAATGAGACGCGTTCCGCCTCGTCTGCCTGCTGCAAACTGGCCATGCCGGTCTTGCGGAGAGCGTCCGCGCGAACGCGCCAGCTCTCCTCCCGCAGCCTGAAGTATTCGTCGGCGGCAACAACCAATGCTTCCTGTTCGCGCGGCACCCGCTCGCGCTCGAGCTCCTTCAGATGCGCACGGGCGGCCCGCAGCTCGGGCAGAATCGTCCGATCGATCAGCTGGGCCAACGCGCCGATCGAAATCTCACCGTTCCTGAAACGACCGACCGCGGTGTCGTATGAGCTGGCGGTCCGATGCTCGACCGCGGCGACGCGCTCGATTTCGGCCTTCACGTCGGCGACTCCCCGCAGGGGGACGGCGGACGCGATGGCGAGGAGGACGACGATCCCCATCGTGGCTGAAACACGGAGCGGCGGCGGCGTGCGCGCGCCGAGATCTTTCGCAAGAATAAGCCCGTAAACAAGTCCAACGGCAAGCCCGGCGATCTCCGCGGGACCGTCAAAGCCCGCCGCCATGCTGTACAGAGTGAACAAACCGGCGGCGGGGCCGAGCGTCAGTACCGTCTTCAGCGGAACCGCCAGCGTCGAACGGACAGCGATGCCGGTAATCAGCGCCGCGAGGAACAAGCCATATACCCCGAAGACGCTCCCCGATGCCCCGGCGCTCACGTTCACGGGATGCGTGAACAGGCTCACGAGACTGGAGATCAACCCCGCGGCCAGATAGACGGTCGCGAAGGCGAAACGTCCGAAGAGACGCTCCAGAATGAGACCGATCTGGACGAGGCCGGCGATGTTCGCGATGAGATGAAGCGCCCCCGAGTGGACGAACATCGCCGTCACGAGACGCCACCACTCGCCGTTGGTCGTCCGCAGCCCGACGTTACCGCCCCAGCCAACGAGCGTGTTCGGATCGCTCAGCGCGCCTGCGCCGAAGAGCATGAAGACAAAGATCACGATGTTCAGCGCCACGATGGCCGGCGTGACGAGCGCCCAGGGTGTCCGCTCGCGGAGGGCATCGCCGAATGGCCCGCGCTCCAGTCGGAGATGTACGGCCGCGTCCGTCAACTGCCGGGTGCCACGAAGGGCGGCTCGAACGAATCGTGCCCTCTCCCCCGGTGTGGTGAAGTAGTAGACCGCGCCGAGGAGGACCAGGAGTGCGAGGGTCGGCATATCACCGAGGCACACTGTCAAGACGTGTGCCAGGAGACCGGCGCAATTCCGGGCGGATTCCGGAGCGAGTCGAAGTACGGTAGCGCCACCGATGGATCAAGACTTGGATAAAGGGACGAGGCTTGTAATGGCACCTTATGTTGACGAGAGGCCAATCCGGCCCGGCTTGATCGGTCCGATGCCGCCGCCACCGGTCGCGGTAACCGTGATGCCGGGGAGGAGTATTATGGCCAGGGGGTGCGAATGGATCTGGCCACGTTGATTGTGGTGCCGGGCTTCCTGGGCGGCATCGTCGTCGCGCTGTTGGTCATCAGGCTGCAGCGGAAATCGCGCAACCGTGCGCCATATGATCCGTTCGCGCGGGAACCGCTCTCGACCGACGTCATCAACATGGCCCGCATCCGCGTGGCTGGCGTCGGCGGGCTCGGCCTGGTCGCGATGGCTGTGGTCGTTGCGCTGGCCGTCCCGAGGATTGGCCAGTCGCTTGCGTTGGGGCTGGTGCTCGGCGCGGTGTTTGCCGCCCTCCTGATCGCGCGACGGAGCCGACACGGGGCGATGCCCTCGAGCGGCCAGCGCACCGGCGCGAACACGATGCTCTCCATCGATGCGCCGGCGCCCGCAGCGGACGAAGAGGATCCCGACGGCGCTCCCAAGGCGCGCACCGTTGCGCCGGTCTCCTCGTAACGCCCGCGCGCCCCTTCCGGCGAGCAGATATCGACGGCGCTGCTGACGTCGACGCCAAGCAGGCAACCTGTCTCAAACAACGAAGAAAGTCCTACCAATGAGCACGATCACCACCAAAGACGGCACAGACATCTACTACAAGGACTGGGGCTCGGGACAACCCGTCGTCTTCAGCCACGGCTGGCCGCTCAACGCCGATGCCTGGGAAAGCCAGATGGTCTACCTGGCGTCCAACGGCTATCGCTGCATCGCCCATGATCGTCGCGGCCACGGCCGTTCGAGCCAGCCCTGGAACGGCAACGAGATGGACACCTTCGCCGACGACCTGTCGGCGCTCATCGAAACGCTCGACCTGAACGGCACCACCCTGGTCGGCCACTCGATGGGCGGCGGAGAGGTCGCCCGCTACATCGGGCGGCACGGTACCAAGCGCGTCGCCAGGGCCGTGCTGGTGGCCGCGGTGCCGCCGCTGATGCTCAAGACGGCCGCCAATCCCGGCGGCCTGCCGATCGACGTGTTCGACGGCATCCGCGCCGGCGTCGCCGCCGACCGTTCGCAGTTCTTCAAGAACCTCACGACGCCGTTCTACGGCGCCAACAGGCCGGGCGCAAAGGTCAGCCAGGGCGTCCGCGACGCGTTCTGGTTTCG
>CAYZBZ010000013.1:0-32049 GCA_964476725.1 uncultured Vicinamibacterales bacterium
CTACGACGCCGACGCCGAACATGATCAGCACAAACGTGCCGAGGAACTCGGCAAGTACCTCTCGCCCGGTGGTGCGCATCGGCTGTGACATGGGGCGGGAGTATATAGCCAACCGTTGAACGTGCGTTAGACTTCGGCCGTGCCATACATCCTCGCCCTCGATCAGGGAACGACCAGCTCGCGCGCGATTCTCTTCGATCATGACGGCGCCGTCGTGTCGGTCGCGCAGAAGGAGTTCACGCAGATTTTCCCGAAACCCGGGTGGGTCGAGCACGACCCGCAGGAGATCTGGGCGACCCAGATCGCCGTCGCGATAGAGGCGCTCGGCCGCGGCCACGTGCGGCCCCGCGACGTCGCCGCGATCGGCATCACCAACCAGCGCGAGACGACGATCGTCTGGGACCGCGACACGGGGAAGCCGGTCTACAACGCGATCGTCTGGCAGGATCGCCGCACGGCGGAGCTCTGCGATCGACTCAAGGCGCAGGGGCACGAGGGGCTCGTGCGCGATCGCACCGGGCTCGTGATCGACGCGTACTTTTCCGGAAGCAAGATCGCGTGGATTCTGGACAACGTCCCCGGCGCACGCGAGCGCGCGAAGGCGGGCCGGCTCGCATTCGGCACGGTGGACTCCTGGCTCGTCTGGAAGCTGACGAGCGGCGCCACGCACATCACCGACGTCAGCAACGCGTCGCGGACGATGCTCTTCAACATCAACACGCTGGCGTGGGACGACGACCTGTTGAGGATGTTGAACGTGCCGGCGAGCATGCTGCCCGACGTGCGCGCGTCGAGCGAAGTCTACGGAAGAGTCTCCACCAGTCTCGGCGTCGAAGACGTGCCGATCGGCGGCATCGCCGGAGATCAGCAGGCGGCGCTCTTCGGACAGATGTGCGTGTCGCCCGGGCTGACGAAGAACACATACGGCACGGGCTGCTTTCTCCTGCAGAACACCGGGACGCGCCCGGTTCCCTCGGCGAATCGCCTTATCTCGACTGTGGCGTGGAAGATCGGGGATCGCACCGAGTACGCGCTCGAAGGGAGCGTCTTCATCGGCGGCGCGGTGGTGCAATGGCTGCGCGACGGCCTCGGCCTGATCGCCCGCTCGTCGGATGTCGAAGCGCTGGCGGCGTCGGTGGGGGACAACGGCGGCGTCTACCTCGTCCCGGCGTTTGCCGGGCTCGGCGCGCCGCATTGGGATCCGTACGCGCGCGGGCTCATTGTGGGGATCACCCGCGGGACCACGAGCGGGCACATCGCGAGGGCGGCTCTCGAGAGCATCGCGTACCAGGTTGACGATCTCCTCGAGGCGGTGTCCCGTGATTCCGGCATCTCGCTGAGCGAGCTCCGCGTCGACGGGGGCGCGTCGACGAACAATGCGCTGCTGCAGTTTCAGGCGGACCTGCTGGGCGTCGCGGTGGTGCGGCCGGCTGTGACGGAAACGACCGCTCTCGGCGCGGCCTATCTTGCCGGCCTGGCGGTCGGGTTCTGGTCGTCGTCCGAAGAGATCGCCCGGCAGTGGCGCGCCGAGCGCCGCTTCGAGCCCGCGATGCCGCGCGCCGACGCGAGCCGCCTCAGAGATCGCTGGCGCGAAGCGGTCAGCCGCGCGAAGGGTTGGATCCCGGCGGGCCCGGAGGCATGACGCGGCCCGGGGGTGCAGGTCGGCCCGGAGGCATATCGAGAGACGACATGCTCGGCCGCCTCGAGCGGCACCGCGGCCCCTGGGATTTCATCATCGTCGGCGGAGGCGCGACGGGCGCGGGGGTCGCAGTCGACGCCGCCTCACGCCGCTACTCGGTGCTCCTGCTCGAGCAGAGCGACTTCGGCAAAGGCACGTCGAGCCGCAGCACGAAGCTGGTGCACGGCGGCGTGCGCTATCTCGAGCAGGGGAACATCTCGCTCGTGATGGAAGCGCTGAAGGAACGCGGGATCCTGCGGCAGAACGCGCCCCACCTGGTGAGCAACCTTCCGTTCGTCGTCCCGAACTACGACTGGTGGGAGACGCCGTTCTACGGGCTCGGCCTCAAGGTCTACAACCTCCTTGCAGGCAAGTACGGCTTCGGCGAGTCGTCCATCCTGTCGCGCGAGGAGACGCTGCGGCGCCTGCCGACGATCCGGACCGACGGCCTTCGCGGCGGAGTGGTGTACTACGACGGGCAGTTCGACGACTCGCGGCTGCTCATCAATCTCGTGCAGACCGCGGGCGAGCACGGGGCGACGCTGTTGAACTACGCGCCTGTCACCGCCCTGACGACGGGGAGCGACGGCACCGTGGACGGCATCGTCGCGCGGGACCTGGAGTCCGGGCGCGAGCTCCGCGCGCGGGGACGGGTGGTCGTCAACGCGACCGGGCCGTTCGCGGACGGCGTCCGCCGGATGGCCGACCCGGACGCTCCCTCGCTCATCGCCCCCAGCCAGGGCATCCACCTGGTGTTCGATCGCTCCTTCCTGCCCGGCACGAGCGCGATCATGGTGCCGCACACGCGTGACGGGCGCGTGATGTTCGCGATTCCGTGGCACGGGCACACCGTCGTCGGGACGACCGACACGCCTGTTACCGAGCCGACGCTAGAGCCGCGGGCGCTCGACAGCGAAATCGGCTTCATCCTGGAGACCGCCGCGCTGTACCTGCACAAGGCGCCCACGCGCGCGGACGTGTTGAGTGTCTTTGCTGGCATCCGTCCGCTCGTGCGGAGCGGCGACAGCCGGATCACGGCGGCGCTGTCGCGCGACCACACGATTCACATCGATCCGTCCGGGCTGCTCACGACGGCGGGAGGGAAGTGGACCACGTACCGGCATATGGCGGAGGACACCGTGGACCAGGCCGCGGAGTTTGCGCGGCTGCCGGAGAGACCGTGCGTGACGGCGGAGCTGCGCATCCACGGATTTCATCAGCAGACGGAGGGCTTCGGGGAGCTGAAGATGTACGGGTCGGATGCGCCGGCAATCCGCGAGCTCGAGCGTGCGGAGCCCTCCCTCGCCGAGCGGCTCGATGCGGCGCTGCCTTACACGGGAGCGCAGGTCGTCTGGGCCGCGCGCATGGAAATGGCGCGGACCGTCGAGGACTCGCTCGCGCGCCGATGCAGGGCGCTGTTCCTCAATGCAGCGGCGGCAATGCGCATGGCGCCGGCAGCGGCGGTTCTGATGGCGCGGGAGCTTGGCCGCGATGAGGCCTGGCAACGGAGCCAGGTGACGGCGTTTCAGGCGCTCGCGCGGCACTACCTGGCGTCGTGAGCTTCCCGCTTCCAGCTCCCAGCTTCCAGCACTGAAAACTGAAAACTGGGAACCGAGAAACTGGCAGCCCTGAAAGGCTGCGCTACGGTTGATCCCATTCTCCCAACCCCCAGCTGGGAGCTGGGAGCTGGGAGCTCTTCCTTAGAACGCGAAACGTGCGCCGAAGCGGAAGCCGCGCTGGCTGCCGCTCGTGCCGGTGATCTGGCCGAACGTGTTGCCAGTGGCGATGCTGTACCCGGTGCCGGGGTTGCCCCAGCGGACCGAGTTGGTCACGTTGAACGAGTCCACCCGGATTTCGGCGTACCGGGTGCCGCCCATCTGGAAACGCTTGAAGAGCGACATGTCGAGATTCCAGTAGCCCGGTCCGTCCGGGCCGCTGTTGCGCTTCATGTTGCCCTGCACGCCCGCCGCCGGCAGCGAGTACACGGTAGTGTCGAGGTAGAACAGTCCGGGCCCGAGTCCCCCGAGCACCTTGTTCTCGCCAGTCAGGTTCGCGAAGGCCGTGTTGCCCGGCGTGTTGAGTAGCGTGCCGTTGCCGGTGATGGTGAGCGGCGTACCCGACTGCGCGATGAAGAGGCTGCTGACCTGCCAGCCGCCCACGACTCTGCCGAGCGTGCCGTCTTTCATCCACCTCTTGCCAGGCCCCCACGGCAGCTCGTAAATCGTCGTGAGCACGTAGTTGTGCGTCCGATCGAAGTTCGAGCGCGCCCAGCTCAGATTGAAGTCGATCGGCGTGCCGATGCCGGTGTTCTCGTTCACGTAGTCCATCGAGCGGCTGAGCGTGTACGAGTTGGTGAGCATCAGGCCGTTCCGGAAGCGCCGGTCCACCTTCATCTGGAGCGCGTTGTACTCCGACTTGTTCTTATTCGTGCGCGTACGAGAGTTACCTGTTCGACCGAACGTCGGGAACTGCGGCCGGCCGTTGTTGCCGGACCCGTAGACGAGGCTCGCGTTCGTGTTGACGTCCATCACGAGATCGACCCCGCGATTGCCGACGTACGCGATGTCGGCCGTCAGCTGGAAGGGGAGCTGGCGCTGGAACGCGACGTTCCAGGAGTGCAGCGTGCCCTCGCGCAGGTCCGGTGAAATCACGTCGAAGGTCGAGTTGAGCAGACCCGTTCCACTGACGGGAATGACGCCGTCCGACGGGATGGTGAGCAGCACCGGCGCAGGGAAGCCGGCCACCATCGTTCCCGCTCTCTGGAACCCGTTCGGGACCGTGCCGGAGTAGTTCTGCTTGACCGGGAAGTTGAACGCGTACCGGTTATCCGGGAACGGAATCGCGCTCGCCCCATACCCGGCGCGCACGACGGTCCGGTCGTTCAGCCGCCACGACACGCCCGTGCGCGGCGCGAAGTTCCTGAACGTCCGCTTGACGTTCACGGCGTTGGTGGTGTCGCCGTAGCCCGCGACGCGAATCGTGTTGGTGGATGGGTCGTAGTTGGCCAGCGTGCCTTTGCCCTCGATGCCTTCCAGCGGGTTGTAGTACTCCCACCGGAGCCCGAGGTCCACGGTGACGTTGGAGCGCGCCTGCCACTTGTCGTGCACGAACAAGGCGGTTGCCCAGTGCTTCGTGCCCGGCTCGTCGATGACCTTCAGGTCGCGCGTCACGCCGTTCGGCCAGTCGAGGAGGAACGAGGCGAACGAGTTCGCCACGCCCGTGAGCGTGCCGCTCTCGCTCGGCAGCCCGGTGCCGGAGGCGTTGAAGTTGAAGCTGCCGCGCGGGCCGCCCGCATCCTGCGTCTGCAGCAGCACGTCCAGGTTGTTCCGCCACTCGCCGCCGAACTTCACCGTGTGCGTGCTCATCAGTCTGGTCAGCGTCGTCGCGATGTTCCAGGTCTTTTCGGAGCGGTCCCACGGCTGGCTCGACGAGAAGCCGAGCACGGGGCCCGAGTAGCCGCCGATGTTGATCGACGACAGGCCGCTCGTGTACTCGTCGAGGTTCGCTCCGGGAATGCCGATCTCCGTGCTCGTGGTCAGCCCGTTGCCTTCGGTGCTCGTGACGTTGTGGTAGTAGTTCAGGCCGCCGCGCACGTCGAGCACCGTCGAGGCGCTGAACACGCGCGTCCAGGTCATCGCCGTGCTGGTGCTCGTGTTCGTCCCCGTGCCCGCGAAGCCGCCGTTCGCCGGCCCGCCGTAGATGCCGTAGAGGCCCGGATCGAACACGACAGGGCGCATGAAGCTCGCGCGATACGACATCTGGTCCTTCTGGGTGAGCGTGTGATTCACTTTGACGTCGAAGCCGTCGGTCGTCTTCTCGCGGGTCTGCGCTTTCTGGTAGTTGTTCTGGCCGAGCGGCGCGCCGGGGATGTTGGGCTCCGGAATGAAGGCCATCAGCTTGCGGGCAATCGGGCTGATCCTATCCTGCGGGATCTGGTTGTTCGCAAACGCCACACGATTGGTCCCGCCGACGCCGCCGGTCAGCGGGTCGTAGACCCTCTGCGAGACCGCGCTGAAATCGCCGTTGCGCATCGCCACGGTCGGCACCGTCGCGCGCACGACGTAGCCGAAGTTGTCGAGCGTGCGCTGGTAGTCGCCGAAGAAGAAGAGCTTGCCGCGCACGATCGGGCCGCCGAGCGTGAATCCGCCGTTGGCGAACGTGGTCGGCGCCTTCAGGTGCGTGAAGTAGTCGCTGGCGTTGGTGGCGTCGGTATTCCCGAAGAAGAACACGCTGCCCTTCAGATCGTTGGTGCCCGACTTCAGCGTGACGTTCGTCACCGCGCCGCCTGAACGGCCGAACTCCGCGTCGTAGTTGCTGGTGGTGACACTCACGGTCTCGAGCGCGTCCGCCGCCGGGATGATCACCTGCAGCAGGCCGGTCTTGTGGTTGTTGTCGAGTCCTTCAATCAGCGTGTTGTTCGCCTGCCGCGGCTGACCGTTTATCTCCACGGAGAGCGAGTCCTGCGAGTTGAAAAACGCGGAGTGCTCCCGGTGCGGCCGCGTGGAGCCGGGCACCGTGATCAGGATGCTCTGGAAATTCCGGTTGAAGGTCAGCGGCATGTCCGACACCATCTTGGATTCGAGGATGCGCCCCGTGTCGGTCCGGTCCGTCTGCAGAACGGGTGTTTCCGCCGACACCGTGACGGCTTCCGTCAACTGGCCGACCTCGAGCCTCAGATCCACGCGCATGGTCGTGTTGACGTCGACCTTCACGTTCTGCCGCATGACTTTCTTGAAGCCCTGCAGTTCAGCAGACACCTCGTAGGTGCCGTTCTGAATGCTGGGAAAGGTGTAATAGCCGGCCTCGTTGCTGACGGTGGTCCGGCTGATGTTCGTCTGGGTTTCCGTGGCCGTCACGGTCGCGCCCGGTACGGTCGCACCGCTCGAATCGGTGACGTTGCCGAGCAGCGTGCCGGTAACGGCCTGCGCGCTGGCGGCGGACGGGGCGAGCACACTCCCCGCAGTCATGGCCAATGCCACGAACAGGGGGGCGTGCAGCTTTCTGAACGCCTCCCACACTCTGGAGCGCATCAGTTGTCTCCTCTCACTAAAATTAATGACGAACCGAGTTAATGACGAACCGAGTTAATGATGAACTGAGCTTCCGTCAGAGCCGGGCGGAGTTGCCCGCGACGCTGGCGTCAGCTTCCGTGAATGCAGTCGATTGCCGGTGGCACAGGATAGAACACTCCAGCCGGCCGGTGCTGTCAAGCTGTTTCTATGCAGGCTACTGGAGCACGTCGAACATCCGGGAAAACTTGATCACCAGCGAGCGGTCCGTTCGCTCCGGCCGGGGGAAGAGGTCGTAGAGGCCATGCGTGTCGGTGTACACGACGAACAGTCCCGTGTTGGCCGCCTGGAGCCAGCCGAACCGCACGTTGGCCGACCAGAGGTCGGCGCGGTCGTTGTACTGCAGGAGCCCCTGCACGAACGTGCGCGTGTTGAATGAATAGGAGAGACGCGTGCGAAGCAGGTTCGTGGTGAAGCGGCCCCACGGCCCGTCGACGTCGTTCCGCTGGTAGGCCACCTCCGTCGTCAGCGTCTCTCCCAGACGCATGCGGAGCGTCGGGATCAACGACACCCGATCGCCGCCGAAGAACCCGCCGATGATCGTCTGGACGTTCAGGCTCACGGGCGCGCCCTGATTGGACATGAACACCAGTTGCGCTTCCGCGTGCTCGTACGAGCCGGGCGGCACGAAGATGCCCGGGAAGATCTCGAAGGGGGTTCGCACCCCTTCGTTCGTGACGTTCATGCCCGTGTGGATCTCGTAGCTGTTCCTGAACTGCCAGTGGTTGTCGATGTGCCACTGGCTGCTCTCGAGAAGGCCGTCGAAGCCGTAGAACGCGCGAAATGACGTGTGCGGGCGCAGCTCCTGAATGCGAATGAAGTCCTTCGGCCGCCACCGCGTCATCAGCCGGATGTCCGGCTTCCGGTAGCCGTCCCGGCTGAGGAAGCCCACCTCCGGATTGAAGCGGTCCCCGACCTCCTGGTAGCCCATCTCGAAATCGAACCGCGGCACGCTCGTGCGCGATCGGAGGTTGTAGGCATAGTCGCCGGAGTTGACGCCGGGCGTGTCTGTCTTCGCCAGGAAGCTCGACAGCACCGTGTGCTGGCGGATCCCGACCTTCCCGTCCACGGCATACGTGCGGTTGTAGTCGCGATCGGCCGCCAGATCGCCGGTCCCCGCCCGGTTGACGAAGAGGCCGCCGACCGTCGCGCGGTTCGGGAGATCGCGGCTCACGCGCATCACCGAGAAGTTGTTGCCAGGAATCCGGCCCTTGAAGTCGTCGGTCTGCATGTTCAACAGGCCGACGTTGTACTTTCCAGCCTTTCCAGAGACTCGCGCGCCCGCGACGATCGGGATGTTCTCCCCATCGGCGCCGATGCCGACGCGCCGGCTGAAGAACAGGTCCACTTCTCCGGGGTTCCCGACGGTGAAGAAGCCGGAGTTCTCGAGAAAGAACGGACGCTTCTCGGGGAAGAACAGCTCGAACCTGTCGAGGTTGATCTGCTGGTCGTCGATTTCCACCTGCGCGAAGTCGGTGTTCACCGTCGCGTCGAGCGCCAGGCTGGGCGTCAGCGTGTACTTGAGATCGCCGCCGACGTCGCCCAGCACAATCCCGTCCACCGGACGCTCGCCGGACTGCCGGATGTTGCCGAGCGCATACGGGGTGGCCTTCAGGCTTCGAATGGTGGGGGTCTGCAGTCCCGAGAGCTGCCCGGCCAGCGACAGGCGGTACAGGGTGTATTGCCGCGAGATGGGCGCCCAGTAGGCGCGTTCGTTGCGCCGCCGGATGTTGCGCTGAAAGTTGATGCCCCAGATCTTGTCGGCGCCGGCCGGGAATCGCAGGGTGCGGAACGGGATCGCGAACTCCGCCGTCCAGCCGATCTCGCTGATCCGCGACCGCACGGCCCAGGCGCCATCCCAGTTGAGATTGAAGCCGGTGCCCGATCCGGACTGCTGCCGCTGGCCTCCGGCGAGGCCCCCGCCGCCTTGCCCTTCGTTGGTCACCTGACCGTCGTACTCGATCCCGGCGGGGTTGGTGCCGAACACGAAGCCGTTCAACTGGTCGCGGTATGTGTCGAAGATGATCCGGAAACTGTCTGTGTCGTCGAGGCCGGCGTCGCGTCTCGCATCCGACACGATGATCGCGCCGGGCGTCCGGTCGTAGCAGACGACCCCGACGTACAGCGCATCGGCGGTGAAGACGATGCGCACGTCGGTCCTCTCGGACGCGGGCTGCCCTTCGTCCGGCTGCTCCTGCCAGAAGCCAGAAACCGGCACCGCCTGCTGCCAGACCGGATCGCCCACGACGTCGCCGTCGAGCGTCGGCGCCTGCTGCGCGCGCGTCGCCGTCAGTGTCGGCGCCCCGCCGCCCGGCGTCCGGCCGTTCTGGTCGCGGCCGCTTGCCGCGGCGGTTGCCGTCGCCATCAACGCGCACACTGACGCAAGGGTGGCTCGCCGAAGCAGAAGGAAAGGTCGTGGTCTGGGCATCTTTGGTTAGTACGTCGCGCGGCCGCCGCTGATGTCGAAGACCGCGCCGGTGGAGAACGAGCAGTCCTCCGAAGCCAGCCAGCAGATCAGCGCGGCGATTTCCTCGACCTCGGCGAAACGGCCCATCGGAATCCGCGAGAGCATGTAGTCGAGATGCTCTTGTTTCATCTGGTTGAAGATCTCGGTCCTCGCGGCCGCCGGAGTGATGCAGTTGACGAGGACGTTCCTGGACGCCAGTTCTTTCGCCAGCGATTTCGTGAGGCCGATGAGCCCGGCCTTGGACGCGCTGTAGTGCGATGCGTTGGGGTTGCCTTCCTTGCCGGCAATCGACGCGACGTTGACGACGCGGCCGTACCCTCGGGCGAGCATGTGCGGGACCACCGCGCGGCAGGTGAGAAAGGGCCCGATCAGGTTGACCTCGATGACGCGACGCCAGACGTCCGGATCGAGCTCCCAGGTCGCGCCGTTACCGCCCGTGATGCCCGCGTTGTTCACGAGCACGTCGATCGTGCGGTGCCTGGCGATCGTGGCGCCCGCCGCGGCCTGGACGGACTGCGCGTCGGTCAGCTCCACGATCTCGACCGTGACCCTGCCGAGCGCAGACAACTCGCGCTGCGCCTCTTCCGCCTTGTCGCCGTCGACGTCCCACAACGCGACCGCCGCGCCGGATTGCAGGGCGCGCCGGGCGGCCGCGTAGCCGATGCCACGTGCGCCGCCGGTGATCACCGCGACGCGGCCCTTCAAGTCCAGCTGGTTCATGCTTGGCTCGCGTTGGCCACTCCGATCAGTGAATTTCCGGCTCGGCGATGGGCGCCGTGCCCTCGAGAAAGTCGAAATCGCACCCGCGGTCGGCCTGTGTCACGTGCTGCGAATACAGGCGGCCGAAGCCGCGCGGATACTGCGGGTCCCGCGGCTTCCACTCCGCACGCCGGCGCGCGAGCTCCTCATCGGGCACGCGAAGCGTCAGGCGGCGCGCCGGGACGTCGAGCTCGATGATGTCGCCGTCCCTGACGAAGGCGAGCGGGCCTCCCACGTACGATTCGGGGGCGACGTGCAGCACGCACGCCCCGTAGGCCGTGCCGCTCATCCGCGCGTCCGACACGCGCACCATGTCGCGGACCCCTTGCGCGAGCAGCTTCTTCGGAATCGGCAGCATCCCCCACTCGGGCATGCCCGGTCCGCCGAGCGGTCCCGCATCCTGCAGCACGAGCACCGAGTCGGCCGTCACGGGCAGAGCCGGGTCGTCCACTCGCGCCGCGAGATCGTTGTAGTTCCGGAAGACCACGGCCGGACCCGCGTGCCGCAGCAGCCGCGGCTCCACGGCCGTGTGCTTGATGACAGCCCCGTCGGGCGCCAGGTTGCCGCGCAGCACGGCCACGCCACCCTCCGGGCCGAGCGGCCGGTCGCGAGGGGCGATGACGTCGTCATTCCACACGATCGCGCCGCCGATGTTCTCTCCGAGCGTCCGGCCGTTCACCGTCATGCAGTCGAGCTGCAGGCAGTCGCGCAGGCGATCCAGGACGCCGAGCAGTCCGCCGGCGTAGTAGAAGTCCTCCATCAGAAACTGTCCCGACGGACGGATGTTCGCCAGGAACGGCGTGCGGCGCGACAACGCGTCGAAGCGATCGAGATCGAGGCGGGCGCCCGCGCGCCCGGCAATCGCGATCAAATGAATGATGGCGTTGGTCGATCCGCCGAGCGCCATGGCCGCCGTCACCGCGTTCTCGAGGGCCTCGGTCGTCACGATGTCGCGCGGCTTGAGATCTTCCCAGACCATGTCGACGATGCGCCGGCCGCTGGCGCTGGCCATGCGCGCATGCGCCGAATCGGCGGCGGGAATCGAAGAGGCCCCCGGGAGGGTCAGCCCCAGCGCATCCACGGCTGACGTCATCGTCGAGGCGGTGCCCATCGTCATGCAGGTGCCGTACGAGCGCGCGATGCCGTCCTCCATCTCGCGCCACGAGCATTCGTCGAGCGTGCCGGCGCGGCGTTCCGCCCAGTACTTCCAGACGTCGCTGCCCGAGCCGAGGATCTGTCCGCGCCAGTTGCCGCGCAGCATCGGCCCCGCGGGGACGAGGAGGGCGGGCAGGTTCGCGCTGATGGCGCCCATGACCAGCGCCGGAACGGTCTTGTCGCAGCCCGCCATCAGCACGGCGCCGTCGGCCGGGTACGAGCGCAGCGCCTCTTCCGCCTCCATCGCGAGCAGGTTGCGATACAGCATCGTGCTCGGCTTCATGAAGGTCTCGCCGAGCGTCATGACGGGGATTTCCATCGGGAACCCGCCAGCCTGCCAGATGCCGCGCTTGATCTCTTCCGCGCGAACGCGGAAGTGGGTGTGGCACGGGTTGGCGTCGCTCCACGTGTTGAGAATGGCGATGACCGGTTTGCCGCTGATGTCTTCGGCGCTGAACCCGGCCTGCTTCGCGCGGGAGCGGTGGCCGAACGAGCGCACGTCGTCGCGCCCGAACCAGCGGTGACTTCGAAGGTCGGACGGCTGCCGGCGTGGCCGGCTCATGCGTGGCGATCCCGGAGCGCGCGCGCGACCGGCGCGAGCTCCTCGAGCTGACGTGGCGCGAGCGGGGAGACGAACGGCGGTATCGGGCCGGCCGCGGCGATCCCGGAGAGCTCCGTCGCATGATGGAGCACGCGAGCCGGGCCCCAGGCGTCGCGGAGATCCTCGAGCGGCATGAACTGGGCGCGCAGATCTTCGGCCCGCTGCCAGTGCTTCTCGCCGCACGCGGCGAAGAGCGCCGTGCAGAGTCCGGGGGCGATACAGCCGGAGCCGGTCGTAAGCCCGCCCAGCTCGAAATCGCGGAGATGCACGACGGCCGGGCGCTCGCCCATGCCGCTGATGACGCGCATTCGATCGACGCGGCGCAGCAGTCCGTCGAGATACGGGTCGTGGCTGGGATCGTCGAGGACGACCGCGTATTTGATCGCCACGGCGACGCCGGCGTCCACGAGCCGGCCGACCGCATCCAGCCCCGCGTCCTTGTCCGATCCGAATCCGTCCTCGGACTTCAGATACACGATCAAAGGCAGCCCCGCGGCATCGGCGATTTCCCGGAGCCCCGCCTCCATGCCGGCGGCGTCGCGCGGATCCCCGCACGGCAACATCATCGCGCACGGGAACGCGTGCCGGCGGAGCAGGCGTGTCTGATCCATCGCGCGGCCGAAGGACGGACCCAGGCTGGGAATCGGCCAGCGCGGAGAGGCGAACCCCGAGAGCCATTCGAGGAGCGCGTCGTACTCGTCGAGCGTGATGTGGTAGAGGAACGCGTTCCCGCCGTAGAGATACCGGGTGACGCCGCCAGCCTCGATGTGGCTGGCGATCTTCTCGGCGGCGTCGAAGTCGAGGGTGCGCCTGGCGTCCCGCTTCCGGGGCAAGGGAGGCACCGCGTAAACGCCCGCGAGGTTGTCCAGGCCGATGCGTCGAGCGGCCGTCACTGGCGCGCCTTGTAGGTCTTCGTCAGGTTGTTCCGCGTGTTCGTCACGGTGAAGCTGCCGTCTCGCTGAGCCGCCACCTTGATCGCGTGGGCTGTCGTCTCGTCGAGGTTTGAGACGAACTGTTCAGCGGTGTTGAAGTCGGGTCCGGCTTCGACCGCCGTGTGCAGCTGCCAGAAGTCCTCCAGCCCTGGCGTATCGCGCACGATGCGCCAGGCCGGCCGCTGGCCCCCCTTCTTCGGGCCGTTGTTCATCACCGCGACCCGCGGCTTCAGCGCGTGGACCAGTGCCGCGGGTCCGGACGTCTGGTTCCCATGGTGGGTGGTCAGGTAAAGGTCGATGGTCCCGATCTGATTGGCGGGGCACGCGAGGGCGTGCTCTTTGTTCCACGTGAGATCGCCGAGGTCCAGCATCCGGAAGCTGCCATAGCCGATCACCATCCCGACCGACTGCGCGTTCTCCGACGGATCGGCGTCCTGCGGTTTGTGGTCCGCACAGAGCGGGTTCGCGGCGCCCGCGCGGGTCAGGGGCTTCGTGAGGACGTCGCCTGCCGAGGAGACCACCGTGACGTCGAGCTCGGCAATCGGAATCTTGTCCCCCGGCCTTACCTGCAGATGACGTCCGGTCTTGCGTGCCTCGGCGTACGCGTCGTAGAGCGCCCTGCCGCCCGCCTCAACAGTCGGCCCGTGATCGACGAACGTCCGGATCGGAACCCTGGGTGCGAGCGCCGCCACGTTGCCCACGTGGTCGGTGTGGTAGTGAGTTACGACCATGTAGTCGATCCTCGAGAGCCCCGCCTGCTTCACCGCGGCCTCGACACGAGCGAGGTCGCGTCCGCCGAAGCCCGGATAGCCGGCGTCGACGAGCATCGACTCCCCCGAGGGGGCCACCAGGAGCGTCGCCTGACCACCCTCGACGTCGATGAAATAGATCTCGAGCGGCTTCTGCGACGGCGCCTGCGCGCGCGCGCCTGGCGCCCCGAGCATCAATCCGAGAAGGAGAACCCACGCGAAACGCATCCGGAACCTCGCCAATTGTGCCTGTCGAATCGTCATGCAGTTTTGGGCCTGACTATGCCAAAGTCGATCTGAGATGTCAAAATTACCGCATGTGGCTTCAGCGGTCAGCGGGTGGAGGCGTCGGCGGCGGGCGGTGCGTGCGCCGGCAGCCGGAGAGTGACGACCAGAATCGCCTCGGCGACGAGCACGCCGGCGAGCACGAGCAGGCCGCCGACGTAGCCGCCCGTTGCGTCCCGGAGCCATCCCATCATCGATGGTCCGACGAAGCCACCGAGGTTCCCGAGCGCGTTGATCAGCGCGATGCCGGCGGCCGCCCCCGTGCCTCCGAGGAAGATCGGTGGAATCGCCCAGAACACGCTCATCACCGAGCGCTGCCCCATCTGCGACAACGTGAAGCTCAGCACGAGCAGCCAGATGTGCTGCTGTGCTCCCACGGCAAGCAGGAGCCCGAGCGACGCCGTCAGGGCGCACCCGGCCACGTGCAGTTTCCGCTCGCCCGTGCGGTCGGAGTGTCGTCCCACCAGCACCATCGCGACCAGCGCCGCGGTGAACGGAATGGCCGTCATCACGCTGAGGGTGAATCCTTCGGACCCCGACGCCTCGCTCAGCATCTTCGGCAGCCAGAGGAAGATGCCGTAGGTCACGTTGGTGTTCAGGAAGTACACCGCGGACAGGATCCACACGCGTCCGCTCGCGAGCGTGCGCCTGAGGGACGCATGGCCGGTCGCGGACCGGCGCGCGTGTTCCTCGGCCATGGTGCGCGTCAGCCACTCGCGCTCCTCCGGCGGCAGCCACGTCGCCTGGTCGGGCCGATCGGTCAGCACCCGCAGCGCGAACACACCCAGGACGACCGCGGGAAGCCCTTCCATGAGGAACAGCCACTGCCACCCGTGGAGACCCAGCCGGCCATCGAGGTTCAGCAGCGCCTCCGAGGCCGGCGCGCCGACGATGATCGCGACGGGGGCCGCCATCATGAACAACGCGCCCGTGCGCGCGCGGTCGGCCGCGGGCACCCAATAGGTCAGGTACAGGACAATGCCCGGGAAGAAGCCGGCCTCCGCGATGCCCAGCACGATCCGCGCGGCGTAGAATGTCCACACGTCGGTGACGAACATCATCGCCATGGAGACGATTCCCCAGCCGATCATGATCCGCGCGATCCAGCGGCGCGCGCCGACGCGCTCGAGAATCAGGTTGCTCGGGATCTCGAAGAGGCAGTAGCCCAGGAAGAACAGCCCCGACCCGATGCCGAACTCCTTGTTGCTGAGGCCGAGATCCCGCTGCAGCGACTGAGCGGCAAAGCCGACGTTCACGCGGTCGAGGTAGGCGACGACGTAGCAAAGAAAGGCGAACGGGATCAGCCGGCGTGTGACGTGCCCGATGACGAGCTGTTGATGGGCGACGGACTGATCGCGCATGAAGTCTCCCTTGCGGGCGGGCACGATACCATATCGGCCCGGTGTGGCGCTGATGGCGCGAAGCGCCGCGTGGATAGGATCTGGACTTCGATTTGGACTTTGATCAGGGCTTTGATCAGTACGAGGATGGTTGCGAAATGATGATGGTGCCCGACGAACTGCGCTCGAAGCTGAGGGGGCCGCTCGCCTTCCCCATCACCCCGTTCGACGCCGCCCTCGCGCTCGATACCGAGGCGCTCAGGGCGAACGTCCGTGTCCTGCTCGAGGATCCGCCCGCGGCGATCGTCGCCGCCGGCGGCACCGGCGAGCTCTACTCGCTCACGCCGGCCGAGCACGTCGCGTGCGTCCGCGCCGTGGTCGAGGAATGCGCCGGCACGGTGCCCGTGATCGCCGGTGTCGGCTTCAACCCCGCGCTGGGCGGCCTTCTCGCGGCTGACGCGGCGCGCGCCGGCGCCGACGGCATTCTCGTGTTCCCGCCGTACTATCCGAACGCCGACGAGGACGGCCTCTTCGAGTACTACCGCGCGATCGCGGCCGCCACGCCGCTCGGGCTCCTCATCTACAGCCGCGACTGGTTTCATCCCGGAGTCGCGTTCGTCGAGCGCCTCGCGGCGATCGACACGCTGACGGCCTGGAAAGACGGGCAGGGCGACATCAGGCGGCTGCAGATCCTGATGGGGCGCGTGGGCACTCGGCTGCACTGGATCGGCGGGGCAGGGGACGACATGGTGCCCGCCTACTATGCCGCCGGTCTCCGCGCCTACACGTCGAGCGTGTCGAACCTCTCGCCGCGCCTCGCGCGCGCGCTGCACGACTACGCCTCGACCGGCGACGACCGGCTGCCCGCGATCATGACGGACCTGATCGTCCCGCTCTATGCGCTGCGTGGACGGCGGCGAGGGTACGAGGTCAGCGTGATGAAGGCGCTGATGGACATGCTCGGTCTGGCCGGCGGGCGCGTGCGCCCACCCCTGGCGGAGGTCGACGAGAACACCGCCGGGGTCCTGCGCGGCCTCGCGCCGCGCTTTCAGAGCTGGCATGTGAGGAAAGTCACGTAACTGTATCGCGAAAGGTAATCTCGTCGGCGAGACGCGATTCTTTCGCCGCGCAAGCGGAGCCCGCCGAGACGTTTTGCAGACGCTGAGCTCGCAGAGGGCAGAGAGTCTTTCTTGGACGTTCATCTTATCGACGGCACGTACGAGCTCTTCCGGCATTACTACGCGCTGCCAGGCGCGAAGGCGGCTGACGGCACGGAGGTGGCCGCCGTGCGCGGCGTGCTGGCCTCCGTGCTGGGGATGATCAATCGAGGCGGGGCGACGCACATCGGCGTCGCGACGGATCACGTCATCGAGTCGTTTCGCAATCGCCTCTGGCGGGACTACAAGACCGGCGAGGGCGTCGAGCCGGATCTCCTCGCTCAGTTCCCCTTGCTGGAGCAGGCTCTCTCCGCGATGGGGGTCGTCGTCTGGCCGATGGTGGAGTTCGAAGCGGACGATGCGCTGGCGTCAGCCGCCGCGGCCGCCGCCAGGGATGCTCGCGTGGAGCGCGTCATCATCTGCACTCCCGACAAAGACCTCGCGCAGTCGGTGCAGGGCACGCGCGTCGTGCAGTTGAACCGCCGGACGAACGTCATCCGCGACGAGGCGGGGGTGGTCGCGAAATTCGGCGTGCCGCCTGCGTCGATCCCGGACTACCTCGCGCTCGTCGGCGACGCGGCGGACGGCTATCCAGGGCTGCCGGGCTGGGGCGCGAAGTCCGCCGCCGCCGTCCTCGCGCGTTTTGCTCACCTCGAAGCCATTCCTCCCGATGCCAGCCTGTGGCACGTGAACGCCGCCAACGCGCGCACCCTGGCGGCGACCCTCGAGCGGGATCGGCATCTCGCGCTGCTCTTTCGCGACCTGGCAAGACTACGGGCGGACATCCCGCTGTTCGAGTCGGTCGATGAGCTGCAGTGGACGGGACCCACCCCGGCGTTCCCTGCGCTGGCCGCCCGCTTCGAGGCCGCTGTCTCCACTTCGAAAGCCGGGCCCGGCCGTACCCAAGCTCCTACAGGTGGTTTCAAAACCCGGTAGCGCAGGGCTTCAGCTCTGCACCAGGCAGCCCTAAAAGGGCTGCGCTACGGTTTTGAAGCCGGTCCTTCTGACCGGAACTCAGGGGGCCACGTAGGCCGTTTTGACCAGCGTGTAGAATTCCCGCGCGTACGCACCCTGCTCGCGTGGGCCGTAGCTCGATTTCTTGCGTCCGCCGAACGGCACGTGATAGTCGAGGCCGGCAGTCGGCAGGTTCACCATCACCAGGCCGCTCTGTGCGTTGCGCTTGAAGTGGCTCGCGTGCTTCAGCGACGTCGTCACGATGCCGGCGGACAGACCGAACGGCGTGTCGTTTGCGACCGCCAGGGCTTCTTCGTAGTCCCGCACGCGGATGACGGATGCGACGGGGCCGAAGATTTCCTCCCGGTTGATGCGCATCCCCGGTGCGCTGTCGACGAAGATTGCCGGCGCCATGTAGTAGCCCTCGGTGCTTCGCTGCAGCCGCTCGCCCCCGTGCACCAGCCGGGCTCCCTCCTGCCGCCCTATTTCGACATACTCGAGGTCCTTGTCGAGCTGCCGCTCGTCGATGACAGGCCCAATCTCCGTGCCCGGCTTCAGCGCGTCGTCCACGACCAGACGCTTCATCCGCTCGACCATCGCCTCGACGAATCGATCGTGAAGAAGGTCGGTCACGATGATCCGGCTCGACGCGGTGCAGCGCTGGCCAGCCTGGAAGTACGCGCCGTTGATCGCAACCGACACCGCCGTCCCCAGATCCGCGTCGTCCAGCACGATCAACGGGTTCTTCCCGCCCATCTCCAATTGCAGCCGGGCGCCGTTCCGCACGGCGTTGGCCGCCACCGACGCGCCGACGGCCTGCGATCCCGTGAAGCTGATCGCGTCGACGTCGGGAGATGTCGTCAGCACGGCCCCGAGCCTGGAACCCGGACCCATCACGAGGTTGAGGACACCTGGCGGAAGACCGGCGCGCTGCACGATGTCGACGAGCGCCCAGGGTGACGCCGGCGCGAGCTCCGCCGGCTTGAGGATCACGCAGTTGCCGAACGCAAGCGCCGGAGCAATCTTCCAGGCGGGGATCGCAAGCGGAAAGTTCCAGGGGGTGATCGCGACGACGACGCCCAGCGGCTCGCGCGTGATCTCGACTTCGACGCCGGGGCGGACGGAATCGATCTTCTCGCCGCCGAGCCGCACGGCCTCGCCGGCGAAATACTTGAAAATCGCTCCCGCGCGGCCTGCTTCGCCGATGGCGTCCGCCAAGGGCTTCCCCCCCTCGCGCGCCAGGAGCCGTCCGAGCTCCTCCTTGCGCGCCAGGATCTCGGTCCCTGCCCGATCGAGGACGTCGAAGCGTTCCTGCGGCGTCACGCGCGACCACTTCGCGAACGCGTTCCTCGCCGCCGCGATCGCCAGCTCGGCGTGCGGCGTCGAGGCGCGGGCGAATTCGCCGACGACGTCCTCCAGGTTCGAGGGGTTGATATCGGGGGCGCGATCGGCGGAATCAATCTGCCGGCCGTCGATGAGATTGGAAAATGCCGTCGCCATCGCTTCTCCAGTGAGTGACAGGGATGCCAGGGGTGCCACGAATACCACCCTGATACAACTTACCGCACTTCGGCTCTTCAGATTACCCGTCTGAATCTGAATGCGTGATCGGGGGGCGCAGAGGGGACGCCGTGGTGGAGCGGCGAGTCTCCGAATCAGGCGGCTGGGTACGCGAACATGGCGCTGATGAGGTCCTCGTCGGAGAAGTTCTGCACCGATCGGGAGTCGAACAGCTCCAGGTCCTCTTCGTGCGCCATGACGCGCAGCTTCCGGTCGCCGGCCTCGATCGACGCCGGTGTGTCGGCGGCAAGGAGGTAGCGGCGGCGCCGCAGCATCTCGGCGCGCTCGACAACGAAATACCGGATGCGACGGCGGGCCGGCTCAACCAGGACACCCTTCAGGGAGCCCAGCTTTTCATCCTCTTGGGTGCACATGCTCAGGTCCGCCAGCGTGCCCAATGGATGCTCCACCTGTGTAGCTTTGATGTATCGGAGGTCCGAGGTGCCGGTAAGTCCATGTTCGTTGGCCACTGTGCTCTCCTGCCGGTTTGTAAGAGCAATCGAAGTGCCAGGCGGGTGATGCTCATCCGTGGCCGGAACTCGCTGACAAGAGAACCTAACCCCCCCAAGCTTTCCGGAGAAACGTGATGAAGTTGCCGTGCGCGATGTGCTGGAGGTCGTCGTCGCTGTAACCGCGCGCCGCCAGCACCGCGGGCAGCCGGGCGAGATCCGCGATCGTCGCGACGTCGGCCGGACACTGCTCGCGGCCGAACGCGCCGTCGAGATCGGACCCGATGCCGCAGTGCCGGGCGTCGCCGGCGATCTGGCAGATGTGATCGATGTGATCCGCCACGGTCGCGAGCGTGACGCCCGCACCCTCAGGTGTCGTTTCTCCCCGCACCCAGCCGGGCACGAGCATCCACGCGTCGAAGGCCACGCCGATGACGGCGTCGCGCTGCACCAGCTCCCGGATGTAGTCGTCCGGGAACTGGCGGCCGTTCGGCACCAGCGATCGGCAGTTCGAGTGGCTCGCCCAGACCGGACCGTGGAAGTGATCCAGCGCGTCGCGGAAGCTCTCGTCGCATAGATGCGTGGCGTCGAGGATGATGCCGAGCCGCTCCATCTCCCGGAGCAGCTCCCGACCGCGCGACCCCAGTTCGCCGTATGCGGCCGTGCCCTGCGCGTAGACGCCGGGGCCGTAGTGCGCGGGACCGACGGCTCGCAAACCCTGAGCGTACGCGCGCTCCAGATGGCGCAGCGTGACAATGGAGTCGGCCCCTTCCAGGCTCAGGATGTACCCGATCGGCCCGCCTTCGCCGGTCGGCTTCGGCGAGGCAAGCCCGTCTTCTCCGTTCTGCCAGCGGCTCACATGCCGGTCGAGCGTCTCGCGGTCGGCAATCTGCACCATCTCGCCGCGATCTTCCATGGCGCGATACCAGGCGAGCTGGGCTTGTGTCATCGCCCAGGCCTGCTCCTGCGAGTGCCAGCCCGGCAGCGGATTGTCCAGGGCCACATACCGGGCGATCTGTGTGGCCACGCACAGGCCGACACGGCCGCGGCGCATCTCCGGAAACGACACGGTACCGCGGCCCCGATCGGGCTTGTCCGTCAGCGCCCGCTCGCGCGCGCGAATCTCGTCGATCGGCCTGGTCAGATCGCGGTTCCACTCGATGGCGTTCATCGCCAGGTCCAGGTGCGCGTCGACAATCAGCACGGTCAGCCCACCATCAAGCCGAGGAGCAGCACGCCCGCGAGGCCGGCGACCGAGACGATGGTTTCCAGCACCGTCCAGGAGGCGATGGTCTGCGGCACGCTCATGTTCAGGTACTCCTTCACCAGCCAGAATCCGCCGTCGTTCACGTGCGAGGCGATGAGCGAGCCTGCGCCGATCGCGACGACCAGGAGCTCCTTGTTCACGTGCCCCATCGTTGCGATCATCGGCGCCATGATGCTGGCTGCCGTGACGCACGCGACGGTGGCGGAGCCGACCGACACACGCAGCAGCGCGGCGATCAGCCACCCGAGGACGAGCGGTGACATCTGCATGCCACCGATGACCTGGGTGATCGCCTTGTCGACGCCCGCGGTGACCAGCACACGCCCGAAGCCCCCCCCGCCGCCGACAACGAGGAGGACGCTGGCGATCGGTGGAAGCGCCTCCTCCGCGAAGCGCAGGAGGCGCACGCGGTCGAAGCCACAGGCCTGGCCGAACGTGTACATCGCCAGGAGCGTCGCAAGCAGCATCGCCACCAGAGGGCTCCCGGCGAATCCGATGCTGCGTCGCGCCACGCCGTCGGCAAGGGTGGCCTGCGCCAGCGCAGCCAGCAGCATCAGCAGCACCGGCAGCAGGATCGTGATCAGCGTGACGACGAGTGACGGCATGCGCGTGGCGGTCGTGGTCCCGGTGAGCTGATCGCCCATCGCGCCCGCCTCGACGCGGATATGGCGGCTGATGAAGCGTCCGAGCAGCGGCCCCGCCAGCATGGCGACTGGAAACGCGACGACGAGCGAGTAGAAGAGCGTCAGGCCCGTGTCGGCGCCGAGCCGCTCGATGGCGGCCAGCGGTCCAGGGTGCGGCGGCACCAGGCCGTGCGCGGCGGACAGTCCGGCGACGAGGGGAATTCCGAGGCGGAGCAGCGGCGTGCCGGTCTGGCGCGCCAGCGTGAACAGCACCGGCGCGAGCAGCACCAGGCCCACCTGGAAGAAGACAGGCAACCCGATGATGAATCCCGAGAACAGCAGCGCCCAGTCCAGACGCTTCTCCCCCAGTGCGCGCACGAGCGCGTCCGAGACCACGACGGCGCCCCCCGACTCCGCCAGCAGCTTCCCAATCACCGTGCCCAGGCCGATCACGAGGGCGATGAACCCGAGCGTGTCGCCGACGCCTCCCTGAAACGATCGCGGGATGTCGGCGAGCGGCATCCCCGCGGCAACCCCCACGAACAACGACCCGACGGCGAGCGCGATGAACGCGTGCATCCGCAGCCAGGTGACGAGCAGCACCACCAGGGCGACGCCGAGGAACGTGACGACGAGCAGGGAAGTGGGGTCGACTGGACTCATGGCGCCGATGAGCTTACTCTGGGCGGCACCGAATCCGCGTCATCCGGCCGCCCGCGACCGGTTGACGATTCTCTTCACTCGGCATACAAGGTGTGAGATGCACCTGCTCACCCGCGTCCAGCCGGCGGCGATCGCTACCATCCTCGTCTGTCTCACGCTGGGCCTGCGCGCACAGGAGCACGTGCATCCCGCGCCAAATGCGCCGGTGCCGCTGCAGCCGCTCGCCCAACAGGCCCGCCGGCTGGAAACGGCGCTCGCATCTCTCGGGCAGCCTCTTCCCGCGGCCGACCGGCTGGCGCTCGATGACGCGATCGCCCTGCAGGACGAGGCGGCCGCCGTCGCCCGGCTTCAGCAGGTGCTCGATACGCACGTCCTGGCCAGCGTGCACATCAACCCGGAGAGCCGCGTCAAGGTGGAGCAGGGCCCGGCGCGTCCCGAGCTGGTGCAGGGAGGCACGCGCCTGTTCCTCGTCAAGGTGATCAACGAGGCCGGCGTCACATCCCCAGTGGCGGTGCGGAGTCCCAACACAGGCCGGGTGCACGCTACGTCGCGAGGAGGGCCCGAGCCGCGAATGGAGCTGACCGATGTGCAGGTGCGGGAGCGCTGGGCGGACATCACGATCTACACCGAGCCGCCGATGCGCCCGCGACTGTCGGGGCTCGGGATCGAGTACTTGATACTGCAGGTCTACAGCCGCGACGCCGGACAGCGATCCGCGATCATCGCATTCAGCGTGGGGCAGGGCACCGAGGACATCGGCTTCCGCAACGACATCGACATCCTGTTCACGGCGCTGCCGGCGCATCCCGTTCATCTGCGCGTGGTGGACGAGCACGGCCAGCCCGTGACCGCGGGGTTCCTCATTCAGGACGAGGTCAACCGGATCTATCCGAACATCTCGAAGCGGCTGGCGCCGGACTTCTACTTTCAGCCGCAGGTCTACCGTGCCGACGGCGACACGATTCACCTTCCCTCGGGGTCGTTCATGCTCACGGTCACGCGAGGGCCGGAATACGTTCCGCAGACGAGACGCGTCGCGCTTGCCGGGCCGCAGGAGTGGCTGTTCCGGCTCGTGCGGTGGATTGATCCCGCGCGGTTCGGCTGGTACTCGGGGGATCACCACATCCATTCCTCCGGCTGCTCTCACTATGAGAACCCGACCGAGGGTGTGCTCCCGAAGGATATGTGGCCGCAGATCGACGGCGAGGCGCTCAACGTGGCCAGCGTGCTCACCTGGGGCCCGTCCTACTACTATCAGAAGCAGTTCTTCAGCGGCCAGGATCACCCGTTGTCGACGCCCTCGCGGCTGATGCACTACGACCTCGAGATCTCCGGCTTTCCCTCGAGCCACGCCGGCCATCTCGTCCTTCTCGGCCTCAAGGATCAGGACTACCCGGGAACGAAGCGGCTGGGGGACTGGCCCACCTGGACGCTGCCGGTGCTGCGCTGGGCGAAATCGCAGGACGCGGTCGTCGGCTTCGCGCATTCCGGCTGGGGTCTGGAGGTCCGCAGCAAGGCTCTCCCCAACTACGAGATGCCCGCCTTCGACGGCATCGGCGCCAACGAGTTCATCGTCGGCGTGACGCATCCGAACACCGTGGACTTCATCTCCGCGGGGGACACGCCGTATGTGTGGGAGCTCAACATCTGGTATCACACCCTCAATGCGGGATTCCGGACGCGGATCAGCGGCGAGACGGATTTCCCGTGCATCACGGACGATCGGGTGGGCCTCGCGCGATCGTACGCGAAGGTCGACGGGCCGCTGACGTACCGGAAATGGATCGACGCGGTCCGAGCGGGCCGCAACTATGTGTCGGACGGCAAGAGCCACCTGTTCGACTTCAGCGTCAACGGCGTGGAGGGAGGGACGCGCGACAGCGAGATCCGCATCGATCGTCCCGGCCGCGTGACGGTCACGGTCAAGGCGGCTGCGAACCTCGATCCGACGCCGAACGAGGCGATCCGCCAGTCGCCGTACGAAGCGAAGCCGTACTGGGACCTGGAGCGTGCCCGGATCGGCATCAGCCGCGAAGTGCCCGTCGAGATCGTCGTCAACGGCGTGCCGGTCGCCGTGCAGAACCTCGTGGCGGACGGCGCGATCCGGACGCTGACGTTCGAGATCGCGATCGACCGCAGCAGCTGGATCGCCGCCAGAATCCTGCCGTCCTCGCACACCAACCCGGTGTTCGCGCTCGTCGGCGGCGCGCCAATCCGGGCATCACGCCAGAGCGCCCAGTGGTGCCTCAACGCCGTGAATCAGTGCTGGACGCAGAAGATGTCGCAGATTCGCGCCACCGAGGTGGATGACGCCCGCAAGGCCTACGATCACGCACGGCAGGTGTATCGGCAGCGGCTGGCGGAGGCGGTGCAGTAGCTCATTCAGCGCATTACAATCCTTGCCGGACCATTGTTCGATGAAGAAGTCGCTGACACTGACGGGTGTAACCCTCGCGGCCGGCGTGTGGATCGCCGCGGTCCTGGCCGCTGCACAGGCGGCTTCGCCGCCGGGGATTCGCGCGCCTGTGCCGGAGCTCGCGTCGAGCCCTTCGACTGCGCTCAGGGCAGGCTCGAGTGTGGACGCCGCGCGTCAGCGGCCCGCGGCGTCTCCCCGGGCGCTGATTGACTACCAGCGCCAGGTGCGGCCGATTCTGGCCGAACGGTGCCTCGAGTGCCACAGCCAGGACAAGCGTAAGGGGGGCCTGTCGCTCGCGACCTACACCGACGCGCTCGACGGCGGACGCAGCGGCGCCGTGATCAGGCCTGGCCGCGGTGCGCGCAGCCTGCTCATTCATCGCGTCAGCGGCGACACCGAGCCGCAGATGCCGAAGGATGAGACGCCGCTGAGCGCTCAGGAGATCGCTCTGCTCCGGCTGTGGATCGACCAGGGGGCGCGGGAGGCGCCGACTTCGCCGCCGGCGCCGCCGCCCTGGGAGGCGCCCCTGGCGCTTACGCGCCCGGCCGTGCCGGCAATCGTCTGGGCGAACTGGACCGCGCCGCTCGACCGTCTCGTCGCGGTCTATCTCTCCACGCACAAGGTGCCCGAGCCGAAGGCCGTCTCCGACGCGGTGTTCGCACGGCGCGTGTATCTCGATGTCTGGGGTCTGCTTCCGACGCCGGAAGAGCTTCAGGCCTTCATCGAGGATCGCGCTCCCGGCAAGCGCGAGGCGCTTGTCGCACGGCTTCTTGCGGACGATCGGAAGTACGCGGACAACTGGATCTCCTTCTGGAACGACCTGCTGCGCAACGAAGACGGCGTGACGTACTTTTCCGAGACCGCCGGGCGCAAGAGCATCACGGACTGGCTGTTGCCCGCGCTCACGTCGAATCTGCCGTACGACCAGTTCGTGTCGAAGCTGCTTAACCCGACGGCTCCGGGCGATCCGGAGGGCTTTCTCGTCGGCGTGAACTGGCGCGGAGAGACGAGCGCGGCGGTGACACCGTGGATGCAGGCGTCGCAGAACACGGCGCAGGTCTTTCTCGGGATCAATCTCAAGTGCAATTCCTGTCACGACAGCTTCGTCAGCAAGTGGAAGCTGAAGGACGCGTACGCGCTCGCGGCGTATTTCGCGCCCCAGCCGGACCTGCAGATGTATCGCTGCGACGTCGCCCTGGACCGGTACGCGGAGCCCGGGTTTCTGTTTCCGGAGCTCAGTCGCGTGCCGGCGTCCCGCTCGCTGGCCGACCGGCGCGCCGCGGCCGCGGCGATCTTCACCGATCCGCGCATGGGACGGCTGCCGCGGACGCTGGTGAACCGCGTCTGGCAGCGGCTCTTCGGCTACGGCATCGTGCCGAACCCGGATGAAATGGACGGCAAGCCCTGGAGTCCCGGAGTGCTCGATTGGGTCGCGAGCGACTTGGTGGCCAACCGGTACGACATCAAGCGCCTCATTCAGACCGTCCTGACCTCGCGCGCGTACCAGATGCCCTCGGTCGCGCGCAACGGGGAGCCACGTCCGCGCGGGTACGTGTTTGCCGGACCGGAAGTCCGCCGCCTGACAGCGGAGCAGTTTGCGGACGCCGTCGGCTCCATCACCGGCGAATGGAACGTCTATCCCGGCCGCCCTGTTGCTGCCGCTACTCGAGCGGCCGGGCGCGGAGGGCGAGGCGGCCCGGTGCCGTCCATGCCGGCGACGGCGGGCGTCTACGGTCGCGAGTGGCGGGTCGCGTCCAGCAACCTGACGCGCGCGCTCGGCCGTCCTATCCGCGACCAGGTGAATTCACTCCGGCCGACGCAGTCGTCCACGCTGCAGGCGCTCGAGCTGGTCAACGGCGAGATCTTCACGCGATGGTTGTCGCGCGGCGCTCGGAGAATGCTGGGGGAGCTGCCGCCCGAGCCGTTGAGTCTGTACAACAGGACGGTCGCCGGACGCGCCGCCGCGCCAAGCCCGTTCGAGGTCGACGTCACGAACGCGAGCAGGCTCTGGCTCGTCGTGCAGGAGAGCGGCTCGAACGTCCCTGAGGTGATCCGGCCAGCCTGGGCGCAGGCGGAGTTTGTCGGCCCTGCCGGCGTCACCCCGCTGTCGTCGCTCACCCCGCTGGACGGTTCGGGCCTGCGAAGCGGATCGGGTCCGATCGCGGTGAGCGGCCCGTCCGGCGCGGGAGTTCGCGTGAAGAATCCTTCGGTCGTTGTCTACGACGTCGCGGGCAGAGGGTTCACGCGCTTCCGCGGGATCATCGGGCTGGAGAATCCGCAAAGTGAGATCGGTTCCACGTTGAATCCGCAGATCAGGTTCTTCGTGTTCGACGCCGAGCCGGACATGGAGCGCCTCGTGCCGCCCGCGCCGGGACCGCCCTTGCCGGCCCCGCCCCCGTTGACGGACATTGCGCAGGCGATCGACCGCGTGTTCTGGCACGCGCTCGCCCGCGCGCCGTCGGCCGCTGAGCGCCGCATCGCCGAGGACGCCCTGCGCGACCCGTCGCGTGGAAGCCGGCCGTCGCCGCAGGGGCTTGCTGACTTGCTCTGGGCCGTGACGATGAAGCCGGAGTTTCAATTGATTTATTGACGCCGAGGCAGCCCTGAAGGGCTGCGCTACGAAAAACGGTAAACGAAGCGAAACGGAATCGTTGTTTTCTCCGTTATCTCTGTGGTGAACCAAGGACAGCAGCCAACATGAATGCCGACACTGAGCTCTCCAGCCTCACCCCCGAAGAACGGCTGATCTATTCGCGTGTGAGCCGCAGGGGATTCATGGGGGCGACGGCCGCCGCGACCCTCGCGGCGCTCGTTGGGCGTGAGCCGCAGCTCGTACGCGCGGCCGAGCCCGCCCCGCGCTCGTCTCCAGGGCCGCAAAGAAAAGCCACCGCCGACGCGGTGATCGTGTTGTGGATGGCCGGCGGCATGGCGCAGACGGAGACCTTTGACCCGAAGCGCTACACGCCGTTTGCGCCAGGGGTCAGGATCTCGGACGTCCTCAGCACGTTTCCGAGCATTCCGACCGCCGTCGACAACATCAGGTTCACCCAGGGGCTGGACCAGATCGCCAGCGTGATCGACAGGGGCGCGGTGATCCGCACGTTCAACGCGGCCGATCTCGGGTTCATCCTCCATTCACGACATCAGTATCACTGGCATACGGGCTACATTCCGCCGCAGCCCATGGCCATGCCGCACCTCGGGGCGATGATCTCCCGGACGCTCGGCCCGAAGAATCCGGATATGCCGGCGTTCCTCGCCATCGGCCAGACCGTCGAGGGGGCGGGTGAAATCGCGACGCTGAAGGCGTTTCACACCGCGGGCTTTCTTGGATCCGATCACGGGCCGTTCCTGATCGTCGATCCGCAGGACGCCGCATCCGCCGTCCGGCCGCCGAAGGAGCTCAGCGGGCAGCGCTTCCGCAGCCGGCGGCAGCTTTTCGAGAAGCTGATGGCGCAGGAGCCGGTCTACCAGCACGGCGGGGACTTTCAGCGGGAGTCGCTGGTGAAGTCCCTCGACGCCGCCGATCGGTTGTTGAGCTCTCCGTCTGCGAAAGCGTTCGACCTGTCGCTCGAGCCGAAGGCGGCCTTCGACCCGTACAACACCGGGCGCTTCGGGCAGGGCTGCCTGCTGGCGCGCCGGCTCATCGAAGCGGGCGCCCGCTACGTCGAGGTCACGTCTGAGTACATCCCGTTCGTGTACTGGGACAGCCACGAGAACGGCCACCAGCGCGCCGAGGCCATGAAGAAACTGATCGACGCGCCGGTCGCCCAGCTCATTCGCGATCTCGATCAGCGCGGCCTGCTCGACCGGACCCTCGTCGTCCTCGCAAGCGAGTTCGGCCGCGATGCGATGACCGAAGGCAAGGTCGGCAAAGAGGTGCGCGATCAGGCGATCAACATTCCCGACGTCATGAGCGAGCCGCGCCATTACGGCATGCACCGGCACTTCACGGCCGCGGGCTCCATCCTGATGTTCGGCGGCGGGATCAAGAAGGGCTTCGTGTATGGGAAGACCGCCGACGAGCGTCCCTGCACGACGATCGAGAACCCGGTTGTGATGGAAGACCTGCATGCGACGATGTATCACGCGCTGGGCATCGCGCCCGACACGTCGTATCTCGTCGAACGGCGGCCGGTGTACGTCACCAGAGACGGCAAGGGGCAGCCGATCCTGGATTTGTTCGCGTAGGACTGGTTTCAACACCGTAGCGCAGCCCTTCAGGGCTGCCTGGGGCAGCGTGAGGCGACATGAAAACGACCCGACGTGAATTCCTCGCGGCCGCGGCGGCGGCTCCGATCATTGGGCCTACTCTCCTGGGAGCTCAGAACAAGTCAGGCACGAAGGCGCCAGTGCTTGGCGCCGGCGCCCACACGTACGAAGTGATACACGACTGGGGGCAGCTGCCGGCGCACATCACGTGGGGCAACACGCACGGCATCGTGGAAGACTCGCACGGCGACATCTACGTGCACCACACGGTCCACGCGACCAGCGACAGCGCCGACTCGATGGTGGTCTTCGACAGGACAGGGAAGTTCGTCCGCTCGTGGGGGCGAGAGCTCAGGGGTGTCGCCCACGGCCTGCACATCCGCAAGGAAGGGGGGGACGAATTCCTGTACTTGACGGTGAATGCCGCGAATCCACGGATGACGCCGCAGCCGGAGATGCAGGCGGTCGTGGTGAAGGCCACGCCGAAGGGGGAGATCGTCTGGAAGATCCAGGGTCCGCCTGACGTCGATGCCTACAAGCCGGGGGCGGACGGGACGGCGAAACGGTACAATCCCACCAACGTCGCCATCGCGCCGAACGGCGATGTGTACGTCGGCGATGGGTACGGCTCGTACTACGTGAATCAGTACAACAGCAAGGGAGAACACATCAGGACGTTCGGGGGAAAGGGGTCAGACCCCGGACAGCTCAACGAGCCGCACGGCATCTGGGTGGACCCGCGCGGTCCGGCTCCGGTGCTCGTCGTGGCGGACCGCCGGAACAACCGGCTGCAGCGCTTCACCCTGGACGGGAAGCACATCGACTTCGTCGCGGGCTTCAGGCTGCCGTGTCACTTCCACGAGCACAAGGGGGCCGTCGTCGTTCCCGACCTGCACGGCCGTGTCACGTTAATCGACCGCAACAACCAGGTGATCGAGCACCTCGGCGATTCGAATGCCGCGACCTGGAATAACCCCCTGCGTTCCCAGCCGCGGGAGGCGTTCATCGCCGGCCAGTTCATCTGCCCGCACGGGGCGTGCTTCGATCACGAGGGCAACATCTTCGTGGTGGAGTGGGTCGAAGTCGGCCGCGTCACGAAGCTGCGGAAAGTCGCGTAGCCGAAGAAGCCGTGTAGCTTCCGCCTTGAGGCGGAAGTCATGATGGGAACAAGCCGAGGGGCTTTCGATGGATGGGGGCGGGCAAATGAAGTACGTCGCGTGGCTGTTTGTACTCTGTGTGGCGTCGGCGGCCGTGTTTGCCGAACCGGCAAAGGTGGCGGGGGCATGGAACGTCACGCTGGAACTGGAGATGGTGACGGGACATCCGGTGGTGACGCTGAAGCAGGACGGGGAGAAGCTGACCGGCACCTACGAGGGGCGCTACGGCGTGTCGAACCTCGAGGGCACCATCAAAGAGAAGGACATTCAGTTCACGGTGACGATCCTCGCCGAGGGCACGCAGACGACCGGCACGTTCGCCGGCAAAGTCGATGGCGAGACGATGAGCGGCACCGTGGAGTACGAGGGAGCGGGAAACGGGACGTGGTACGCGACGCGTCCCAAAAAATGACAGCGCGACCCCGTCAGCGGTTCACGGCGCGCATGCCTCCTTCCGGATAGCGGTCTCCCGCGACGTTGGTCGCGAGAGCCTCCAGCGACGCGCTGTCGGCTGGCGACAGCTGCACGCGAACCGCAGCGGCGTTCTCTTCCACGCGCTCGGCGCGGGTTGACCCGGGGATCGGAATGACGTCCGATCCGCGCGACAGCAGCCACGCGAGCGCCAGCTGCGCGGGCGTGCACCCTTTCGCGCGGGCGAGCTCCTCGACCTTGACGACCAGCTCCACGTTCCTGCGGAGGTTGTCCCCCTGGAAGCGCGGGTTGTTCCGGCGCCAGTCGTTCTCCGCCAGATCCTCAGTCGATCGGAAGCGGCCGGTCAGGAATCCCCGGCCCAGCGGACTGTAGGCCACGAACGCGATCCCGAGGGAGCGGCACGTCGCGAGCAGCTCCTGCTCGGGGTCGCGGCTCCACAACGAATACTCCGTCTGCAGTGCGGCGATTCGATGCACTTTGTGCGCGCGTCGAATCGTCGCGGGGGCGGCTTCCGACAGACCCAGGTGCCGTACCTTCCCGGCTGTCACGAGCTCGGCCATCGCGCCCACGGTTTCTTCGATAGGGGTATTCGGATCCACGCGGTGCTGGTAGTAGACGTCGATCGCGTCCACGCCCAACCGCTGCAGCGACGCGTCACAGGCCTGGCGCACGTAATCGGGCCGACCGTTGACCCCCAGGAACGTGCCGGTCTCCGAGCGCATGTTCCCGAACTTCGTCGCGAGCACGACGGCGTCGCGCCGGTCCCGAATCGCGCGCCCCACGAGCCGCTCGTTGGTGAACGGGCCGTAAATGTCCGCGGTGTCGAGGAAGTTGATGCCCAGGTCGAGCGCGTGGTGAATCGTGGCGATTGCGCTCTCGTCGTCCACGCGTCCGTAGAAATCGGACATGCCCATGCATCCCAGTCCGATGGCGGAAACCGAAGGGCCGTTGAGGCCGAGCTGTCGTCGAGGCATGTCCACGCGTTGTTCTCCCTCATTGAGATCGTAGCGCAGCCCTTCAGGGCTGCCGGGGGCAGGGCTGACCAGCCTCCGCTAAAGCTACGGCGGTCCGCCGAAGCCTCGGCGAAGGCGGAAGCCCTGCGCTACGGGTTTTGGAAACACTATACAAGGACGCCCGCAGCGGTCTGTCAGGTCCCGGCGACTCCAGGACGCCTGAGCGTGAATCGGCAGTTGACACTTGTACCAATGAACTAGTATAATAACTCACGTGGCGATCGTCTCCATCGATCCTCGTGACGCGACGCCGATTTACGCGCAGCTCGAACGCGGGCTTCGCGCGGCGATTGCGACCAGCCGGCTCCGGCCGGGCGAGCAGCTGCCGACCGTCCGGCAGCTTGCGGTCGAGCTCCGCGTCAACGCCAACACCGTCGCGCGCGTCTACGCCGAGCTGGAGCGGGCGGGCGTCATCGAGACGCGCCGCGGCGTCGGGTCGTTCATCAGCGCCACGCCCGCGCAGGCCCATCCGCCCCGCGAGCACGACCGCCGGCTGCGCGCCTTCGCCACGCGCGTGCTCGCCGACGCCGACACGGCTGGTTTCACCGTCGACGACGTGATCGCCGAGCTCGAGGCGCATCGGGCCCTGAAATAGAAAGGCGCCCGCGGCCCGCGCGAGCACTTAGAAAAGGAGCGGCAATGGTTTCCGATGTCCCCCGCACAAACGTGATTGCGATCGCGGTTCTTCTTGGCTCCGTCGCGCTCGGCCTCGCCGGGACGGGGGCGACGGGAAGCCTGGTACCGCTCGTAGCAATGACCCTGGCCGGCATCGTCCTGATGCAATCGCCGCGGATCGCCCAGCAGTGGGAACGCGCGGTCGTCCTGAAGCTCGGCCGGTTCGTCGGGCTGCGCGGGCCGGGGCTGTTCTGGATCATCCCGTTCGTCGATCGCATCTCGTCGTGGATCGACCAGCGGACCATCACGACGACATTCGCCGCCGAGCAGACGCTGACGTCGGACACCGTGCCGGTGAACGTCGACGCGGTGCTGTTCTGGATGGTGCACGACGCGCAGAAGGCCGCGCTCGAAGTGCAGGACTACCCGCAGGCCGTGAGCTGGGCGGCGCAGACCGCGCTGCGCGACATCATCGGCCGCACGGCGCTCACCGACC
>CAYZBZ010000014.1:0-31547 GCA_964476725.1 uncultured Vicinamibacterales bacterium
AAGGCTGAAGTTCGAAGGCTTGCACGCCGTCACGCTGAAGGCATTCGAACTTCAGACTTCTTACTTCAGACTTTCGATCTCACTCCAAGAACTCCCGCGCCAACTCCGCCCATTCGCCTTTGGGCGCGAGTTCCTGATACGCCTTCCAGTGCGGCTTCGCTTCGGGCGAGTGACCGGTCTTCTCCAATGTGACCGCCAGGTAGAAGTGTGCGTCGGCGTAGCCGGGATTGAGCGCCACGGCGTCCCGGTAGCACACGACCGCGCCATCGAGCCGTCCGAGATCGTGCTGGATGTTCCCGAGATTGAAGTGCGCCTCGAAGCACTCCAGATCGAGGCCTATGGCGCGCTCGTAGAGCGCCTGTGCCTCGATCAGCTCGTCGCGTGCGTAATGAATGTTCGCGAGGTTCACGATCGCGGGCACCAGATCCGGGTCGATCACCAGCGCCTTCCGATAGGCGGCGGCCGCCTCCTCCAGCTTCCGGTCATCCCCGTCGTCCAGCCGCGATCCTTCGACGAAGTACTTCGCGGCGAGCGCGGACCGCGGGTCGGTCAGCGGGTAAGGGATGGCGCTGGCGGCACGGGACACAGGAGGGGCCGCGTTCGGGGCCGGCTTGCGGCCTTCGAGGCTGACGACCTTTGCGCGAGGCGTGTCGGGGGCGGCGTGGCCGGCGACGAAATCGAGCTCGAGCTGTCCCTGCCGCTCGGCCAGCAGGCCGCGCAGGATGACGCGGAGGGACGTGCCGCGTTCGAGCTCCGCGGCGACCTGCTTGATCGTCAGGAGGTCGGTGAACGAGTACTCACGCTCGTCGCGGGGGCCGGTCGACTGCCGCAGCAGCCCACACTTCTCGAGGTAGCGCAGATGGTTTTCGGTGACCGCCGGGTAGAGGCTGCGGATGTCGCGGAGGCCGTAGGGACCGCCGACCGATGACGGAAGCGACGTCATTGATCGCGAAGATGCGGGAACGGACGCCGAATGTCAAGGGCCACTGAGTACACGGAAGCACACGGAAATACACGGAACGTGTCGAGCTGTGCACGCGAGACAGGACCAGGATCAGTGTTAATCCGTGCTTGTCCGTGTCATCCGCATCGTCCGTGGCTGATAATGGCGTCCATGATCCTGGCGGGGGACGTCGGCGGGACGAAGACGCTGCTCGGCCTGTTCACGCAGGCCCCGGAGCGCCCGGCGGCGGTCGACGTGGGTGAATTCGTCACGCTCGGCTACGACGGCCTCGAGCCGATGATTCAGGCGTTTCTGCAGTCGCGCCGCGTCGAGTCTCGCCGCATCGACGCGGCCTGCTTCGGCGTGGCCGGCGCGATCACCGGGCAGGTCGCGCGGATGACGAACGTGCCCTGGCGCGTGGATGGCGCCCGGATCGCCGAAATCCTCGGCTTCAAACGCACGAGCGTGCTGAACGATCTCGAGGCGCTCGCGTACGGGGTGACCGCGCTCGAGCCGGACGAGCTGGCGACGCTGCAGCACGGCATCCCGTTCCCCGGGGGCAACGCCGCCGTGATCGCCGCCGGCACGGGACTCGGCGAAGCGATGCTGCACAACGTGGACGGCCGCTTCGTCCCCGCGGCGTCGGAAGGGGGACACGCCGATTTCAGCGCCCGCACCCGGCGCGAGCTCGAGATGGTGCGCGAGCTCACGCGCGTGTTCGGCCGGGTCAGCGTCGAGGCCGTGCTGTCGGGGCCCGGGCTCGCCAACGTGTATCAGTTCACCCACCAGGCGTTCGGCACCGGCCCCATGCTGACGGCGAGCAGCATCGCTCCAGGGCGGCTCTGCGAGGCCGTGGGCATCGTCCAGGACAGCGCGGACCTGCCGGCCCGCATCAGCAAGGCCGCGCTGGAGGGGCGATGTCCGCACTGCGTCGAGACGCTGGAGATCTTCGTCTCGGCGTATGGCGCGGAAGCGGGCAACATCGCGCTGCGTACGGTCGCGACCGCCGGCGTCTACATCGGCGGAGGCATCGCGCCGAAGATCCTGCCGGCGCTCGAATCCGGTTCGTTCCTCGAAGCGTTCCGCGCGAAGGAGCCGATGGCGGATCTGGTCGCCGCGATTCCGGTCGCCGTGATCCTCAATCCCGACGCCGCCCTCATCGGCGCCGCGGTTCACGGGCAATACATGTCGCTCGTGCGCTGAGTCGGTCGGCGACGCCCGACAAGGCGATGCGCGATATGCTGACCAACTACGAAATCGAGGGGATCCTCGCTCGGCGCGACGCGACGCCATCGTCAGACTCTTCGCGTCGAAAGGACCGTCCGCGCTCTTCGACAGACGGGCCGTGCCGCAGAAAAGGTAAGCCCACGCGAATCTCTGCTTCCTCGTCACGAATCGCCTTTCGGCTCGAAGACTCGGACTCGCCTCAGGACCAGATCGACGAACCAAAGGCACAGCGCGGTCGCTATCAGCGCGGGCCAGAACAGACGGCGTTCTGTGCGGTGGTCCCCTGCCGTCGCCCGTGTGGTCGGGGTCGGTTTCCACACTCCGCCGGTCGCGGACGCCATCGACTTCAGCCCCGCCTCGTCCGGCGGGCGGAATCGATACTCCGCCGCCAGATCCGGCAGGATCACCCGGGATGTGACGCCGGCATCCGCACCGATTGTCGTGACCGTCAACGGCTGCGTCGCATCGGCGACGACGGCGGCCTCGTACCGTCCCGGCGCGACCTGTCGAACCTGGACGTCGAAGCTGGAACCCTCCCCGGAGCGCACCCGCACGGCGGGATGGAGCAGGTTTCGGTAGCCGCCGTTCGGATCGCGGGCCTCGAGAGCAATGGCAATCGAACGAATGCGCCTGTGAATCGGTCCGGGCGTCACGTCGAGCGCCACCGCCGGTGGACGCTGCCTCGCAATCGCGCGGACGACTGACGTAAAGAAGGGCCCGTAGCCCCGCCACGTCACCCAATTCGCCGCCCACCGGTCCTTCACGTCGGAGGCGAACACGGCCGTGCGCCCGAGCCCAATCGGCCAGAACGCCAGCAGCGGGTCCTCGTCGTCGGTCCCGATCACCTCGAGCGCGGTGTCTTTGAGCACGGTCGCGGTCCGACCCTTCAGGCGCGGCAGGTGCGTGAGGTCCACCCCGCTCAGGAACGCAGGCACCTTGACGATCGCGGTAATCTCCCTCTCGTCGAACGCCGGCGTCATCGCATTCTTTGCTTCCTTCACGAAGATCTGCGGCGCTTCCTTCGCGTCCGCGACGACATACGCACGCCCTTTGCCCCACTTCGCGATGTTTCGCAGCAGCTCGGGATCGGCCGAAGGTCCGACCGCGACCGACGAGACGGTGATGCGCGAGGCGACCATCCTCTGGACAAGCGCCTCGTAGTCGGCCGGGTACGATCGACCGTCCGACAGCAGCACGACGTGCTTGGCGCGCGCCTTCGCCGAGCGCAGCGCGAGATACGCCTGTTCGACGGCCGGGTAGATCAGCGTGTGGCCGCCCGGCACGATCGCGGCGATCTTCTTCCGGATGACGTCGCGGTTCCTGCCGACATGTCGAAGCGTCACGTTCCAGTCGAACTTGTCGTTGAACGTGAGGATGCCGATGGACTGCTCGTCGGTCATCACGTCGACCGCCGCCTGCGCCGCGACTTTGCAGAGATTGATTGAGGCGCCCGCCATGCTCCATGAGCGATCCAGCACGAGGACGAGCGCGATCTCCGGCTGGTCCTTGCGCTCGAACGTCACTGGAGCGAGCCGCTCGATGGGGGTTTTCCGGTAGCCGCCCTCCCCGAACACCGCTTCACCGCCGGCCACGAGAAGCCCCCCGCCTCCCTGCTCGACCCACCGGGAGAGCGCGGCCATGGACGCAGTCGGAATCGCAGCATGTCCCACATCGCTGAGGATGACGACGTCCCAGGGATCGAAGTCCGCTGTGGTGGCCGGCAGGCCCGACGGGGGACGGAGCGTCACGTCAAAACCGGACTGCGTGAGCGCGCCGCTCAAGTACCGGGCGCTGGCCGGGACGCCTTCGACGTAGAGCACCTTCGCGCGCGGATCCGCCCAGACGGCGCGATCGAGCGTGTTGTTGGCAACCAGCGGATCGTCGAGGACGGTCACCGCCGCCTGCAGGATATGCGAGCCGACAGCCTCGACCGACGCATCGAGTGCCACACCGGTCAGGCCTCTCGAAAACGAGACGGGGAGTCTGGCGAGCACCTGCGCGCCCGAGCGCAGCTCGACCATCGCGGTGCCGTCGCGCTGGCTGCCGATGCCGATCGTGGCGGTGAACGTCGCGTTCGAGGCAATCCGATCCGGCAGGTCGAGGCTTTCCACCCATGTATCTCCGAGCGAGCGGGCCGCGAGCGGCTCGATCGACACGGGGATGCGATCGACGGCGAGCCGCGCGATCGCCGCGGCTTCATCCCCGGCGGTCGGCCGGCCATCGCTGAACAGCACGAGCCGCGGCACATGCCCCGGAGCGAGCTCGGAACGGGCGGCATCGAGCGCGACCTCGAGGTCCGTGCCGCCCCGATCGACGGGATCCGCGGCGGAGGCGCGGGCATCGACCTGCGCGAGCTTCCGTAACGCGGTCGTGTCGTCCACTGTGGCGGCCGTGCCGCCGAACGCGACGATGCGAGAGTGGGCGGGCCGCACCGCGTCGTTCAGCTCGTCGATCTTCCGGGCAGCCGCTTCGATCGCATGGCTGGACACGCTGTGCGACACGTCCACGACGTACACGATCGACTGCCGAGACGAGCGGCCCGAGACGACCGGTCGCGCCAGCGCGAGCGCGAGCGTCACGAGGAGCAACGATCGAACGCCGGCCTGAAGCCATCGCTGGCGTGGATTGAACCTCGTGCGGGCCACCAGGTGCGCGAGCCACACGAGCGGTACGGCCATCAACAGCCACAGCGCCTGGGGAGCGGTCCAGGTCAACACGTCACACCGTGATCCGGCGTTGCCACGTCCACCACTCCGTCAGGGCCAGGACAAACGCCGCCGCCGCGCAATACAGCCACCATGGGCGGCCCGGGACGCCGCCCGTCACGACTCGCGCGTTCCGGCCGGTCATCGAGCCGGTTCGCGTGAGGTTCGAGAGCTGAGGATCCCCGACGTTGACGACGATCGCGCTGTGCGACCCGCCGCTTTCCGCGTCGTAGACGCCAGGCGCTCGAAGCACGGCCACCGTGCCCTGATTCACGCGTACCAGTGGAACCGACACGCCGCGGGGGCCGGTCACCTTCGCCATCGCGTGGCCGAACGACACCAGTCCAGGCTGCCGGGAATGTCCTGAGGCAGGCCGCGAGAGCCATTCGAGCGAATTGCCGACCAGCACCGGGAACCCGGGCGCAGACGTCAGGTTGGACTCGCCGGGCCCGAACGTCACGACAACAACGCGGCGTTCCGGCGACTCGCCGACATACACGAGCGGGGTGCCGCGGCTCGATTGAGCCACCGGCACCAGTGCAGGCGAGCCGTACCCTCGCGCCTTCTCGATGATGAGCGTGAAGGGATCGACACCCCGCACGACAGGATGCACGCCGACGGCCTCCCACCGGGGTCGGCGTTCTTCCGGCGGCGGGCTGGCGGCGGTCGTGGCCTCTCGAGGAGCGTCGGACAGCCAGGGCGTGTCCAGCGGCGGCGCGAAGCACAGCGCCGGTCGCGACGGCGGATCGGCCGGCGCCCAGCGATCGAAGATGACGACGTCCACATCGTCGCCGATCCGGCGATAGGCCGACGGATCGAGGAAGGTGGCGCGGACGCCGGGATCGCGGTCGAACAGCGCGCGAAGCCACTCCGGATGCTGCCCGACAACGGTGATCGCCAACTGACGGGCTCCGGCAATCCATGCGTACGTCTCGTCATCCACGTCGAGGGCATTCGACGGCGCATCGATCTGCACACGGAGGATCGGGTCCGCTCCCCGCGCGAGCGGAATCACCTGCCGAAGCGTCTCGCCCGCAGCCATGTCGACCCGGCGACTGAGCACCGCAGCCGTGCCGCGAGTCAGCGTCACGCGGACCTGCTGGGCCGACGGGGAGAAATTGGCGATCTCGAGGTACGCGTCGCCTGCATTGGCGCTGGCGATCGACGGCCGGACGCCCAGCGCCGTGATGGCGACGTTGGCCGCCGGCTCGAATACCGAGTGCACGACGACGTCCGCCTCCAGCGGACGGGCCAGAGTATCGTCGGTTATGAAGTGCACCGCATCGGCGCCGGCGAGTCGGGGCCAGGTCGTTCCCTCCCCGCCTGTGGGCGAGAGGCGGTCGAGGGCGGTTTCGACGAGCGCAAGGTCGGTCGTCGGTCCTTCAACGAGACCATCGGCCGTGGTGGCGAGCGCCACCTCGCCGCCCGATGCGATCAACCGGCGCGCTTCCGCCAGCGCACGGTCCCAGCGACGCTCGCCGCTCCGCGTGCGCGCCAGCATCGACCACGACGAGTCGATCACGACGAGCCGGCGTTCTTCGGACGCCGCGGCGCCGCGCGAGGGTCGCGTGACGGCCAGAACCAGCGCCAGCGCGACTGCCACCGTCACGACGAGCGACACCGCGCGACGGATACGCTCCCACAGCGTGACCTCACGCGACTCGTCGAGCACGCGCTGCCAGAGCAGGAGCGAGGGCACGATCACGCGCGGAGGACGCAGCTTGAGCAGGAAGAGCCAGGCGGCGAGCGCGCCTGTGCCAGCCAGCAGCAGCCACGCCTGCCAGGCCGCCATGGCGCCGAAGGTCATGCGAGAAACCGCCCCTGACGAAAGGCCTTCAGGATGATCTCGTCGAACGGCCGCTCCGCATCGGCGCGGATGTAGCCGATGGCGTAGCGCGCGCAGAACCGCGCGAGGTCGGCGGCGTGCGCATCCCACGCTCGCACGTACGCCGACGCGAGGCGCGGCGTGACGTCGACCTCGCGGAGGTCGCCGGTTTCCGCATCCACGAAGCGCAGCTCGCCAAATGCGCCCGGATCGCGGTCGCGCTTCGAGGCGACGTGCACGACGAACACATCGTGTCCGATCGTTCGCAGGATCTTCAGCCCCGACTCGAATCCGCCGGGATCGAGGAAATCGGAAATGATGACGGTCAGACCCATCTGCCGCGGCCGCGACGCGAACTCCTTGAAGGACTCGCGCAGGTCGGTCGGCCCGCCCGTTTCCATCTGCTCGAGCTGCTCGAATACGCGGGAGATTCGCCCCTTGCCCCGCCCGGGAGACGACTCGCGCCCGAGTCCCTGACCGAACGGCAGCAGCGTCAGCTTATCGAGATGAACGAGGCCGATGTAGCACAGCGCCGCGGCGATCTGCCGGGCCATGTCGAACTTCGCCGGCTCCGCCATCGAACGGCTGGTGTCGAGCATGAGGTAGATGGGCAGGTCGCGCTCTTCGTCGAACAGGCGAAGCAGCAGCCGGTTCAGGCGCTTGTACGCTTTCCAGTCGATGTGGCGGAAATCGTCGCCCGCGGAGTACGGCCGATGGTCCGCGAACTCGAGCCCGCGTCCGCGCTTCGGCGTCAGGCGATCGGCGCGGTTCTGTCCCGCGAACGCCCGCTTCGAGACGACGCGGAGATACTCGAGCTTCTTGAGAAACCCGTCTTCGAATCGAAGAGCCATGGAATTGTTGATTTTCGATTGCTGATTTTCGATTGCTCAATCAGCAATCAGAAATGCCCTGAGCGCCATCACTCCGTGGCTACTGCCGCCAGCAGCTCGTTCACAATCGCGTCCGTGTTCACCTCGTCGGCCTCGCCCTCGAAGTTCAACAGGATCCGATGACGAAGCGCGGGGAGCGCCACGGCGCGAATGTCGTCGATCGACACGAAGGCTTGTCCCCGATTGAGCGCGCCGATCTTGCCGGCGAGCACGAGCGCCTGCGCAGCGCGCGGGCTGGCGCCGTACCGGACGTACCGTTTGACGAGCGGCGTCGCGTACGGCGACGTCGGATGGGTGCCGAGCGTCAACCGAATCGCGTACGCCTGCACAGGCCGCGCGAGCGGGACCGACCGCGACACATGGCGCATCTCGAGGATCTGAGGCCCGTCCATCACGCGTGCCACGGTCGGCTCTTCACCCTTCGTCGTCCGCTCCAGAATCTCGTGCATCGCGTCTTCGGGCGGATACATCACCTTGAGCTTGAAGAAGAAGCGATCGATCTGGGCTTCCGGCAACGGGTATGTGCCCTCCATCTCGAGGGGATTCTGCGTCGCCAGGACCAGAAACGGCTGTTCGAGCTGGTACGTGGTCTTCCCCACCGACACGCTCACGTCTTGCATGGCCTCGAGCAGCGCCGACTGGGTTTTCGGCGTCGCGCGGTTGATTTCGTCCGCCAGCACGACGTTCGCGAAAATCGGACCGGGCTGGAACTCGAAGAACGTGCCTCCGTGCGAGTGCTCCTGCACGATGTTGGTCCCGACGATATCGGCGGGCATCAGGTCGGGGGGGAACTGGATGCGCGAAAACGTGAGGTGGAGCACGTCGGCGAGCGTGTGCACGAGGCTCGTCTTGCCGACGCCGGGGATGCCCTCGAGCAGCACATGGCCGCCGGCCAGCAGACTCGTCACCGTGCCGTTCACGATGTCTTCGTGACCGACGATGCGGCGCCCGACTTCCTGGGTAATCCGGACGAAGCGCTCGCGAAACTGATCGATGGCGCCCGCGACGGTGTCGTTGCGCAGCCCTTCAGGGCTGCCCGTCCTGATACTCATTGTTTGCGGACGAAATACGTCCGAACGCCCTGGCGCCTGGCTTCGGGCACAGCCGGCGGGGTGGCCACGCGGCTTCGGTTGAACGTCCGGGCGGCACTCTGTGTAAACGTCACAGTCGCCTGCCCGTGTGCGGTTTTCCGGCGAATCTCGCTGAGTACGTTGTCGCCGGCATTGTCGGCACTGGCTTCCACCGTCTCCTTGCGCAGCGCCTGCGCGATGGCCGCCATCTGGCCGCGTCCCGTGTTCGGTGCCGAGCCGCCGCCCAGACCCATGCCCGGCTCGCCCCCCATCGGGGCTTCCTCGCTGGACATCATGAGCACGCCGACTCCGCCGCCCGCGCCCGCATCCTTCACCGACTGAATGGACGATTCGTCCACATCGGCGCCATCGCTGGTCCTGGCCGCGTCGCCCGGCTGATTGTCCTTCGTCGAGGCGACCGCTTCGCGGGGATCCTTCGGGGGCGCGTTCTCAGACTTTGCCGCTTCTGACAGATTCTCGGAGAGTTTTTCGAGCGCCTGCCGGACCTCGGGCGAGAGGCTCGTCAATCCGGCGGTGCGTTTCGCACGCTCGGCCAGCGCCTTCAAGTCCGGCTCGGTCTGGTTCGTCCTGCCGTCGTTGTCTGGATCGAGCGCGCGCGCGAGCCCCTTCAACGCCTCGCGACCCTCGAGCTGACTCAGTTGGGCCGGCAACGCGCGCAGTTCGGCGGCGCTGATTGCTCGCTGCGCAGGCGACAAAGAATTGATCTCGGCCGCTGCGAGTAGCGCGTCGAGCTGCTTCAGCAGATCGGAGGAAACGAGGTCTGTCAGCGCCACGGGCACGCCGGCGTCGCGGGCCTGACGCGCAGCGGAACCCTCGGCACGGAAACCGAATCGCCAGGGCAACGTCACCGCCAGTGCCAGCGCCGCGATTGCCATCACCGCGGTGGCGATGCGCGCACGAGGCGCGCGCACGGTGGGATAGAGCTGTGCCCAGTTGATCGTGTGCAGGCGCGTGGCGGCCCTGTCCAGATGAAAACCGACCCAGGGATCCTGGAGCGGGCGCGCGGCAAACCAGCTCGCGCTGCGTAGCTCCCCGCGGAGGTTCGCGTCCGCATCGATCAGGGCGGCGACCGCATCGGAGACTGCGCGGTCGCGGCGGCTGGCGAACGCGTGTGCGGCCAGCCCCGCAACACCGAAGACGAGGGCGCCGAGGGCGAGCAGCGCCGGCCATCCCGCCCAGCGACTGCCGGCGGAAAGGCCAAGGCACACGGCGGCGACGACCGGAGCTGCGCGCCAGATGCGCCGAGTCGCCTCGCGGGTCCGACGCAGACGGTCCGCCTCGGTCAGGCCAGCGCGGACGGCCTCGTCGGCAGGACGATTGGTGGTACGGGTTGGAGCGATCACGTTTTTATTGCTCGCGGGGCCCCACCCCCGCTCGCGCGGCCTCGCGCATTCGCGCTCAGCCGCAGCCGCAGGCGCTTTTTCATTGCTCGCGCGAAGGCGGACAAGGCGTCGGCCAGGTGCTCCTTGTACGATATCCGATTCCGGGTATCGCACCGAGCACCGATTCGACGCGCTCTGATCCGCGTTCCGGCTCCTCCGAGCTATGATCGGCAACGCCCGGCAAATCACCCGGGTTGGGATTTTTGCCTTTTGCCTTTTGCCTTGACCAAACCTCCGCCCTACCCCACGGCCCGGAAATCCGACCTCGTCGATACGTACCACGGCGTTCACGTGGCCGACCCGTACCGATGGCTGGAGGACGCAGACAGCCCCGAGACCGCCGCGTGGGTGGAGGCTCAGAACGCGCTGACGCGCTCGGTGCTGGATGGCCCGGTGCGTGAGGGGCTCGTCGAGCGGCTTACGGCGCTGTACGACTACCCCCGGACCGGCGTGCCATTCAGGCGCGGCGACCGGTATTTTTTCACGCACAACACGGGCCTGCAGGATCAGCCGGTGCTCTACGTCCAGGAGGGTCCGACCGGGGAGCGCCGAGTCCTTGTCGATCCGAATGTGCTCAACGCTGACGGTCCCGTCGCTCTGACCGCGGTGGCCGTCAACGACGCCGGCACGCTCGTCGCCTACGGGCTCTCGAAGAGCGGCAGCGATCGACAGGAGATTTTCATCCGCGAGGTCGCGAGCGGCGTGGATCGCACCGATCGGCTGCTGTGGGCGAAGTTTGTCAGCATCGCGTGGGAAAAGGACGGCGGCGGGTTCTACTACACGAGATTCCCGCAGCCGGGCACGGTGCCTGAGGGGGACGAGAACTACTTCAACCAGGTCTACCACCATCGGCTGGGAGACTCTCAGGCGCGCGACACGCTGGTTTTCGAGAAGCCCGCCGAACGCGAGACGGTCTTCGGCGTCGAGGTCAGCGACGACGACCGGTGGGTGGTGATGACCGCGTTCCAGGGGTCCAGCGACAAGAGCGAGGTCTACCTGCTGGACCGTCGCGCCCCGAGGAGCAAGACGGGAAAGCCATCCCCGCTTTTCACTGGCTTTGCCTCCGCTTACTCGTTCGTGGAAGGGGCGGCAGGCCGTCTGTTCTTCCGGACAGACGCGGGCGCGCCTCGCGGAAAGATCATCTCGGTTGACCCGTTGGCTCCGGAGGCACCGCCCACCGAAGTCGTCGCGGAATCGGCCGACAAGCTCTCGTCCGCCCTCGTCATCCACCACACCATCGTCGCGTCGTACTTGCAGAACGCCAGCGACCGGTTACGGTTCTTCGATCTGTACGGGAAACCCGCAGGCGCCGTCGACCTGCCCGCGATTGGCTCTCTCACGGGCATCAGCGGACGGCCGGAAGACAACGAGATGTTCGTCGGGTTCACGTCGTTCGTCTACCCTCCGGTGAATTATCGGTACGACTTCGTGGCACACGAGCTCAGCCCATTCGGCCAGACCGAGCCCCGCGTCAATCCCGCCGACTACGAGATCACCCAGGTGTGGTATCCGTCGAAGGACGGCACCAGCATCTCCATGTTCCTGGTGCACCGTAAAGGACTGCCGAAGGACGGCCAGCGGCCCGTGCTCCTCACCGGCTACGGCGGCTTCAACATCAACCTGACCCCGGCCTTCGATCCCTCGAACTTCGTGTTGATCGACAACGGGGGCGTTTACGCGGCCGCCAACCTGCGCGGAGGGGGCGAGTACGGCGAGGCCTGGCACGAGGCCGGCATGTTCGAGCGCAAGCAGAACGTGTTCGACGACTTCATCGCCGCCGCCGAATGGCTCGCCGGGAGCGGCTACTCGAACCCGCAGAAAATCGCGACCGAAGGGGGCAGCAACGGCGGGCTTCTCACAGGAGCGGTCATGGTGCAGCGCCCCGATCTCTTCGGCGCGGTCGTCTGCCGCGTGCCCGTCGCGGACATGCTCCGTTATCACCTGTTCACGGTGGGGCGTTTCTGGATCTCGGAGTACGGCTCGGCGGACGATCCGGCGCAGTTCCCGTATCTTTACGGGTACTCGCCGCTGCACAACGTAAAGGACGGCGTGACGTACCCGCCGATTCTGATTACGACGGCCGACACCGACGACCGCGTCTCTCCGGGCATGGCCAAGAAGTTCGCCGCGAGGCTGCAGGAGGCCGACGCCGACAGCACGCCCGTCCTGATTCGAGTCGAGACGAAGGCGGGCCACGGGGCCGGGAAACCCGTGTCGAAGATGATCGAAGAGGACGCGGATATCTTCGCGTTCCTGTTCAAGTACCTTGGAATCCAGTAACCGGGGGTGTTCACCACAGAGTGAGCGGAGTTAACGGAGCAATAATGCTCTCTGTTTCCTCTGTTGGCTCTGTGGTGGTGACGACATTGAAAAGGATTATGCACGTGAGGCACCTTGTGGCCGTTGTCGGGGCATTTGTGATGACGACCGGGGCGGCGCTCGGACAGTCTCGGCCGCCCGGGACGGGCGCGCTGCTGACGCGTCCTGAGCGCACGGCCTTCAACGAGACGAGTCACTACGACGACGTGGTCGCGTTCATCGAGGCCGCGGCGAAGGCGGCGCCGAATCTGATCCGGGTCACGACGTTCGGCAACACCTCAGAGGGACGATCGCTGCCCCTCGCGGTGGTCGGCGCGCCGGACGCTACGCCAGAAGCCGTGCGGCGCACGGGGAAGCTTCGCGTCTACATCCAGGGCAACATCCACGCAGGCGAGGTCGAAGGGAAGGAATCGGCGCAGATGCTGCTCCGGGAGCTCGCAGCGGGTCAGCACCGTGACTGGTTGCGCTCGATGGTCTTCCTCATCGCCCCCATTTACAACGCCGACGGCAACGAGAGGTTCAGCCTCACCAGTCGCGGGCGCCAGCACGGTCCGATGGCAGGTCAGGGGCAGCGGCCGAACGCGCAGGGGTACGACCTCAATCGCGATCACATGAAGCTGGACTCGCCCGAAGCGCGCGCGTTCGTCAAGCTGATGAACGACTTCGACCCGCAGGTGTCACTGGACCTGCACACGACGAACGGCACGCGCCATGCCTATTTCCTGACGTACGCGCCACCGCTCAATCCGGCGACCGACCCCGCCATCATCGATCTGCTCCGCAGAGACTGGTTCCCGTGGGTGACCAGGACACTCAAGACGAAATACGACTGGGACTATTACTACTACGGCAACGTGGAAGGCCGCGGGGCGCCCGGAACGCCGGAGGAGCGCGGCTGGAAGTCATTCGATTCGCGTCCGCGCTTCAACAACAACTACATCGGCCTTCGTAACCGCTTCGCGATCCTCAGCGAGGCGTACGCGTACGCCACCTTCGAGGACCGGATCAAGGCCACAAACCGCTTCGTCGAAGAGACGCTCAACTACGCGCACACGCACGCCGGCGACATCAGAAAGCTCACCGATGCCGCGGACAGGAAGCGCATCATCGGTGCCCGCCTGGCGCTTCGCGCCGAGCTCGAGCGCGCGCCCGAGCTGGTCGAGATCCTGCTCGGCGACGTCGTCGAGGAGAAAAATTCCAACGACGGCCATCCGATGGATCGCCGGGCCGACGTGAAAAGGCCCGAACGGATGCCGGAGTACGGCACGTTCAAGGCGACAGAGACCGAGCGCGTGCCTGCCGCCTACTACGTGCCGGCGAACCTTACGAAGGCCGTCCAGCATCTTCAGACCCACGGCATCAAAGCCACGCCGCTGACACGCGCGACGAGTGTGCAGGTCGAGGAGTTCCAGATCTCGGCCAGTGAGGTCGGGCGCGAGTTCGAGAAACACAAGGAGCGGACGCTGAAGGGCGCGTGGGTGGCCGCCGAGCGGCAGCTTCCCGCCGACACGCTGCGCGTCGACATGACGCAGCCCCTCGCGCGGCTCGCCTTCTATCTGATCGAGCCGCGATCGGACGACGGGCTGGTAAACTGGAACGTGCTGGACGAGGCAATCGGAGACTCGCGTGTGTTTCCGATCGTGCGAGCATGTCCATCCTGTTCTTGACACAGCATCGAGTCCACGCGTAGCGTCTCTCTATCTATGCAGACTGCTCTCGACATTCCGGCAACCGGCGCTCTGGACTTTCTGGCTCTCGGCGCGCTGGTCCACAGGATCGACCCCGGGGCCGTTCCGTTCAGGAAAGCGACGTCCTGCGCGATCCACGTGAGCGGCGGCGAGTTCAACACCGCCGCAAACCTGGCCGACTGTTTTCAGATGCGCACCGGGATCGCCACTGCGATGGTGAACTATCCGATCGGCGACCTGATTGCCGGGCGCGTGCGCTCGATGGGGGTGACGCCGTTCTACAAGATGTTCAAGCACGACGGGGCCTGGGGGCCGAACATGGCGGCGGTCTACAGCGATCGCGGCCACGGCATCCGTGCGCCGATCGTCTTTTATAACCGCTGCAACGAGGCGGCGGCCCGGCTCGAGCCGGGGGACTTCGACTGGAACGGGATCTTCGGGAGCGGCGTGCGCTGGTTCCACAGCGGCGGCATCTTCGCCTCGCTCTCCGCGACGACGGCGGACCTGATCATCGAGGCCATGCAGGCGGCCAGGCAGCGGGGAGCGGTGGTGTCCTTCGACCTGAACTATCGCGAGAAGCTCTGGGCGGCCTCCGGAGGTCACGAGCGCGCCGTGTCGGTCCTCGGACGGATCGTCGAGCACGTCGATGTGCTCGTCGGCAACGAGGAGGACCTCCAGAAGGGGCTGGGCATTCCCGGGCCGGAGGTCGCGGCAAAATCCTCGCTCGATCCGACCGCGTTCTTCGGAATGATCGAGCGCGTCGTCGCGCGATACCCCCGGATCAAGGTGGTTGCCACGACGCTTCGTGAAGTCCACTCCACCAGCCGTCACACATGGGGCGCGGTGGCATGGATCAACGGCCAGACGTGCGTCGCCCCCACATGCGACCTGGACGTCTACGACCGCGTGGGCGGCGGTGACGCCTTCGCGTCCGGCCTCATTTACGGGCTGCTCACCGGAGCGACTCCGGACGAGTCGGTCAGGCTCGGCTGGGCTCACGGCGCGCTGGTCGCGACGTTCCCAGGCGACACCACGATGGCCACCGTCGACCAGGTCAAGGCCTTTGCGCAGGGCGCCTCGGCGCGGATTCAGCGGTGAAAGATCCTCCCGATTCTCTTGCCGATTCCCGAGAGCAGCTTGTCCATCGCGCGCTTGACGCGCTGCTTGACCGTGCCTTGATGGAGCGGGCACAGGCGTGACGGCACCTCATCCGCCTCTTTGAAGTACTCCGTGTAGACCGGACAACCCTGGACGGGACGCAGGTAAGACACGAGGCACAGCTGTTCCTCGCGAAGACCCGATGGCACCTCGAAGGCCAGCGGGGGGCGGCGCCTGGAGACGCGCCGCATGAAGTCGCTCCAGATTGGCAGGGCGTAGCGCGATCCGTACGCGTCTCTGCCGATGCTCTTCGGCTGGTCGAATCCCACCCACACGCCGACGACGACCGCGGAGGAGAAGCCGACGAACCACGCGTCCTTGAAGTCGTCGGTCGTGCCGGTCTTTCCTCCAGCGGGGAACCGGACCCCCCAGCCGCGCGCCGCCGCGCCTGTTCCACGGTCGATCACGTCCTGGAGCATCGACACCATCTGAAAGGCCGACTGCGGTGAGATGACGCGCTCGGCGTGCGGCGGATTGTCGAACGCAGTTCCGCCGTCGGCATCGAGGACGCGGACGATGCCGCGGGGGCGGACGGCGAAGCCGCCGTTCGGAAACATCGCGAAGGCGGCCGTCAGATCGAGCGGCGTCACTTCGCCGGTGCCGAGCGAGAGCGAGGGCACGTCCGGCAGGTCGCGCAGGCCGGCGCTCGACGCAAGCCGCAGCACCGGGCGCGATCCCACGCGCTGCTGCAGCGCGGTCGCGGCGCGATTGTTGGACTCGACGAGCGCGGCGCGCAGCGTCAGCGCGTCGGGGGTCTCCCCCCGTGCGTTGCGCGGCGCCCACTCGTCCGGTCCCTGCGGGCGAATGGTCGCAAGCCCGGCGAGGACGGACACCGGCGAGAAGCCGTGCTCGAGCGCCGCCGCAAACAACAGCGGTTTGAACGCGGATCCCGGCTGCCGGCGGCTCCGGGTGGCGCGGTTGAACTGCGACTGCCGGAAGTCGCGTCCGCCGACGAGCGCGAGCATGTCGCCGGTGCGCGGATCCATCGCGACGAGCGCGGCCTGGAGCTGGGGCTCGCTGAATCGACGCAGCCCCTCCGCCACGGCGCGTTCGGCCGCCTCCTGCAGCTCCGGCACGAACGTCGTGCGCACGTCCCAGTCCGGAGGGTGATCGCCGCCGAACACTTCCCGGAACTGCTGGCGCAGAAACTCTTTCGCGTAGCCTCCGCGCGGATCGGTCGCGCCTGGAAACGGCGCGATGCGGATTCGCGTGATTCTTGCTGCGCGCTCCTGCTGCTCCGTGATGAACCCCTCCCCGCGCATGCGCGCCAGCACGACGTGGCTGCGCTCGATCGCCCCCTCGAGGTTCGTCCACGGCGACAGGGCCGACGGCGCTCGCGCGAGCCCCGCGATGAGCGCGCATTCCGTCAGGTTGAGGGTCTTCACCGGCCGGCCGAACAGGTGCCGGGACATCGTCTCCACGCCGTAGACGCCCGCGCTGAGATAGATGCGGTTGAGGTACAGCTCCAGGATCTGCTGCTTCGTCAGCCGGGAGTCGATCATCAGCGCGAGGACCGCCTCCCGGATCTTCCGGCCGTACGACTTCTGGTTCGAGAGAAACAGCGTGCGCGCGAGCTGCTGCGTGAGGGTGCTGCCCCCTTCGACCGTGCCGGGGGACCGGATGTTACGCACGACGGCACGGCCGAGGGCGATGGGATCGACCCCGGGATGAAGGAAGAACCGGTGGTCCTCGACGGCGACGAAGGCGTGCTGCAGATCGACGGGGATGTCGGCAAGGGACACGTCCTGCCGGTGCTCGTCCATACGGAACCAGCGGCGGCCGTCCGCGGCGAGGAACCACGTGTCCCCTACTCCCCGTCGCAGTTTGTGGACCGCCCAGGCCTGCCGCAAGGTCCAGGCCAGCGCGACGGCCGTCAACACGACGAGCGCGCCGAAAATCACGGCGGCGATTCGATCGCGCACCCGCCGCGGAATGGTCAGGCGGCGAATCACGGGCGGCGCCGGGCGTTCAGGGTGAGCGACAGCACGGTGTAATAGACGGGAAAGAACAGCGAAGCGATCAGAAGCGTGCCGGGAACGTCGGGAAGCCTCAGGATGATGGCCACGATCATGAGGCCCCAGACGGCACAGAGCGCCAGCGTGAGGCCGCGCAACACGGGCGTGCGCGTCGGATAGACGTACCCGATTCTGACGAACACCATCCCGCTCAGCGCGAGCAGGATCCCGGCGTTCGCGGCGGCCGGCAGGCCAGCCGCGTGAAGGTAGAGGGCCACGATGTTCCAGTAGGATGGAAAGCCCGTGAAACAGTCTTCCGTCTTGGCGTCCGACGCCGAAAATCCGTACGCGCCGCTCAGCAGTACGGCCCCGGCCACGATACCTCCCCACTGCAGGGGCAGATCGCCCGCCCGGAACAGCAGCAGGATCGGCACGAACACGAACGTCAGGTAGTCGACGATATCGTCGAGCCTCGCGCCATCGAATCCGGGCGTGACCTCTTGCACGCGCGCCAGCCGTGCCAGGACGCCGTCGCTTGCGTCGATCGCCGTCGCCGCAGCTATCAGCATGAAGGCGGCTCGATACCGGCCATCGAAGATGGCAAGCGTCGCGGCAAACGCCGCTACGGCCCCGAGCGCGGTATAGCCGTGGACGCTCCACGCGAAGAGGAGCGCCGGTGTCGCAAACGGCTGAGTTCGGGTTCCGCTAGCCATCCATCTCCATGCCGTCCTGGGCATCTCCATGCCGTCCTGAGCATCTCCACGCCGTTCCGGACATTTACACGCCGCCCCTGCTCAGGTTAGAATGTGAGCACATTCCCATCCCCAGCGGAGTGATTCTTTTCAAATCTCAAGTCTGCCGCCTGACGACCGGGCGGATCTCATTTGCGGCCGGCGCATGCTCCGGCGCAGATGGGTTTCCGTGCACGGCCCGTCCGGCCCATGTTCGTGAAACGGATGCACCTGTGCTTTCACCACGTTTCCGGCGTCCGCGCTTTCTGATAATCGCAGCGGTGTTCCTGACGCTGACCACCGCCTCCGCCGGGGTGTATCTGGTCAGGCGCGCACCCGAGCCGCAGCGGCTCGCGTTTTCAGAGTTTCTCCAGCAGGTGGATGCCGGCGCCGTGACGAAGGTCACGTTCGGTGAGCGCGCCATCGACGTGGTGCTGCGCGACGGTCGCACGGTGCAGACCGTTGCGCCGCCTGAGTTCCTCTCGGCCAATTCGTCCTTCATCACGGATCTCGTCAAGCGACAGGTGCGCGTTGAAGTCGTCCCGACCGCGGACCCGGCCGCGTTGAGCCACGGCGCGATGGTGACCGCGGCGGCCTTCTTCTGCCTGATCGGCTTTACGGTATACCGCACCACCGCGGGCCGGATCCTGAACTCCGGCCGCGCACGGATTGCGGAGCACGGCGAGAACGTCATCACCTTCCAGGACATCGCCGGCGTGGACGAGGCGAAGGACGAGGTCAGGGAGATCGTCGACTTCCTGCGCTATCCGGATCGCTTTTCCGCCATTGGAGGGCACATCCCGAAGGGGGTGCTGCTCGTCGGTCCTCCCGGAACCGGGAAGACGCTCCTCGCGCGCTCGATTGCCGGCGAAGCGGGCGTGCCGTTCCTGTTCGCCAGCGGCTCCGACTTCGTCGAGATGTATGCCGGCGTCGGCGCCTCCCGCGTCCGCCGGCTGTTCAAGGACGCGCGCCGCCACAAATCCTGCATCATTTTCATCGACGAGCTCGATGCCGTCGGCCGCAGCCGCGGCGGCAACTCGCTCAGCCACGAGGAGCGGGAACAGACGTTGAACCAGCTTCTCGTCGAAATGGACGGATTCGAGCCGCACGCCGGCATCGTCGTCATTGCCGCGACGAACCGCCAGGACATTCTCGATCCCGCGCTGATCCGGCCCGGACGGTTCGACCGGCAGGTCCACGTGGGCAATCCCGATCTGAAGGGACGCGAGGCGATCCTGCGGGTCCATGCGCGCAAGGTCGCCGTGGACCCTGCGATCGATCTGCGATCCATCGCCCGCGGCACCCCCGGCTTCTCCGGGGCCGATCTCGCCAACGTCATCAACGAAGCGGCGCTCTTCGCCGCGCGCCGGCAGCGGACGATGGTCACGGATGCGGACCTCTCGGAAGCGCGCGACAAGGTCCTGATGGGCGTGGAGCGGCGCTCGCTGGTGCTGAGCGAGCTGGACCGCGTCAACTGCGCGTACCACGAGGCCGGCCACGCGGTCGTCGCGGCGCTGCTGCCGATGGCCGATCCGCTGCACAAGGTCACCATCATTCCGCGCGGGCGGGCGATGGGAGTGACGATGCAGCTGCCCGAGGCCGACCGGCACACCTACACGAAAGAGTTCCTCGAGACCCAGGTGGCGGTGCTGATGGGCGGACGCGTCGCCGAAGAGCTCTTCATGAATCACATGACGAGCGGGGCGTCGAATGACATCGAGCGCGCAACCGACATCGCGCAGCACATGGTCTGCGAGTTCGGCATGTCCGACCTCGGGCCGCTCGCCTACCGGAAGCCCGGCAGCTCGTTCGAATCCGACCGCGCGTTCACCGTCAGCGAGGCCACCGCGCAGCGCGTGGACGACGCGATCCGCAAGGTCGTGATGGGCGGCTACGACCACGCGCGCCGGGTGATCGAGCAGAACACGGACGCAATCGTAGCGCTGGCCGAAGCGCTGCTCGAGCAGGAGTCACTGGAAGCGCACGAAATCAAGACGCTGCTCGAGCAGGCCGGCGCTCGCCGCTCCTGAGCGCCTTCGGCCATCCCCTGGGCGTCGGCAACGTCGCAGGCGTTCGCCCACCTGCTGTCCGCAGCGGCCGAGAGCTGACCCTGGCGGTTACTTGACCGCGAGGCGCTTGTCGATCTCGGCGATCGCCAGCTTGATCTGCTGCTTGCGCACGGGATGCGCGATGGCTTCCGCCTGGCGCTCGAGGTTCGACTTCGCCAGGCGAAGCGATTCGAGTTCACGCGCCTTCTCGGGATCGATCTTCGGCCCGGCGCCGCTGCGGCGGCGCCGCTCTGCTTCGCGTTCCTCGATCTGTTCCTGAATCCTTGCTTCCGCGTCGACGAGGCCTTCTCCGGAATCACCCATATGCAATGCTGAATTCTGTAATGCCAAAAATACGGATCGAGGGTGCAAAGAGCGCAACCTCGACAGCTCGACGGTCCTTCCATTGTCCCCCGACAGGCGCGGACGGTCAATCAATCGCGACGCGGAGGGGATCGGCGGCCCTCTCCCCCACTAAAATGGTATCGGTGGCGCGCCGTTCCGACGTTCTGACGTTGTTTCAGCCGGCTGTGGCTGGGTGGTTCCAGGCGTCATTCGACGCGCCGACGCCGCCCCAGACCCAGGGCTGGCCGGCCATTGCGCGCGGCGAGTCGACCCTGATCCTCGCCCCGACCGGCAGCGGCAAGACCTTGACCGCCTTTCTCTGGTGCATCAACCGCCTCATGTTCGATCCGGTCCCGGACAGAGGACGCCGCTGCCGCGTGCTCTACATCTCCCCTCTGAAGGCGCTGGCGGTGGACATCGAGCGGAACCTTCGCGCGCCGCTCGCCGGCATCGCCCACCGCGCCCTCGCATTAAGAGATGCCCATCATGTGCCCGCAGTCGCGATCCGAACGGGCGACACGCCGGCTATCGAGCGCGCGCGCTTTCTCCGCGACCCGGCCGACATTCTGATCACGACTCCGGAGTCGCTGTATCTGCTCCTCACCTCCAATGCGCGCGAGGCATTGCGGTCGGTCGACACGGTGATCGTCGACGAGATCCACGCGCTCGTGCCCACCAAGCGCGGCGCGCACCTGGCCCTCTCGCTGGAGCGGCTCGAAGAGCTCGGGCGTTCCGCTGCGAATGGCGCGGCGGTCAGCCGGATCCAGCGTATCGGCCTGTCAGCGACGCAGCGTCCGCTCGACGAAGTCGCGCGGTTCCTGGGAGGAGGAGCGGCTGGAAGGGAGAAGGGCAAAGGGCAACAGCCAAAAGGCAAAAGGCAAAAGGTAAGAGGCAAAGCGCAAAAGGCACGGATCGAAGACCCAGACGTCGCTATCCACGACGAGTTCGCGGCGGACCGGCCCGCGGACACGGAGTACCGCCCCGTAACGGTCGTCGACACGTCAGAGAAGAAGAAACTGGAACTTCGGATCGAGGTGCCGGTCGAGGACATGGCGAGAATCGGCGAAGCGGAGGAGATACCCAGCGGCCCCGCGTCGCAGCGTCCGAAGCGCCATTCGATCTGGACGGCGATTCATCCACGGCTCCTGGAACTGGTGCAGACGCACCGATCGACGCTGATCTTCGTCAACAGCCGGCGCATCGCGGAGCGGCTGGCATCCGCGCTCAACGATCTCGCGGGGGAAACGCTGGTCCGGTCGCACCACGGCTCGCTCGCGCGCCCGCAACGCGTCGAGGTGGAAGATCGCCTGAAGGCGGGGACGATTCGGGGGCTCGTCGCGACCTCGTCGCTCGAGCTCGGCATCGACATGGGCGCCATCGATCTCGTGGTGCAGATCGAGGCGCCGCCGTCGGTCGCAAGCGGCATGCAGCGCATCGGCCGCGCCGGGCACACGATCGGCGCCGCCAGCCGCGGCATCATCATCCCCAAGTTCCGCGGCGACCTGATCGCCTGCGCGGCGGTGACGCGGGCGATGCACGAGGCACGGATCGAGTCGAGCCGCTATCCGCGGAATCCGCTGGACGTGCTCGCGCAGCAGATCGTCGCGATGGTGGCGACAGACCCGTGGGACGTGGACGCGCTGTTCGACACGGTCCGGCGGGCCGCCCCGTTTGCCGGTCTGAGCCGGTCGATCTACGAAAGCGTCCTCGATATGCTCTCCGGGCGCTATCCGTCGGATGACTTTGCGGATCTGCGCCCGCGGCTGACGTGGGACCGCCTGAAGAACACGCTGACCGCGCGCGAGGGGGCGAAGCGGGTCGCGGTGATCAACGGCGGCACGATTCCCGATCGTGGCTTGTACGGCGTGTTCCTGATCGGCGAGCGCGGCCCCGGCGCACGCGTCGGCGAGCTCGACGAAGAAATGGTCTTCGAGAGCCGCGTAGGCGAGACGTTTCTGCTCGGGGCCTCCACCTGGCGCATCGAAGAGATCACGCACGACCGGGTGCTGGTCTCACCGGCGCCAGGCGAGCCGGGCAAGATGCCGTTCTGGAAGGGGGACTCGGCCGGCCGGCCGCTCGATCTGGGACGCCACATCGGCGAGCTCGTGCGCACGCTCCGGCACATGCCGCCTGCAGGCGCCATCCAGCGGCTCGTGCGCCACCACGATCTCGATCAGCAGGCTGCCGAGAACCTGCTCCGGTACCTCGCGGATCAGGCCGCTGCCGCCGGCGTCGTGCCGGATGACCGCACGATCCTCATCGAGCGGTGCCGCGACGAGCTGGGCGACTGGCGCATCTGCGTGCTCTCCCCTTTTGGAGGACGCATTCACGCCCCCTGGGCGATGGCGGCGGTGGAGCGCGCGCGAGCCGAGACCGGGTTGGACGTCGAGACGATGTGGACCGACGACGGATTCGTCGTGCGGTTTCCGGAGACGGAGGACCCGCCCGATCCGAACCTGATGATCCCCAGGTCGGACGACGTGGAAGCGCTCGTCGTCCGGCAGCTCGGAGGCACGGCGCTCTTCGCCGCGAAGTTCCGCGAGGCGGCCGCGCGCGCGCTGCTCCTTCCCAGGCGCAGGCCGGGCGGCCGCAGCCCGCTGTGGATGCAGCGGAAGCGCGCGGCGGATCTGCTCGGCGTCGCCGCCAGGTACGGGTCGTTTCCCATGCTGCTCGAGACCTACCGCGAGTGCCTGCGTGACGTGTTCGACATTCCCGCTCTTGTCGACACGCTCCGCCGCATCGAGGCGGGAGAAATCAAGACCGCGACCGTCGATTCGACGATCCCGTCGCCGTTCGCGTCCGCGCTCCTCTTCGGCTACGTTGCCAACTACATCTACGATGGCGACGCGCCACTCGCGGAACGCCGCGCGCAGGCGCTCGCGATCGATCAGACGCAGCTCCGCGAGCTGCTGGGCGAAGCGGAGTTGCGGGAGCTTCTCGACGCCGATGCGCTCGCGGACGTGGAGCGCCAGCTTCAGAATCTGGATCCCGAACACCACGCCAGAACGGTGGACGGCGTCCACGATCTGCTGCTGCGGCTCGGCGACCTCGCAGCAGCGGAGATTGCCGCGCGAAGCCGGATCGACGCGCAGGAGGCGCTCGCCGCCCTGCTGCACGCGCGGCGCGCGATCGCGGTGAACATCGGGGGCGAGGCCCGCGCGCTCCCCGTCGAGTACGCAGCCAGGTATCGCGATGCGCTCGGCGTGCCCCTTCCGGTAGGACTTCCCGAATCGCTCCTGGCCTCTTCGCCACACGCGGCGCAGGATCTCGCGCGGCGCTACGCGCGAACCCACGGCCCGTTCACCACGACCGAGTTCGCCGCGCGCTATGCGCTCGGACGTCCGACCGCGGAAACGATGCTGAAGGAGCTGGCGGTCTCCGGCCGGCTGCTCGAAGGCGAGTTCCGGCCGGGCGGGTCCGGGCGTGAGTGGTGCGATCCGGACGCGCTGCAGTCCGTCCGGCGCCGATCGCTCGCCCGCCTGCGCAAACAGGTGGAACCGGTCGACCCGGCGGTGTTCGGCCGGTTGCTCACGAACTGGCAGGGAGTCGTCCGCCGCCGCCTCGGGCTCGACGCGTTGCTCGATGCCATCGAGCACATCCAGGGGGCGCCGCTGCCGGCCTCGATCTTCGAGTCCGAGATCCTCGCGGCGCGCGTGGAGGGATACAACCCGTCCGACCTCGATGGGCTCACCGCCGCCGGTGAAGTCGTGTGGTGCGGCCTGGAGCCGCTCGGCGAGCGAGACGGCCGGCTCGCGCTCTACCTCACCGATCACCTTCCGCGTCTTCGTCGAACGGTGGAACCTGTCGGCCTCTCGCCGCACGAACGCGCCATCGTCGCGCACCTCCAGGCGCAGGGCGCGTCGTTCTTTGCCGCGCTGCATGAGGCCGCCGGCGATGGATATCCCGGCGAAACCGTCGACGCGTTGTGGGATCTCGTCTGGAAAGGGCTCATCACGAACGACACGTTCCACGCGCTCCGCGCGTTCACGCGCCCGCCCGATCGCCGCAAGCGGAAACCCGGAGCCAGGCGCAGCTTCCGGAGCCGCCGCGTCGCGCCGCCGTCCGCCGAAGGACGATGGTCGTTGATCCGGGATCGCGCCGGAGTGCAGGTGTCTCCAACCGAATGGTCCACGGCCACCGCCCAGCAACTGCTCGCGCGTTACGGCGTGCTGACCCGGGAGGTCGCGGCGGCGGAAGGAATCGCCGGCGGCTTCAGCGCAGTCTACGACGTGCTGAAAGCGATGGAGGACACTGGCCGGATCCGCCGCGGATACTTCGTCGCCGGGGTCGGCGCCACGCAGTTCGCGCTGCCCTCCGCGCTCGAGCTGATGCGCTCGCTGAGGGAGCCGGCCGAGGAAGCCGAGACCGTGGTCCTCTCCGCAACGGATCCGGCAAATCCCTACGGCACGATGCTGAAGTGGCCGGCGTCAGGCGAAACGGACGCGCCGGGGCGCGGCCCGACCCGAACCGTCGGGTCGCTTGTCGTCCTCGTCAACGGAGCCCTGGCCGCCTACATCAGCCGCGGCGGACGCCAGCTCCTCGTGTTCATGCCGGAAGACGAGCCCGCGCGCTCCCACGTCGGCCGCGCGCTCGCGCTGCGGCTTGCCAGGCTCGCCCGCTCCGATGATGGGCGTGGCGGCCTGCTCGTCGCCGAGATCAACGGCACGTCCGCGCTCGATCATCCGTTCGCGCCGTTCCTCGTCGACGCCGGGTTCAGCCCGTCGGCCATGGGCTTCCAGATGCGCCGCCAGTCTCCGCCTTCAACTTCGCCCAGGCGCGCTGAAGCGGAAGAAGGCAACGCGCAGGCGGCCGTGCCTGAAGGAGACACGATCTTCGTCCGGCCGCGCACGAGGACCGATTGATCGATCTCGTGATGTGGATCGCGTTGTGTGCGGGCGCGGTGGCGGCGGCCGCGGCGCTGTATGGCCATTACTTCGTGCTGCCGGCGTGGTTGACCGGCCCTGAAGTGTGCCGGATGGAGCATGGCGGGTGCACGGTGCTCTTCCGGAGCCCGCGCGCGGCGCTGCTTGGCGTGCCCAACGCGCTGCTTGGGGTCCTGCTCTATGCGATTCTGGCAGCCGGCCTGCTGCTCGGGTGGCCGCCGCTGTTGCTGTTCGCGATGACGCTTCCTGCAGTCGCGATGAGCGCATTCCTCGGATGGGGCCTCATCACGCGGCGGCTGCAATGTCGCATCTGCTGGACAGGACATGTCGCGAACGCCCTCTTGGCGCTGACGCTCGCGACCCGGGCGTTCTCATGAAAGTCTGAAGTTGGAAGGCTGAAGTTCGAATATCCTCAGCTTTTTCGAACTTCAGACTTCAGCCTTCAGACTTTCATGCAGTCCCATTATCGACGCTGCCTCATCACGACCCTCATCACTCCGTCCGTGCCAAGCACGCGCTCGATCACGATGTCAGAGGCCGCAGGGCGCACGGCGGCGGCGTTTGGGGCGCCGACGGCCTGCTGAAGCAGCGAGTCCATCGGTGTCGCTGACGGGTATGTCGGGTTGTGCAGCGGGCACAACTCGCCCGGCACCGCTCCGACAGGAAACAAATCCTCGTAAACGGTCGATTCGCCCGGGGGCGGCGCCTGGCGCGGCTGCGGGTCGGTCGTGTCGTACATCGCGTCCACAGGGATGATCTGCGCGGGCGCGCCGTCCGCGCTGACGGTGTAGACCTCGGCCTGATGTCGGCACGCCTCCGTCGCGCGCGCGCCGCTCAGCCGGCAGATGGCCACTTTCTCGACGTCGGCCGGCGTCTTGTACCAATCGGGCTTGTCGCGTGCCGTCGCCGCGCGCATGAACCTGCCCCATGCGGGCACCGCCACGACGCCGGCAAACCCGCCGCGCATGATGGGCGCCGGACGATCGAGACCGAACCAGACGCCGGCCACGAGATGCGGCGTATAGCCGACAAACCACGCGTCCGCGTACTCGTCAGTCGTGCCGGTCTTGCCGGCGGCGGGAAGCTTGAATCCCTCCGTGCGCGCCGCGGCCCCCGTGCCGCTCGAGATCACGTCCGCCAGCATGCTCGACATCAGGAATGCCGTCGTCGGGCTGACCGCCTGCGTTCGGCGCTCGGGCACGTCGTAGATCGACCTGCCCTGCGCATCCTCGACGCGCGTGACCAGGCGGGGGGACGCCACCAGGCCGCGGTTTGCGAAAGCCGTGTAGGCAACCGTCAGCTCGAGCAGCGTCACCTCACCGGTTCCGAGCGCCAGCGACGGCACCATGGGGAGGCGCGACTCGATGCCGAGCCGTTGCGCGTAGTACACCGCCGTGCTGACGCCGACCTGCTGCAGCAGCTGCACCGCGGCGCGATTGCTCGAGACCTTCAGCGCGCGCCTCAACGTGTATTCGGACTGCTCGTGCGTCCCCGTGGGCAGCCACGTCCCGCCGGCGCCGACGATCGGCGCGTCCAGGCCGCGCAGCATGGTGCCCGGGGAATACCCGCGCTCGAGCGCCGCTGCATAGATGATGGGCTTGAACGCGGAGCCTGCCTGCCGGTGCGCCTGCGTCGCGCGATTGAAGCTGCTCGCCCGGAAATCGCGGCCGCCGACGAGCGCGTAGACGTCGCCGGTCACCGGGTCCATGGCGACGAAGCTGCCCTGCAGATCCCGCGCGGCAGGGCGCGACTTGACGATCTGCGCGATACGCGTCGTGACCGCGGATTCCGCCTCGCGCTGCATCGCCGGGTCGTACGTGGTGTACACGCGCAGCCCGCCTCGCAAGACTTTCTCGGCGCCAAACAGAGAGAAGAGCTGACGCCGCACCTCTTCCTGGTAATACCCTCCGGACTCCGAGCCGGCCGACGTGAGCATGTTGCCGGAGGCCCGCGTCTGATGCGAGCGGCTGGGAAGGGGGGCCAGGGTCGCGGTCCTGAACTCCTCCTCCGAGAGGCGCCCCTGGCCGCGCATCAGGCGAAGCACCAGGTTGCGGCGCTTGAGCGCGCGCGCAGGGCCGACGCACGGCGAATCGTTCGACGGCGAGCGGACCAGCGCGGCGAGAAGCGCTGCCTCGTGCGGCTTCAGATCGGATGCCGGCTTGCCGAAGTACCCGCGCGACGCCGCTTCGACACCGTAGTAGCCCTCGCCCAGATATACCGTGTTCAGGTACTCCTCGAGAATCTGGGACTTCGTGTACCGCTGCTCGAGCTGTGCGGCCAGCATGATCTCGCGCATCTTGCGCTCGTACGTGCGCTCAGGCGTCAGCTGCGCGGCCCGGGCAAGCTGCTGCGTAATCGTGCTGCCCCCCTCGACAATACGGCCCGCCCGGAAGTTTCGCCAGGCGGCGCCGCTGATACGAACGGGATCGATGCCGTTGTGGGAAAAGAAACGGCGATCTTCGATCGCGACGACCGCGTCGATCACGCGGGGAGACACGCGATCGAGCCCGACGTCAATCCGCTGCTCGACGAAGAACGTGAACGCGGGGTGCCCCGCGCGATCGAAGACGATCGTCGCCTGCGGACGCGGCGCCAGCTCCGTCAGCGCCGCGGCCCGGTCGAGCTCGCCCACGATCGAGTGCGCCAGCGCGACTGTGCGGAACGCGGCGTACCACGTTGCGGCCGTCAGCACCATCACTCCCGCCACAACCGCGTGTCGTCGCATCAATGCTCCCAAGGGAGCCTCTTAGCAACGGTGGTGCCACCATCAGCCGAGCTTCTAATCGACTAAATCACCAGCGATCTGCGGATGAGCCCGCGCAATCTGAAGGAGGTGTGTAGCGCTTCACACTCCCGCGATCCGATCGGAATACGTGTAACGGCCCCGCGGCAGCGTCATCGTGTCACCGCGGTCATCATGATCTCGACGAGCGCGTCGCCGCCCATCAATCCCGACCGCACGGTCGTCAGGGCCGGCGCGTGCCCCGCGAAGAACGCGCGGTGCTCGTGGTCGACGTCCGCAACCATCTTCAGGTCCGTCACGTAGATCAGCGACTCGACCACGTCGGCCGGCGACGCCCCGGCGGCGGTCAGCGCGCTGCCGAGCTTCGCGAGTGTCTCCCGCGTCTGAGCGGCGACGTCTCCCTTGTTGGTGGCCGTGTTGCCGAGCGCGCCGGACAGATAGATACGGTTGCCGGCGCGGATCCCGGTACTCGAGTTCGGATCGGGCGGGTCACCGATCACGTCACGGGCCGCCGACGAGGCCACGAAGGTGATCTCGACGGAGTACTGATTCGAGGCGAGTCCCGTCTGCACCGTCGCGCGAGCCGGGGGAGCCGTCTTGAAGTAGCCGCGGTACGCGTCGTTCACTTGCTGGAACGCCGCGGCGTCAGCCAGGTAAACGCGGGCCGAGACGATGTTCGCATGCGTCATCTCTGCGGCGCTGAGAATCTCCCCCGCGATGTCCATGACGGCGCGCGTCTCGGTCGCCACGTCCCCCGTCACAACGGAGTTGTCGCGGCCGTTGCGCGACACGAGCCCCGAGAGGAAGAGCGTATCCCCCGACTTGATGGCATAACTGTATGGACTCGGCGACAACATCCAGCCGGGCGGATGGACGACGGCGCGCTCGGCGCCGGCCAGCGCCGCGACCATCGACATCTCGACGAGCGCGTCCGGCGCCCTCAGCTCGACGATGACCGTCGTACGGGTTGGCGGATCCTTCGGCCAGAACGTCTTGTAGACCTCGTTCATCACCGCGAAGTCGGAGGCGGACCTCAGGTACACCATGGCGGAAACCACTTGCGCGAGCGAAGAGCCCGACGCTTCGAGCGCCGACTGCGCGCGCTCGATGATGCGCCGGGTCTCGGCGGCGATGTCGCCGCGCGCCGCACCCTCAGCCGTCATCCCACCGGCATAGACGAAGCCGCCTGCCGTGACCAGGTCTTTCGAAGGCATCTGCACCACCAGGAAAGAGGCGGAGGGAAGGACGCACGGCGCTGCCGGGCGTCAGCAACAGCTCATTCTGAACGAAAATTTGTGATCCAGCGCGCTTCGTACGCGCCGCACGGTCAGATTACAATGGCGGGCCGGGTGGTCCCGGGCCCTATCGCACACTTGGAGGACCTATGAGACGTCTGCTGATCTCCTGCGCCTTTGCGCTCCCATTGCTCGCGCTGACGGCCGGCCCAGCGTTGGCCGAGGTCAAGATCCGTGAGAAATCCCAGGTCAGGATCGAAGGCATCATCGGCCGGATGATGAACATGTTCGGCGGCAAGGCCGCCAAGGAAGGGGTGGTCTCGACGACCGCCGTCAAGGGCAACAGCAAAGCGACGATGAACGAGGCCACGGGGCAGATCATCGATCTGTCCGAAGAAAAGATCTACGACCTCGACATGAAGAAGAAGACGTACGAGGTTACGACGTTCGAGGAGCTGCGCGGCCGGATGCGCGAAGCGCGCGAGAAGGCGGAGAAGGATTCCGCCAAGGAACAGGGGGCGGAGGAAAAGCCCGGGCAGCCGCAGAAGGAAGTCGAGGTCGACTTCGATGTCAAGGAAACGGGACAGACGAAGACGCTCGCCGGCTACAACGCGCGCGAAGTGATCATGACGGTCACGCTGCGTGAGCAGGGCAAAAAGCTCGAGGACGGCGGCGGCTTCGTGATGACGGCCGATTCCTGGCTCGGTCCGCAGATTCCGGCGCTCAAGGAGCTCGCGGATTTCGACGTGCGGTACTGGAAGCAGCTCCAGGGACCCGACGCGATGGGCATGTCCGCCGAGCAGATGGCGATGGTGATGGCGATGTACCCGATGCTGAAGCAGGCATCGGATCGGCTGTCGAAGGAAGGCAGCAAGCTGCAGGGCACGCCGCTCGCGACGACGACCACGTTCGAGATCGTGAAGTCGAAGGAGCAGATGGCCCAGCAGGCCGAGAACAGCGGCTCGGGTGGCGGCGGCCTCGGTGGGATGCTGGCGCGAAAGCTCGCGAAGAAAGACGGCGACGCGAAGCCACGCGCGACGATCTTCACGGTCATCGGAGAAACGCAGGAAGTCGCGACGAGCGTGGCGCCGGCGGACATCGACCTGCCGGCCGGCTTCAAAGAAAAACGGTAATGCCTGGCCGCCCGGGCGTAGCCCGAGCTTTGGAGGATTCATGGAGCGGAAGGTCGACGATACGGCGCCGCCGGGCATCCCACGCCGCCGGTTCCTCGCCGCGATTCCGGCGGCCGTCGCGGGGAGCCTGGCGGCGCCTGCGATCGCGCGCCAACAGCAGCAGCCGCCGCTGCGCATCGACAAGCCGACGCTCGATTGCGCTGAAAAGATCTTCGGCATCGATTTCACGGAGGCCGAGGAAGAGGCCGCGGCGCGTGGCGTGAGCCGCAACCTGGATTCGTTCGAGCAGCTGCGCGGCATCGACATTCCGCTCGACACCGAGCCCGCGGTGACGTTCCGCCCGTATCTGCCAGGCAGGAAGCCGAAGCCCGGGGCCACGCCCGGCGCAAAGATCACGGTAGGGCTCCGGACGCCGGCCGCGCGCTCCGCCTCGCTCGACGATCTGGCGTTCCTGCCGATCACGGCGCTCGCGCCGCTCATCAAGCGGCGCGACGTGTCGGCGACGGACCTCACGAAGATGTACCTGGAGCGGCTGAAGAAGTACGGACCGAAGCTCAACTGCGTCGTCACCCTCACCGAGGAGCTCGCGCTGGCGCAGGCCGCGCGGGCCGATCGCGAGATCCGCGCCGGGAGATACAAGGGGCCGCTGCACGGCATTCCGTGGGGGGCCAAGGATCTGTTCGCGACGAAGGGGATTCCCACGACGTGGGGCGCTGGACCGTTCCAGAACCAGGTCCTCGACTACGACGCCACCATCGTCGAGCGGTTGCGCGATGCGGGGGCCGTGATGGTCGCAAAGCTGTCGATGGGAGCGCTGGCGCAGGGGGATAACTGGTTCCGCGGACAGACGAAGAATCCCTGGAACTTGAGCCGGGGCTCCAGCGGGTCGTCGGCAGGCCCGGGTTCGGCGACCGCCGCGGGGCTCGTTGGCTTCGGCATCGGCACTGAGACGCGCGGATCGATTATCTCGCCGGCTGCCGAGAACGGCGTCACAGCACTCCGGCCGACATACGGCCGCGTCAGCCGCTACGGAGCGATGGCGCTCAGCTGGACGATGGACAAGATCGGACCGATGTGCAGGTCCGTGGAGGACTGCGCGCTCGTCTTCAACGAGATCTACGGTCCCGACGGCCGCGACGACACCGTCGTCGATACGGCGTTCCTGTGGAACCCGGATGTGCCGCTGTCGAAGCTTCGAATCGGGTACGTCAAGAACGAGTTCGATCCGCCGCCAGGTGGTGGCGGC